>DFFH01000002.1:5390-18346 GCA_002368805.1 Mageeibacillus sp. UBA3781 | reverse complement strand
TATTATGAAATGTGGGTCATTCGTTTTTATGCGGGCGGGCGTGGCACGGACTCCGCACATATGAAGTGCCACTCACCTGCACCTGGCAGGTGCACCGAAGTGCGAACGCCGGCCAGCCATTTCTGCCGCGCCACTAACCGCAGCTCACAGCACGCAGCCCCGCCGCGCTCACTCGACATTTTTCAGTGCGTCGGCGAGCGGGATCTTCTTGATGCGGATCGTGTCGAAGATCGCGACGATCGCGTAGGATACGACGAGGATCAGGATCATCTTCGCGATGCCTGCCGGACTGATGTACACGTCGAACCAGCCGTTCAGCGATCTCATGTACAGGCGGAAGATGCCCGAAAGTCCGAGGATCGCGAGGGCGCAGGTCAGGATCGCGCTGACGACGACCACGATGGAGGTCAGAAGGATGTAGAGACTGTTGATCTCGCGGTTCTCGTAGCCGAGGACCTTGACCATCGAGATGGACGTGGCATTCTTCTCGATGATGATCTTCGTAAGGAGGTACATCATCAGGACCGCCATGATCAGGCAGACCCAGGACACCATGTCCATCATGCCGCCCATACTGTGATCGAGCTGTGTCGCGATGCTCATGATCTCTTCGATCGTGACTACGGAGTAGATCTGTTCGTAATCGATATCCGTGATCGTGTTCTGTGACAGGAATCCGGTAAAAGCATCCGCATCCAGACCGAAGATGCTGTTGAAGTTCTTTTGCGGCAGGAATACACAGAGCCCGCCGTCGTAGTCGTACACACCCTTGACCACGAAGTCGTAGGACTTGTCTTCATATTTTTCTTTCAGCGTGATGGTGTCGCCTTCGGACAGGCGGAACTTCTTCTGATATGGCGAGGATACCCAGATCTCGTTTCCGTTCAGCGGTTCATCGACCTTGATGTAGCGGCTTCCTTCCGTGTAACCATACACGCTGATCTCCTCGCCGACATGCGCGCCGTCGATCGTCTCGAGAGAAGTGATCGAATACTTCTCCGCCGACTCCTCCGAAGTGGAAATGATATTTCCGGCTTCGTCCTTATAGCCCTTCAGGATGTACTGATAGTTCGACAGCAAATTCTCGTCGAGGTTCGACTTATAGTGGTCGAGCGTCTGCGGAAGTCCGATCGAGAATGCCAGCATCAGCATGACAAACGCGATACCGACGAAGAGTACGACGTATCCGCCCATGTTGTCGAAGAGGATGCGGAGACGGAAGCGCTTGAGGAAGCTCCACGACGGAAGCCGCATCGCCTTTTTTCTCTTCGATGTGCGCAGGTCCTTTCTCAGGAATCTAAGCGGCGACAGGCGCAGTTTTCTGTAGATGACGATGAAGTTGATGATGGCCATCAGGATCAGCGGCAGGAGCGTCGTGACAAGGAATGCATTCATATTCCAGAGGGTCTCATATTTCACGAGGCTGTAGGAATTGTAGTACAGCGCGACGGCCGCGTCCTTGAAGAGCGTGTATCCGAGGAGGTTTCCGGCGGCCGCTGCGAGCAGTGTCACGATGATCGGCATCAGCATGTAGTGCCGCAGGATCTCGCCTCTCGAATAGCCCGTCGCGCGAAGAGTACCGATAACGGCGGATTCATTCGTGATCGTGTTGCTGGTCGTGATCGCGAAGATGAAGGCCAGCACGCCGATGAAAACATACACCAGAACGGCGATCAGCGCTTTGTCGGAGCCCATGTCGTCCGGCGCGAAGTGGATCGCCTGGTTGGCATATTCCGGCACGAAATCCTTGAGTTCGTTGATGTCACCCTCGCGTTCAGAGAGGAGCTTCAGCGTCTCCGGGTCTTTCTGCTGCACCTTCACCGCCAGCTCTTCGGCAGCTTCTTTGTCATCGGTAAAACCACCCGTCGCGGACAGTACTGCGAGTTTTTCCATGAGAGCGTCCGCTTTTTCTTTCTTCTCCGAAGTCGTCTGCGGCTTCTCGTTATACATGTAGGCGTACTGGTAGAAGACCGATGACGGCAGGCTCTCCCAGCCCTCCTCCGTCATGACCGCGATGTCAAAATCGACCGCATTGAACATGAAGTCGGAGTTCTTTTTAAAGAGTGTGGTGTAGTCGGAGGAAGAGATGAGTCCCGATACGGTAAAAGCACTTTCCCCGATATACAGTGTGTCGCCGACCTTGATCTTGTTAACGTACGCGTGGTTGTTGTCGATGGCGATCTCATCCGCCTTTGACGGCAGTTCGCCTTTCATGACGCAGGCGCGGTTCACTTCATTTCTGATTTTAAAGATACGGACTGTGACTTCTTTTTCGTCGGAATCGACTTTTTCCGACGGCTTTGGCGCGACGGCATCCGTGGCCTCATCAGCAGCATTCCCGCCTGCCTCACTGCTATCGCCGGCATCCGCCATCGCAATATCATTCGGCGCGGTCTTGCTCTCGGACAGATCCTTAAAGAACTGTTCATACACCGTGATGCCGGCGCCCTCGAACTTCGATATCAGCGCGTCGGAGGCCTTGTCGCGGAGCTCGAAGTGTCCGTTTTCGATCGAGTACTTCTCGTAGGACTCATCGATTGCCGCCATCATGCTGTCGTTCGCGACATCGATACCGGATGCAAGTCCGATCATAAAAGTCATCAGAAGGAAAAGTACGATGTACTTCTTCCAGTCTTTTTTCAGTTCGCGGAACAGACGCTTGCGCATCGGATTTCCGACTTTTTTGCGGGAAGAGGCTGCCGGGGCAAGTGCTTTTCCCGCGGAATTATTGGAATTTATAGCCATGATTATCGCCTCCGCTTACCAGTCGAGATCCACTGCGGAGATCTTGTTTTCGTTGATGATGTTCTTTCTCACTTTGCCGTCGCGGAGCTTGATCGTGTGGTCGGCCATGTCGGAGATCGCGTTGTTGTGGGTGACCATGATGACGGTATTTCCGTACTTGCGGTTAACGTCCTCGATGAGCTTTAAGATCTCCTTGCTGGTGTTGTAGTCCAGAGCGCCTGTGGGCTCGTCGCAAAGAAGGATATCCGGATTTTTAACGATCGCGCGGCCGATCGAGGTCCTCTGCTGCTGGCCGCCACTGAGCTGGTTCGGGAGCTTGTAGCGGTGCTCCCACAGGCCGAGTGTATTCAGCAGATCGTCGATATCGAGCGGGCTGTCGGACAGATACGCGCCGACCTCGATATTCTCCTTCACGTTCAGGTTCGGGATCAGGTTATAAAGCTGGAAAACGTAGCCCAGGTGCTTGCGGCGGTAACGGGTAAGTGCTTTTTCATCCATATCACGGAGCTTGTCGCCCGCGATCGCGATGTAGCCGTCGTCGGCGCTGTCGATGCCGCCGATGATATTCAGCAGTGTGGACTTGCCGGAGCCGGACGGCCCGAGCAGCACGCAAAACTCACCTTTCTGGACGGTGAAGTCCATGCCGCGGAGTACCTCCTGGCGGCTGTCGCCCTCGCCGAAACCCTTACAAACATTACAGACTTTGAGAAATTCCTGTTCTGACATACTATTACCTCGCATTTTTCCGGAAAAGCACTTGCCCCACACACTTGGCGGCCGCCCGGGTCCCCACTCCCGATGCACCGCAGGCACTTGCCTCTCCTATGAATTTGAATTGGTGAACGGATCATCATATGAATATCCGTTCATATGTATTATAGTTCACATGTTAGACTTGCGCAACTTATCGCACATAGGCAGTGCATACAAGAAATTGCGCCATTGGCTCGCTCTTTTTTAGGTAAATCTTATAAGAAGCATCCGGGTCATCTCGCCACCTCCTTCGCCGGGCAATAAAAAAGAGAGTCTTCTGCTGCAGTTTCTCAAGCAGTAAAAGTCTCGATGTGAATCCGGCCTGAACCTGTAAACAAACTGTTTTCTTTTTGTGGAAAGGGTGTTAAATTACTCCGCTTCTCATTCCCCTGCATTCTCTATCGGGATATACTGAATATATAGGTATTGCAGAAGAATAATGAGGATCACGCGTATGAAAAAGTCAGTCAAGTACATCTCTCTGCTTCTCGTCTTTTCGCTCATGAGCGGCATGTGTGCCTGCTCGAAAAGCACTGAAGAAACTACTTCCTCGAAAAAGAAGAAAAAGAAAGCCACGACCACCACTACGGTGGAGGAAACGACCATCGATCCGATCGAGGAGGAACTCGAGACGGCTGTTCCGGCGGAGTCCTTCGAGGATATAAATCTCGAGACGGATCTGAACGTCACCGTCAATATCGACGGAAGCCTCGGCATCGAGCCCGGCACAGAGCTCACCGTCACGCAGATGGAGGAGGAGGTCATCGAGGAGATGGGTGCGCACTGCACCGCCTACGACATCACGCTCGGGGACTACCACGAGCTCGACGGATTTGTCGATGTCAGGATCCCGTATGATCCCGCCAACATCCCGGAGGGACAGGACCCCGCAAAGTGCGTCGGCGCGATGTACTTAAACGAAGAAACAAGCGAATGGGAGCCGGTGCTTTTCGAGGTGGACGCGGAAAAACAGGAGCTCGTGATCTACACCGACCACTTCTCCACTTACGGCTGCTTCGAGTTCAAGAACGAAGGCATGCGGAACTGCTATGTCAGCGCGATCAACGACTACATGGTCGATAAAGATACAGATGTGAAAGAGTATCTGGAGGCCGTGAAAGAGATCGTGGACAACGAAGGCATCCCCGGCCAGAAATGTAAGGAGCTGATGCGGCCATACCTCGAGCAGACATTTAACTCGTTTGCCGAGATGAACCTGCAGACCGGATCGACCACCACTTATATCACCAATCTGACGACGCTTTTCATCACGGGGTCAGGCCTGGATACGAAGATCGCGAACAACGAACTTACCAACGGCATGAACACGGCGCTCGGAAAAGCCGGGATGGCAGTATCGATCCTCTCGCTGGCCACCATGGCTCTGAAAGAAAATAAGACGGATAATGAGATCGTAAGCATGTATAAAGACGCCGTCTATCTGCTCGCTTCACTGACCGGCGAGGCGACGCTCGGCA
Source organism: Mageeibacillus sp. UBA3781 (assembly GCA_002368805.1). Taxonomy (GTDB): domain Bacteria; phylum Bacillota; class Clostridia; order Saccharofermentanales; family Saccharofermentanaceae; genus Scatonaster. Next base: position 13,370 of record DFFH01000002.1, on the reverse strand, counting down.
CGATCGCGGCGTCGGTCTGGTGCATCGATTACACGATCACCGAGATGGGCAACTATGCCTACAATAAAGTAAAAGAGACCCTGACCTGCGCGTACCGCTACTACATGACGACCAACAATAACTGGCACGGGAAACCGCGTACGCTCAAGGACTGGAGAAAGATCCTAAAGCAGGTCGCAAAAGATGCCGCGCTCAACCGCGACAGCGCAGAAGAAGCGATCATGGATGAGATCGACCGCTACTGCAATGAGTTCTGGACCATCCCGGACGACCAGCTCGCCGAGATCTACGACGAGGTCGGCTCCGGCGGACACGGCATCCCGGACGCCGCCACGAAGCAGGCGATCACGGACGAATTCAAAGGAGAGCTCCTCGATTCCCTGCAGGCTGTATTTGGCGCGGTCCAGAGGGATCTGGAATTTGAACTCTGGGAAGAGCAGCAGAAGCGCATCGAGAACATCCGTAAGATCCTCAATACCAGGATCACCGTAGATATCAACGAAGTCCGTCCGAACGACCGGCCTTCGCACTACGCCGGCTACACCGCCGTCTTCTCCAAGCTAAATGAAGCCGCAGTCACCGATGACTGGAAGATCGTGCTCGACAGTAACGGCGGAGCACAGTTCCCCGTCATCTTTATCGCCTATCTTCTCGTCGGTGCTCCGGAAGAGATATGGGTCTACTCCCCCGGCCAGAAGATCGGCGAGGAGGAACCCGAGCTGAAGGTCGAATTTAATCTCATCGCGCCGAAGACAAATGTCCCGCTCGAGCTCGTCGTCAACGAGGTCTACGAGACCGCCATTGTCGCCGAGCACATGGATGACGGCGCGACGGTCTGGTGGTACAGTAAGGGCGCCCGTATTTACGATCAGAATTCAAATGCGACTTCGGATGCCTACGCATACTACATGACGCTCAAGGGGCAGATCTTAACCGGTGTCCCGATGGAGATGGCCTGCAGCGGAGGTCCGGGAACAGTCTGCATCGACGGCTATACCACGGATGAGAGCGGCGCACAGACACCATTTTCGTATTCTGCGGATACCAGCATCAAGCAGGAGATCATCTTCCCCGCCGGTGCAAAATCCGCCGTCGTCAATCTCCACTGCCATACCGCCTGCATCACGCTGACGCTCGACATCGTAAGTAATTACACCATCGGCGGCTAATTGGCGCGGCCGATGGCGCGCGGGGCGGCAAGTTCGGCAGTTTGGGCGGCCCGCGATCGGTGCCCCGCCGCGGCCCCGATCACACGCGCGCGGGAACAAGTGCTTTTTCCGAAGAACAACTAAACACTAGACACACGCAAAAAGAGCGCCTCTTCTGAAACGCTCTTTTCATCATCATTATTCAACTAAGGAAGAGAAATTATCTCTTACGCTTTCTAGCCGCCTCCGACTTCTTCTTACGGCGTACAGAAGGCTTCTCGTAATGCTCTCTCTTACGTACCTCAGCGAGTACACCAGAACGAGCGCAGGAACGCTTGAAACGACGCAGAGCACTGTCAAGGGACTCATTTTCTTTAAGTCTGATTTCCGACACTTGTTATCCCTCCTTCCGTGCATTAAACTTAGGAAACCCAAATCTATCGGTTTCAAACAGGACATATATTACTCTAAATTTCGGCGTTCGTCAACGAAATTTGCATATTTGCGCATTTCGCCGCCGTTTTTCCGCCTTTTCCCGCTCGAAAAGCGCTCGGCCCGTTTACAGTTTCGAGATCACTTCGCCCGCTTTTACGAGGTCTTCGCGGATACTGATCTTCTGCGGGCACTGGTCTTCGCAGGCTCCGCACCACATGCAGTTCTCAGGCTTTTCGTCTTCCTTCAGCATGCTCCACTCCCACTTCGCGTGGCCGGCATTACCGTACTTTCCGTATTCATTCCAGATGCGGAAGACCTTCGGGATATCGAGGCCGCCCGGACACGGCATGCAGTAACGGCACCCGGTGCAGGGGTTAAAGACTCTCGCGTCGAGCGCCTCTTTCAGGCGGCCCATCGCAGCGAGCTCGTCTTCCGTCATCGGCACGTAGCGGTTAAATGTATCGAGGTTGTCCTCGAGCTGATCCTCGGCGGACATGCCCGACAGGATCACCTTCACGCCCTCGAACGATGCGACAAACCGCAGCGCCCACGAGGCTTTCGACATTCCCGGGCGAAGAGCATTCAGCTCGCCCAGCAGGTCGTCCGGATACATACAGAGCGAACCGCCGCGGATCGGCTCCATAACGATCACCGGGATACCCAGCGACTCCGCCAGTTTCAGGCCCTTCGTACCGGCCTGGTTCTCAACATCCATGAAGTTGAACTGGATCTGGCAGGCATCCCACGGATACTTCCTGATCCACTTTTCGAATACCGGGTAATCATCGTGGAACGAGAATCCCACGTTCTTGATCTTCCCCTGCTTCTTCAGCTCGAACATGAAGTCGATCACGCCGAGGTCCTCCATCTCCTGGAACCGGTCCTCGTTCATGGCATGCAGCAGATACAGGTCGAGATACTCCTGCTTAAGCTTCCCGAGCTGCTTCTCAAAGAGCTTCTCGGCGTCCTCTCTCGACTTCACTTCCCACACCGGGAGCTTCGTCGTCAGGAAATACGAGTCGCGCGGGAGCTCCGTGAGGACCTCGCCGACTACATTCTCTGACTCACCGCCGTGATACGGATAGGCGGTGTCATAGTAGTTCACGCCCATCTTGTGCGCACGGAGCAGCATCGCGCGCGCCCTGGCCTTATCGATCTTGCCGTCCGCCGTCGTCGGGAAACGCATGCACCCGAAGCCCAGCAGCGATACAGGTTTATCAAATCCATTCATTGTTCTAGTAAACATAATCCAGTCCTCCAACCTGATAAAGTGCGCACCGACGGATCCCGTACCAGTGCTTTTGCAAAAGAACTTTCCCCTGTCATTATTGTACCTAATCCCGCGCCGGATTTATACCATTATTTCGTTACGAAACCTCGCAAATTTGCCCACACCATCCCGACCTCGGGCCGCGCGCCGCTCACAGGCGCAGCAGAATCGCCCCGGGATTTGCCCGCGCCCCTTATATGTGATACTATTACAGCAAAATAAGGAGAAGTAGTATGGATATCGATGTTTCATCGCTGACTTTCCGCGATGCTTCTAAAGAAGAAAAGAAAAGAATCTTCCGCATTCTGAACCTGCGCAGCACGATCTGGCTGGTTCTGTCCATCGTCGCCATCGCTTCCCTTTTCATCGTCGCAAACGGCCGTCTCAGGTGGATCTCCGCCATCGGCATGGGTATCGCGCTCGTGATCCTCATCTACACCGCGATCATCGACATGCCCGCCTGGACCTGCAAGGTCTGCCACGGCCGCGTCTCCAACAAGCGCGAAGTCAGCACCAGCGAAGACACCGGCGTGTACTACGACGCGGTCACTTTCATCTCCGAATCCGGCGAAACCATGGAAGCCATGCCCGTTTTCTCCGCGCACACGCTCCGCCTCCTCGAAGAAGGCACCCGCGCGACGATCGTCTGCTACAACAAGCGCCATCCCGTGATCCTCGCCGACGCGCAGATCCACGGCGAGGCGTAAGCCACCCCCCTCATCCCCCTCTCCTCGAAAAGCACTTCCCCTTTTTCATCTTTGCTCTCCTCGAGAAGCACTTTCCCTTTTTCAACTTTGCTCGCCTCGAGAAGCACTTTCCCTTTTTCATCTTTGCTCTCCTCGAGAAGCACTTTCCCTCTTCTTTTGCGCGCCGATAGGATCTTCCAGCTCCCACCGCCCTTTGGGATCCTACCCTTTCAAAAGCAAATAGGATCAAAACACCCCAAAAGGCATTTTGATCCTATCCATTTTTCAGCACCATAGGATCTTTTGGACAAATCCAGTTCAACTGATCCTATCTTCTTTTCACCAGAATAGGATCTTTTTGGCGATTTCTGCCCAAATGATCCTATCCTCTTTTCACCGAAATAGGATCTTTTCAAGCTCTATCAGAAATCGATCCTATCGCTCACAATAATTGATAGGATGATATCGCCATTTTTCACCAACCGATCCTATCACCAGTGCTTTTCGATAGGATCAATCGTGGAAATCCGGCAAGATGATCCTATCTGTCACTTTTCCTTCGATTCCGCCCGAAAAGCACTTTCCTTTTTCCGAGAAGCGCTCCCACCCGAGAAACAGTTCACCCTAGAAGCTCCTCGTCCCGAGAAGCACTTTCGCCCGAAAAGCACTTACACTTCAATATACGCGCCGGCCTGGGCCTTCCACATCTCGGCGTACTTGCCGCCTTTGCCCAGAAGCGACTCATGCGAGCCCTCCTCGACGATTCGGCCCTCTTCGAGCATGAAGATCCTGTCGGCAAGACGCGTGGTCGAGAGACGGTGCGAGATGAAGATGACGGTCTTATCCTTCGTCGCCTCGAGCATCGCGTGGTTGAGCTGGTACTCCGCAATCGGATCGAGTGCGGAAGAAGGCTCATCGAGGATCATCAGCGATGCATTCTGGTAGAACACGCGTGAGATCGCGAGCTTCTGCCGCTCGCCGCCGGAAAGATCGACACCTTTTTCCGAGAACTCGTGCGTCAGCGGCGTGTCGAGCTTCATCGGGAGCGAATCGACCTTTTTCAGGAGGCCGCTGTCGGCGAGCGCCTGCCGCACCTTGCCCTCATCGACGCGCGCGCCCGCACCCGCGCCATCCACATCATCCAGCACCACGTTTTCCTTCACCGTTCCCGCGAAGATCTCAAAGTCCTGGAATACCGTGCCGATCGAGTCGCGGTATGCTTCGACATCGTACTTCCGCACATCGACGCCGTCGGCGAGGATCCGCCCTGACGTCGTATCGTAAAGACGCATCAGGAGCTTGACCAGCGTGGTCTTGCCCGCGCCGTTATAGCCGACGAGCGCGATCTTCTCACCCGGGTGCACATTCATCGTAATATCAGACAGTACCCGCGGGAGACCTTCCTTATAGGAAAAGCCCACACCCTCGAGGGAAAGTGCTTTTGCAGAAGAAGACGGAACCACATCACCTTCCGAAACCACCTTCGGCTCGTATGCCAGGAAGTCGCGGATCTTCTGGATATAAAGGCTCGTCTCACAGGCCTTCGGATAGGACTCGGTAAAGACACGAAGGCTCCGCTTGAGATCCGTAAACCAGTTAAAGAGCATGACCAGCGACGACAGCGAGATCGCGTGCATCACCGTGTAGCGGTAGACCAGATAGCCCGAATAGAACGAATCCGTAAAAAGCCGGCTGCAAATGTGATCCTTCAGAAAAGCCACACCGAACTTCTTTTTCGCCAGTGACTTTTCCGCCTCATAGACTTCCTGATTGGCCGCCACAAAGCGTTCCTCCAGAACATCGGTCACCTCCGGATCCAGACGGATCTCTTTGGCATAATCTTTCAGATAGTAGACACGCTTGACGTATTCGCGCTTTCTTTCCGGCGGATAGCGGCGCATGCGGATCTGAAAAGACAGTTTGTTATAGACCTTGTTGAGAAGAAAGCTCAGCACGAACGAGATCAGCACGAAAACGATGGAGAGCTTATCCTTCACAAGGAAGTAGCCGCCGGTGAGGAAAAATACCGTCAGGCCCGACAGCACGTTCTTAATGAAATCCATAGTCTGGTCGATCTGCTTGTCGACCTCGGAGATCGCCATGACCTGACTGTTATAGAAGTCCGGGTCATCGTAGCAGGAAAGGTCCACGGAACGGGCTTTTTCATAAAGCATCATCTTGATCTTCTGCCGGACTTTCGGCCGTTCTCTTTCCGCCATCAGGTCGCCGGCGATGACCGTGAACACCATACCCAGGGTGATCGCCGCCGCGAAGATCAGGATCGTGATTCCGACCCGCCGGAAGGAGTAGCCGAACTCCGCCGCCTCGAGGACGAATCCGATGAGGATCATGTGCTCGAAGAAGATGGACACCTGTCCGCGGATCGCGTCGAGCGCCAGGTACAGCACGAATCTCGGGGAGGCCTTGAACATCATGCCCATGAAGTAGAAGTTGTTCTTAAAGACCTGCGAGGCCGGCTGCTTGACTTTCTTATCTTTTTCGTCGGCAAAAGCACTTGTATTCTTCTTTTCGCTCTTCGCTTCCGCGCGCGTCTTCGCTTTCGCGCCCGCCGCGCGCTCCGTCTTTTTCTTGCTCACAGGATCACCTCCTCTTCCTTTTCTACGGCCAGGTAGTTCATAGCCTGGCGGATATACATTTTCGCGTATTTTCCATGCGCGTCGATCAGCTCACGGTGCGAACCGCGCTCGACGATCGTGCCCTTTTCGAGCATGAAGACCTTGTCGCAGTTTTTTACTGACGACAGCCGGTGGGAAATAAATACCATGGTATGCGTGCGTCCTTCTTTCAGGATGTTCTTGAAGAGGTCATACTCCGCGATCGGGTCGAGCGCGGAAGACGGCTCGTCGAAGATCTTGACCGGCGATTCCTTTGCAAAAGTCCTGGCCACGGCGAGTTTCTGGTGCTGGCCGCCACTAAAGACCGCGCCCTCCTTGTCGAACTCTTTGGTCATGACAGTGTCCACGCCCTTCGGCAGCGACTCGACCTTCTCGAGGATGCCGGCCCTCCGGAGCGCGCGGTGCACGATCTCATCTTCGTTCTCGTAATGGCGCCCCATCAGAACATTCTCCTTGACGCTCATCGCAAAGATCGCAAAATCCTGGAACGTCGTCGCGAAGAGGCGCCGGTAGGCACGAAGGTCATACTCCTTGATGTTGCGCCCGTTTAAGAGGATCTCGCCGGACGTCGGATCGTAGAACCGAAGCAGCAGCTTAATGATCGTCGTTTTCCCGGCGCCGTTGTGGCCGACGAGCGCGACGATATCGCCGTTATCGATCTTGAAAGAAAGATCCCGGATCGTCTCCTCATCCTTATACGAGAAGCACACATTTCGGAACTCCAGGCTCTCAAAGCCCTCCGGCATCACGCCGCCCTGATCCTGCGGGATCTGCTCCTCATACTCTAGGAACGTCCTTAAGTTATTGATGAAGACGCCGTTTTTCATGAGCTCCACAATATCTTCGAAAGCCGTGATCAGCATCCATGTCATGGCAACCATCAGGCTCGTCATGATGGCCAGCTGGGAAAGCGAAATGGTCTTACTGACAAGCGTTCTGTAGCTGGCATAGAAGAGCACGCCCTCGAAGATGATCGTGAATGTGAATGTGATCCTCCAGAACGAGAGCGAGCAGTTGGCAAAAGCATACTTCACCGCCGCACGGACGTTCTTTTCCGTGGCTTCACTGTACTGCTTCCGAAGAAGCGCGAACACATTGGAAAGACGCATTTCTTTTGCACCATCGGGAAGATACATCATACGGCTGACGTAGTTATGCACCTTGTTACCGGGCACCTGCGCCTGATACCGCTTATACTCATATATCCGCTTATAGTTGCCGAAGATGAAGTTACCGATCAAGGGCGAGATGATAAAGAGCACCGCATAGTGGTCGATATCGTACATGAGATAAAAGACCACACCCAGTGCCGGAAGCGATACAAGAAAGCCCCAGAAGCGCTTCACGATCGCGCAGATCTTCTCCTCCGCACCGTCGATGGCCATGGTGTATTTATCGTAGAAATCCGGATCTTCATAGCACTTAAGTTCCACATTCTTCGCCTTCGCGAAAAGCTGCTTATAGATGCCACCGTAAAGCTTGATGGTCTCAAGCGGGTAGATCACATTGTCCGCATACTTGTTATACAGCTCGATCAGAAAGAACACCGCCGTCATGATCCCGATAAAACCCAGCACCGAACGAAACGACGCGTTACTGTCCAGCGCCTGCACGATCTTCCTTATGAAAACGCCATCGAAAAACACCCACTCGAAGTACCCGAATACCGTCGAGATAAAAGCGGCAACGACCATCAGCCGGGTGTATTTTCCCGCCAGTTTCATGGCGAACACATTGTTGCTCACCGTCTGAGCGAACGACAGTTTATCCGCGGACTTCTTTTTCCCTTTATCCGCGGACTTCTT
>DFFH01000002.1:2680-5239 GCA_002368805.1 Mageeibacillus sp. UBA3781 | reverse complement strand
TTTAGTTGTCCCTTTATCCGGGCTTTTCTTTGTCCCCTTTTCTTCCTTTGCCATTTTGTGTTTCCCCTATGTTTCCTTGTGTGATTTCCCTTCACAATCAAAATTCTAACATACGGGAATACGCACCAACAGTTACCGCCAGTCTAATTTTCGAGAATCACCGGCCCACCCGGCAGCCCGCTAAGCTGCGGCCGGAAATCTCCGCCGCGGGCAAGTGCTTTTCGCGCAGAAAAAGGACCGCCCCGGCATCTTTCCAAACACACAAAAAAGGAGGGGATCTTGTTAGGATCCCCTCCCCGGTGTTCAAGCGCAAGTACGGCTATTGAACAAGGAAATTAATACTTTGATGGAAGGATTAATAGGTAGGCTCGATTAGACCATACTGACCGTCTTTGCGCTTATATACTACACACACATTCCCGGTCTGCGCATCCAGATAAACCAGGAAACTGTGTCCGAGCATTTCCATCTGCAGAATAGCTTCGTCCGAATCCATCGGTACCAGCTCAAATGATTTACGCTTAATGATCTTGGGCTCGTTGTCCTCTTCTTCGTAATCCTCCTCAACGATGTCATTGAGATAGTCGTTGAGGATCGGATAGTCCTTCTTCTGACGCTGGATCCTCGTCTTCTGTTTCCTGATCTGCGACTCCAGCTTATCGACCGTACGGTCAACCGCATTCAGGATGTCTTCGTCTTTTGCCTCCGCTCTGAAAATATGATTCTGAAGTTTCAGTGTGATCTCCACTTTCTTCAGCTCTCTCTCGGGATGGATCTTAATGTTGAAAGATCCCTCCTCACCGAAGTACTTGTCGAATTTAGCGAGTTTGCCGGCGATTTTCTCCTCCAGACGTGTGCCGATCTTGATTCCGTTTCCCTGTGTCGTGATCTTCATATAATCACATCCTTCCGATTGTTCAATTTCGTAGACCCTTGTTCTGTCTACGTCTCCATTATATCGAACTAAGGTTCACAAAATGGTAACATACGCGTCGGAAAGTTTTCGCAAAGTATGCTAGAATAATAATGTTGGGGCTTCACAGAGGGGAGCTCTTTTTTGTTCCGGGATATCTGATGACTGTCATATGTCTGTTTCCCAAAAACTTCATTTTAGACATATGGCGGTGTCTGCAAAATATGTCTGATTCTCAACAACCCATTTTCAGACATACGATTTCTGCTCGTTTTTATGTCTAAATCGAAGATACTCCATTTTAGACATATTTTTGCTCTTCGTTTTTATGTCTATTTTCGAAAAGCACTTGTACAGACATATTTTTCTCTCATTTTCATATGTCTGTTTTTCAAAAGCCTAAGTTCAGACATAAATCTGCCGTCAGGAGATATGTCTAAAACCGCCAAACGATTTTTCAGACATAAAATACACCGTTTTCCGATGCAAAATCACTCGGCCGCAGCTTCAGTCTCCTCCACTGCGCGGGCGCTGGCCACTTCAGCAGGAACTACATCCGCAGAGATCACTTCACCTGTGACCACCTCAGCCGGAGCTACAGTCTGCGCCACCGGAGCAGCCGCCGTCGCCACCGCAGCCTCAGCAACCGAAGCCTCAGCACCCGCCGGAGCACTTGCCTCCGCCATCGGAATCATCGTCACATCCGGGATCTTGATCACAAACTTCTCCGGATCGACCGCTGTAACAATGTTAACATCATTGGAATCAGGGAATTTCGAGCCGCACGCACAGCAGTACGCATGCTCCAGAAGATTCGGCCGCTTACAGTTCTTGCACTCTTTGTAGCCCTTCTCGTAAAGGATACGCAGACGGCAGTTTTCGATATCGATATAAAGATTCGTGATGAACTCGCAGCGGGTATTGATCTCGCGCGAAACATCCGCATTCATGTCACGGTACTGGCGGAAATACAGTTTGCCGATCTCATCGTAAAGGAAGCGGATACGTCCGTCCTTCTCCTCGATCGATTTCTGCAGCATCGCGATCGAATTATTCTTCTTGGGTTCAAACAAAGCAGCCATATTCTCTGTCCTCCTCATTCCGCGGCCAAACATCTGCCGCAGACGCCCCTAATTATATATGGACTAACCGGAATTAACAAGAAGATTTCCTATATCGCAAGCTTTATTGCGATTTCAAAGGGCGCCGCCGGCACTCACCTCACGGCGGCATTATACTTCTTTATACGGCGCCGCCGCTCATTCGGCCGAAGCACTTTCCCCGGCCGCTTCAGGTTCCGTCGCCGCCGGCTTGTCGCCCATCACGCCCACAACGCGCTTGATCGGGATGCCCTGCTCGGCATACTTCGTCTCAAACTCCGTCCGGATATTGTCCGCGTCCCACTCGCTGTGGTGCAGATCGCGCGTCACGCACGTCGTCTCCCAGCCCGACGCCGTCATTTCCTCGAGCGTAAAGTCAAAGAGCGGATCGTTGTCCGTCTTAAACTCGATCACCCCGCCCGGCACCATCACCTGGCGGTACATATCCAGAAACGCGCGGTACGTCAGGCGGCGCTTCGGCTTATTCTGTCTGGTCCACGGATCACAGAAATTAATGAAGATCCGATCGACCTCGCCCTCCCCGAA
>DFFH01000002.1:0-2564 GCA_002368805.1 Mageeibacillus sp. UBA3781 | reverse complement strand
GCCCTCACGCTGCGCCTTTTCCATCGCGAGCAGGCAGCACGACGGCTCACGCTCGATCGCGACATAGCACACATCCGGGTATTTCTTAGCCATCTTCTCGGAAAAAGAACCCTTCCCGCAGCCGATCTCGACGAACAGCCGGCAATCCTCCGGCATCCCGCACGCCGTTCTCCACTTCCCGCGGTTGTCCTGCGGCACCTCAAAATAGTGCTCGGCACACGCCTCGGTACGGGAAACAAGATTCTTCTTTTTGCGCATTCTGGCCATGGTATTTCTCCTTTATTCCGACCGCCGCTTTCCCTCGGAATATTCATCGGATACCCCGTAGCCGTCGGTCTTCCCGCCTCACAGCTCTTCGCGGCAGTCGGCATTTCCCCGCTATTTTACTCGAAAAGCACTCGTTTGTGAACTCTCCGCCCCCTTTTCTCATTCCTGCGCGCCGGCCAGCCCCTGCCGGGCACCCGCCCATCTTAAGTCTCCATTCCCCCCTGCGCCGGCCGCCGGGCGCCCGCCCCCGCACAACATTTGCAAAATCCCGAAAACTAAATATACTTGTATTGAATAAATGGAATCGAGCGTGATTAGAAATGAAACCGGTAAGCGCAGTTATCAAATTTCTACAGAACGGGCAGAAGCATGAGCTGGACCTTTTGGGCAAGCCCGAGGATATTCTGCGCTTTGAAAACACGATCGAAGACGACCGCATCACGATCCGCCTCTCACCGAAGTCGGCCATCGAGATCACAGAACTGAAGGTCGTTTATCCGTACAAGTTTGACGACCGCGACCATATCCTCATGAACGGATACCAGTCCTGGACCGTCTGCAAAGAATACAGCAGCGACACGACCATCGACCGCGCCGAGAATATGGCGAAGGTCCTGAAGCACAGAAAGACCGATAACACCGGCGACCGCCAGTTCACGGACTACGAGAAAGAGAACCGCTGGCTTCATGGCGTAAGCTACGGATATATCCGTCAGAAGGCGGACTTCCGCTTCTTCGGGTCCCTCAATGAACAGCAGGGCTTCACCTTCTTCGATATTGATACAAAAAAAGAAACCTTCACGATCAGGAAAGACCTGCAGACACGTCTTTTCGACACCGAGTTCACCGCTTTGGACGTCATCTTTCTCCGAGGCACCGAGGATGAAGTCTTTGACGGCTATTTCGAAAAACTCGGCGTTACTTCCACGAATGCTCAGCCGATGACCGGTTACACCACCTGGTACCGCCACCAGCAGGACATCTCCGAGCGCCAGATGCTCAAAGACCTCGCCGAGGTCAGCGAAGCATCTTCCAAATATGCCTGCCAGATCTTCTGCATCGACGAGGGCTACGAAAACGCACTCGGCGACTGGCTGACACCGAAGAAAAGTGCTTTTCCGCATGGAATATATCCGGTCACGAAGAAGATCACGGGCGCTGGACTTCGTGCCGGCATCTGGATCGCACCGTTTATCTGCGAGAAGCACTCGCGCATCTTTAAGCATCACCGCGACTGGCTCCTGAAGGATAAGTCCGGCAACTACGTCAAGGCCTGCACCTCCTGGAACACGTGCTACTGCCTCGACACCAGCAATGCGAACTTCCGCCGTCATCTGAAGAACGTCCTCATGACGATGAGAGATGACTGGGGGATCTCCGTATTCAAGTTCGACTTCCTCTACGCAGCCTGCATGATCCCATCGACCACACAGACCAGAGCGGAAAAAATCTATGACTGCATCCATTTCCTGAAGGACTGCGTCGGCGATTCTATCACGATCGCATGCGGCGTTCCGCTGATGGCGGCAGCCGGAGTCATGGACTACTGTCAGGTCAGCTGCGACCTCTCTCCGGAGTGGTTCCCGCCGCTTTCGCAGGCATCGCGCGAGCAGAACTCCACTTACCGCGCCCTGATGGACATGATCAACCACCGGCAGCTCGCCGGACGTGCGTTTGCGATCTTCACAAATGCACTCCCGATCAACAACCCGCTTTTCTACTTCTCGAAGGATAAGCGCTTCGCCCTCGGCCGCGCGATGGGCATGTCCCGCGGCATGATCCTCACTTCCGACGACTTCAGTTCTTACGAAGCCGAGGACACCGTCACCTGGAACACCATCCACTCCCTGCGTCAGGCAGTCATCAAGGACATTTATACCGAGGGAAAAGAACTCATCCTCGAGTACGAGCTTTTCAAGCAGCCGCAGAGCCTCCGCATCTCTCTGATCGAGTAAGCAGCCGCAGACTCTTCGCTTCTCTCTGATCGAGTGATTTCACACAGTGTCTTCATTTCCTGTTTCTCTTGCTTTTTTTACATATTAGTGTAAGAATTATAGTAATAAGGTTTAACTAAATAATCATCGAGGGATTTAGTTACAAAAAATAGGAGGAAATGTATTATGTCTTTTTTCTGTCCAAAATGCGGCACACAGCTTCCTGACGGTGCTAATGTGTGCTCCCAGTGCGGCACTCCGATCGGCGCACCGGCTCCGCAGGCACCGGTACAGCAGGCTCCGGCAGCTCCGCAGGCTTTTGATCCGAACGCTCAGTATGCTCAGCAGCCTTACCCGCAGCAG
>DFFH01000156.1:23291-34217 GCA_002368805.1 Mageeibacillus sp. UBA3781 | reverse complement strand
TCTCCCTCCTCGTAACTATGAAGGGCCTGCCGCTCACCTACAACAAAGACATGCAGGAAGTGCAGGAAGCACTCTTTGATGTGATCGATACGATCAAGGGTGTTCTCGTTCCCTTCACCGGTATGATCAAGACCATGAAGCTTAGAAAAGATAATATGGAAGCAGCTGCCCTCGGCGGCTTTACCAATGCGACCGACCTTGCTGACTATCTGGTAAGAAAGGGCATCCCGTTCAGATCCACACATGAGATCTCCGGCAAACTCGTTCACTACTGCATCGAGCATAATACGACGCTCGAGAAGCTTTCTCTTGAAGAATTCAAGCAGTTCTCCGACCTGATCGAAGAAGACGTTTATGATGCGATCTCCCTGGAAACATGCGTTAACAAGCGTACGATCGTCGGTGCTCCGGCTCCGGAGACCGTAAAAAAGGCACTTGATTCCTTAAGCTGACAGCTGTCTTCGGACGAATAGTGCTTTTCCCATCGAATCAAACAGAAAGGGTTCACTTTTTCCCGAGTGAACCCTTTTCGTATATACCTTGGCAGAAGCACTTTCCTTATCCAAGCAGTTGTTTCTTTTTCTGATCGAACTCTTCCTGGGTAAGCACGCCGGAATCGAGTAATTCTTTATACTCTTTCAGCATCCTGATCTTGTATTCTTCACTATCAGCACCTTCCGACGGTACATCTGATTTCTCATCAGAAGACTCGGGAAGCTCGATTCCATTCGCCTTTGCTTCACGTCTCTTTCTCATCTCTTCCGCACGCTTTTGGGCTTCTTCTCTAGTCATCGAGGTTTTTTTCGGCGCCGGAACAGGTCTGCGGCTTGTTGCCGCACTGATATTCATATTTCTAAAGGCACCGGCAGCAGATCTTGTTTCTGTTTCCGGATCGTAGATATATTCGAGCATTTCAGTGGCAGACTGACGAAGTATTACGATCTGCCAGATAGCAACAATAATAGTCATAATTGAAAATCCGAGTACAGCGACAACTGCCAATCCATAAAGGCCGGGCATAATTGCCATTAAAACAGATGCAAGCATTCCGATCACGCTGATAAGAAATACCGTTTTAAAAGATTCCCAGTTAAGAGACATACCACTTCCGATCGTGCTGAAGCAGGTGATCATACCGGAACAAAACTTTAGAATAAAAGCAATGGATAATGCTAAAGAGATAAATTTGAATAATGAACTTGCACCGGAACCTCTTCCCATAAGATTTGATGCAACAGAACAGACCTGGTTAAAGATATAGAATACTCCTGCTGCACTTAGATCATCATTATATTTTCCCATTGAACAGACAGTAATACCATAAATGATAGCAAGAACCAGCGCGATCACCGTGATGACCTTCAATACATTAACTGCGTCCTTAACTTCGGAAAGTCTATCAGCATTTTGGACACTCAATGAAATAATAAATGTGATCACCAGAATGATGACATTCAAAATCGAAATGCCGAAAAGGACATTCAGTCTATTGCCCAAGGCCGTCGTCCATTCTTTGCGGTCTCTTGCAAGAGCAAGCTGACGCTCATTTAACTGTGGTGAACCTGAATTGTTTTCCATAGATTTCCCCCCCAAAGAATTAAAAACCAACTTCCAATTGCATTATCTCAAAATAGATAGTCAAAATCAAATTATTCTGAATTCTAAATAAACGTTGTTAATTTGGAAACAACGCAAATTAGGTGTTATAATCGCTTCATAGACATGGGGGCAAACATTTCGGGGGAGGACATATCCGTGGCAAGAAAACGAATCGGCATATTCATGAGCGAGATAACACAGGTTTTCCAGACTTCGTGCGGCAAAGCGATCATTGACCTTGCCTCTCTTAGGGATCTGGATGTTGTTATCTTTGCCTCTTACGGCTCATATACTTCTCCCTATGGACGAAACCTTCTTGCTGAGATCGGCAAGAAAAACATCCTTCATATTCCGGATTACTCGGACTTCGAAGCGATCATTGCCCTTCCCGGTTCTTTTGACATCAAAGGGATGGATAAAGAATTCTATGAACTTGCTCGCGCAAATGCCACCTGTCCGGTGATCTGTCTTCAGACCGGTCATCCGGACTTCTACACGATCTCGATCGAGAATAAAAACTCTATGTATCAGATGACACGTCATTTTATCGACGTGCATCACTTCACGGATATCTGTTATATGTCCGGTCCGTATTTACATAAGGATTCTCCGGAAAGACTCTCCGGCTTTGTTTCCGCTATGCGCGAAAGCGGTCTGCCGATCAGATACAATACCATTTTCGAAGGAAATTACTGGCGCAACAGAGGCGAAAGAGCACTCGACTTTTTCATGCAGGACCGCATTTCATATCCTCAGGCGATCATCTGCGCGAATGACTATATGGCGCTGTCGATCTGTTCCGAACTGAAAAAGCGCGGTGTGCGCGTGCCGGAAGATGTATGCGTATGCGGATTCGACGGAATCAGAGAAGGCGAAGATACTACTCCTTCCCTTACTACGGTTACCGTCCAGCCCGAAAAGTATGCGGAGGCGGCTTTCCAGCTGATCGATGATATCAAATCAGGCAATCACCCCTCCAAGAATATCACGCTGGCGGATGAGATCAATTTCCGTGCAAGCTGCGGCTGTGGGAAGCAGCTGATCAGCAGAGATGTTGATCAGATGTATCAGGTGATTGCCGAGGAAGAATTCCTGCTTCGTGAGTCCGGCCGTATCACAGCGGATTACCAGAATACTCTGGACATAGAGACTGCTCTTTCTGTGGCCACATACTACTTCCACACACTCGGATGCAAGGACTGCTTTATCTGTTACTGCGATGAATCCGATCCCTGCTTCTCCTCCGAGATCCTGGACAAACCTTTCACGGATAATATGATCCTCCTGCAGCGCATGCACGCGGAGAACCGTCGTCAAGCGGAAGCAATCAACAAAACATTTAAGCGTACGGATATTCTCCCTTCCGAGTATTTCGAAACGGAGAATCCCGGCGTATATATCGTATTCCCCCTGTTCTGCAAGAATAAGGACTACGGATATCTGGTCTTAAATCCTCAGGCAGATCAATGGCCAAATTCTCTGACATACACATATATCAGCACACTGTCCTCTGCGATCGAGAATTGCTACTTCCAGAAAAAATTCAGCGGATATGCCGAGATCAACAGACTTGCACAGACCGATGAACTGACCGGTATATATAACCGCAGAGGATTCGAATTCCGGCTTCAGGAGCTGCTCTCGAGCATCTCTGATGACAGAATCATCTATATCGCCAGCATCGACATGGATAACCTGAAGGCGATCAACGATATACACGGACATTCCGAGGGTGATTTTGCATTAAGCGAGATATCAAATGCTCTTCAGAAGTGTCTCCGGGAAAAAGAGTTCTGCGCCAGATTCGGAGGAGACGAATTCATTGCTGTACTTGTTTCTGACAGACCCGGACGCGGAGAGCAGTTTGCAAACCATGTGATCAGTATGCTTGATGAGATCACCAAAGCATGCAAAAAGCCTTTTAAGATCCATGTCAGTATAGGTGTCGCAGAGCTGAAAGGCCGGGATACGCAGCATATCGTTACATGTATGCAGGAAGCAGACGAGATCATGTATGCGCATAAGAGAGCCTTTAAATCAAATAAATCACGTTGAAGGCTGATTTCTCTTCTTGCGGAAGATCGTCACCAAGATCACAAAGACGCTGATTACACTGATCAGATATGACACAACCCAGTAAATTGGCGTATGGAAGGATATCTCCACCCGGCCGCTGCCGTTTTCGGGAAGCGGTATTCTGATCCGGTTATTCTCCCCGTTTTGAATCTCTATGTTCTTCTTCGAGGTATCGCGGCTTTCCGTGATCTGTGCCTGATAATGACTGTAATTCAACAAAGGAATATCGATATAGGCGTCTTCTCCAGACTCGAATCGGAAAGATATCTTCTCGCAGTCCTTGGAAAAATCAGTGACTGAAGCATCTCCGGATACCCGGTATTTCCTGTTAAACCCGTAGATATCCGTACCTGAGATCATATACTCATGATTACTGATATGGATCCAATCAATATTCTCCGGTCTTTTTAATGAAGTCCTGTCAAAAGAAATATAAAGAAGGAAACCAAATACAGTTCCCAGTATCACACACAGGGATGTGACGGAAACAAGTGCTTTTTTCATCACAGAGGAAGATTCTTTCCATGAAGATCCGGAGAAGATCTCGCAGATAGCAAGGGCTCCGAAAAGATCGGCAAATGCCAGCCATCGCCACGGAAACTGGATACTTGCCACAAAAGTATCCACAAACGGGATCTTCATCAGAAGATCCCAGGGGAAATATGCCGTACTCATGAGAAGGTACAGGCCGGTAAATATAGTAAAAACAGTAAGTCTTCTCTTTTTTCCGGCGGATACGCCGTCTTCCCTTTTCTTTTTCGACTCAAAATAGCAGAAGACAAAGATCAGAAGCAGAAGGCAAATGATCGGCATCGCAGCAATGATATATGTCGTGTTCTTCCCGCTTCCGAACAATGTCTCAAACCGTATCCCGTTCTCGCTCGGAAGGATCTGGAACTGATCGGAATGAAGGACCATCATGTTATTTCGGAAGACCGTATCGAGAAACGGAACGATAAAGCCGAGATTTGCAAGCAGCACAGCAATCGCAGATACAATTAGCGAAAGAAGGCGTCTTGCAACGAAAGTTCTTCTGCCATAGGAAAGCAGGAAAACGGTCAGGGCAAACAGTACCATCTCCGTAGTAAGAATATGCGAGTTCAAAAGACCGGTAAAGCCGACCACAAAGTGAACCAGTGACTGGCCGAACATGTCTTTATACAGATAAAAGACTGCTGCTACAAGAAAAGGCAGGAATGCGATAGCCAGGAATTCCCCTATCGCAGCTCTCCGGTAAATATCGATGATCCTGTAGAAAAAGAACACATATACGATGGTTCCGGCAAATGCCCCGGATCTTCCGAAGACTTTCTTGAAACAATAATATGATGAAAATACAGTAAGACAGTTGATCAGTACCACCATGAAGCGGTAGCATCCCTCGATCGGAAGGCCTGCAATCGATGCCAGCGCAGAAGGATACAGGAACATATCGCCGTAACAGGCACTGATCGGATATCCATATCCGTGATACCAGGCCGATTGCATCTTTGTAAAAACCGTACCTCGAAGGATGCCCTCTCTGGTTCCGAAGATACGCATCACATGAAAATGAAGATCATGGGCATTTCTGAAATAGTACGGCGGGATAAGTACCGGAAGCGATAGAAGTACCACTGAGGCTGCAAGAATAAGATAAATCTTTCTTTCATCCGGGTGATCGAGGAAGAAAAACACGAAGAGATTTGCGATAGCGCAAAGGCCGATCCAAAGGAGGATCACGGAGATCACCTTTGCCGCCGATGATACTCCCGAACTTACAGAAAAAAGATCCGCACGGAAGATGGAAAAGCCTTCCTCATCCTTACATAAAAGAGCAATGATCACAGGCTGGCTGTCATCCTCAACAGTAAACAGGATCTCTGACTGGGAAGAACGGCTCTCCGGAACTGAGGATGCCAGGATCCTCTTCTCTCCGTCCGCTAACACCTGGCAGATAATGATACCGTTATCATCCGTATGGCAGGAATAATCGACGGTAAGAACATAATCTCCGGAAGGAAGGGGGATCACATCGGACTTTTTTGCATCATGACTTCCTTTCATTTCAAGGAATACATCCTGTGGAAGGTCCTGCCGATATGCACCGGAGAATGCTACCTCCGAAGGCTCGCATAGTGCATCCGGGAAATACTCTTTACCAAGAGTTTTAGAAAACTCGAACCGGTCACTTCCTTCCCCGCCATGAAGACTGATCACAAGACAGAAAAAGAGAACCAGGATTTCCAAAAGAAACAGTGGTATCAGTATCTTCTTTTTCCGGTTCTCTTTTATCATACTTTTTTAGTTTCTCATACTGTGGATCGGAGCAGGAATACGGCCGCCACGGGAAATGAATGCCTCGGAGGATGCCGTATTGACTTCCATGATCGGCGCATATCCGAGAAGTCCGCCAAATTCTACCTGATCTCCGACTTTCTTTCCGGGAACCGGGATCACGCGGACTGCTGTAGTTTTGTTATTAAATGTTCCGAGCGCCATCTCATCGGCGATGATACCCGAGATCGTTGAAGCCGGAGTATCACCGGGGATCGCGATCATATCAAGTCCTACAGAGCAGACACAAGTCATCGCTTCCAGTTTCTCCAGCCGCAGGAAGCCTTTCTCCGCAACTTCGATCATGCCTTCATCCTCAGATACCGGTATAAAAGCACCGGAAAGGCCGCCGACAAAAGAACTTGCCATCGTGCCGCCCTTCTTAACCGCATCGTTTAACATCGCAAGTGCAGCGGTCGTACCCCAGGCACCGCAGTGCTCAAGGCCAAACTCCTCGAGGATACGGCCGACAGAGTCTCCTACTGCAGGTGTAGGTGCCAAAGAAAGGTCGATAATACCGAAAGGAACATTCAGTCTCTGGGATGCTTCACGGGCAACCAGTTCACCAACACGGGTGATCTTAAAAGCAGCTTTCTTGATCGTCTCGGCGACTACTCCAAGATCCTCACCTTTGACCGTCTCCAGTGCGGCTTTGATAACACCCGGACCGGAAATACCTACATTGATGACGCACTCCGGTTCACCGGGTCCTAAGAAAGCTCCGGCCATAAACGGGTTGTCTTCCGGCGCATTGGCAAATACCACGAGCTTTGCGCATCCGAGTGCATCTCTGTCTTTCGTCGCTTCTGCGGTCTGCTTGATGATCTCACCCATATCACGAACGGCATCCATGTTGATACCGGATCTTGTCGAAGCGAGGTTGATCGATGAGCAAACATTATCCGTCACAGAGAGAGCTTCCGGGATCGAGTCGATCAGGCGCTTATCGCTGATAGTATATCCCTTCTGCACCATCGCCGAAAAACCGCCGATAAAGTTGACTCCGCATTCTTTTGCTGCACGGTCCAGTGTCTTGGCGAACATTGTATAATCCTTCGCCCCGGATGCAGCAGCCACGATCGATATCGGAGTAACGGAGATACGCTTATTTACGATCGGCACACGGTATTTCTCCGTGATCTCCTCTCCCACTTTCACAAGATCTTTCGCATAGCGGGTGATCTTATCGTAGATCTTCTGACAGGACTTCTCCGGCGTGTCCGCCGCACAGTCCATCAGGCTGATCCCCATCGTTATCGTTCTTACGTCCAGATGCTGTTCCTGAAACATCCGAACGGTCTCTAATACTTCAAAATCCGTAATCATAACTATACCTGCTTAACTTAAAAATGTTACATCCGCCGGGTTCCCGAAGCGGAATTAAAGATCATCAGATGCGGTGCATCGCATAGAAAAGATCCGTATGCTGGATGCGGATCGAGACACCGATCTCTTCGCCGACTTTATCGAGCTTTTCGGAGAGAGCCTTCATATCGGACTTCGCTGTCTTCAGATCAACGAGCATGATCATCGTGAAGATGTCATCCAGGATCGTCTGGGTGATGTCGTTGATATTGACACCCTCTTCAGCAAGAAGTGCCGAGATCTTCGCGATGATACCGACTGCGTCGCATCCGACAACTGTAATGACCGCCTTATTCTTATCTTTTTCTGTACTCATAATGTGTTTCTCCTTATCTTTTATCTAAAGGAGGGTCTCCCCTCTGATATGCAATATAAAATCAGATCCTGTAGGTCTTATTGATCTGCGCCAGTTCGAAGTCCCAGTCACCGCAGGCACGGGCTTCGAGCTCCACATCTTCCCTGTCATAGAAAGGAACCAGATGCGAAAGGATCGTCTTCTTGATGCGAAGTGCCTTGGCACAGGAATAACACTCTTTCGGTGTGAGATGGAGCATATTCGGGCGTCTGGCCGCTTCGATCTCTCCACAGTCCATGATCGCCAGATCGGCGTCGTCGAGATAACCTGCAAACAGTGTATCCACAGACGCATCAGCCGTATAGGCGAATACTTTTCCCTCATGCTCGACACGTATGCCGTAGCACTCGACCGGATGGTTCGTGCGGAAGAATCTGGCTTTCGCTCCGAAAAGCGGCAGCTCGGACTCATGGCCGATATATCCGATCTTATAGCCCCAATCAGTGGAAAGAGAATGGATCACCCCTTCCGGTGTCTTCGGTGCGAAGATCGGAACATTCTTGAACTCCATGCCGTGCTTGGTATTCATATCGATCGCATAGCGCATCACCATCAGATCACTGTAGTGGTCCGCATGAAGATGGGAGATCAGAATCGCATCCAGGCCATTGAGAGGCACATGAAGCTGAAGATTGGAGAAAACACCACTTCCGCAGTCGATAAGCACTTTTTTATCATTGATCGTGAGTAAATAACCGGATGCCGCCTGTCCCGGGCCGGGATAACCGCCACTGCAGCCTAAAATCGTAACTTCCATACATCTGTGTCCTTTTCTTCAAAATCGGCAAAATCATTTTACCATATACTTAGGAAAATAGCTTATCCAATAGCACTTGCGCCTGCTTTATCCCGTCGATGGCGGAGCTCATGATCCCGCCTGCGTATCCGGCACCTTCTCCAGCCGGATAGATACCGGATACCGAGATGCTCTCTCCATTCTCATTTCTCCGGATACGTACTGGAGAAGAGCTTCTGGTTTCGATGCCCGTTATCACGGCATCGGGATCGTTAAAGCCCTTGATTTTATGGTCAAGAAGAGCAAGACCCTCATCCAGGGTTTCTGCCACTTCCGAAGGGAGAATATCCCACAGGTCAGACCCGGTGACCCCCGGCCGATAAGACGGCTTCACTTTTCCCCACTTCGTCGTTCTTATATGATTATGGAAATCCTCCACCCGCTGCGCCGGTGCCAGATATCCGCCCTTTCCGGAAGAATACGCCTTCTTTTCCAGTTCTCTTTGGAAGATGATCCCGGCATCCCAGGCATCACTTCCGAAATCGGTACCATCCACTCCGACGAGCATCGCTGAGTTCGCATTTTCCTTATCACGCGCATACTCACTCATGCCGTTAGTAACGACGCCGGCTTCCTCGGAAGAGCCGCATACGACTTCTCCGCCGGGACACATGCAGAAGGAATAAAGCTTCCTTCCCGTGGAGGTCGGCGTCACGACCTTATAATTTGCCGGATGCAATATCTCACTCTCGAAACACTCACCAAACTGCGCCCGATCGATCTGCGTCTGGAGATGCTCGATGCGGACACCAACTGCAAACGGCTTCTGCTCCATCTTCACACCCCGGCCGGAAAGCATATAGAACGTATCTCTTGCACTGTGACCGATGGCTAGAATAAGTGCATCGCACGGGATCGTGACCGGATCCTGATCCGAATACGAAGAAACATGGATGACCCCCGTAAGGGCACCATTTTCCACCGTGATATCCGACAGTTTTCTTTCAAAAAGCACTTGTGCCCCGTGCTTTACAAGGTCCTGGCGCATATTCCGGATCACTTTACGGAGATAGTCAGTTCCGATATGAGGATGAGCGTCATAAAGGATCGTCTTCGGCGCACCGTACTTTACAAATGTGCGAAGGACAAGGTCTCTTCTGCCATCGGAAATACCACTGAAGAGCTTTCCGTCAGAAAATGTTCCGGCTCCTCCTTCTCCGAACTGGATATTTGAGCAAGTATCGAGGATCCCCTGTTCCTTGAGACGCTGCACGTCCGAGGATCTGGTATCCACATCTCTTCCGCGTTCCAGAAGGATCGGGCAGAGTCCCGCATCGACCAGAGCCAGTGCTGCAAAGAGTCCCGCAGGCCCGGATCCGCATACGACGACACGTTTTTTCTCTCCTTCTACGGCCTTTCTTTCTACAAGAGTCAGCTTTTCCAGACCGATCTTCGGATCCTGATCCGAGAATCTGGCATGAACGACCACACGGATATCCTCCTTACGGCGCGCATCGATCGACTTTTTCAGGAAACAGCAGTATTTCGGGAGTCTTTTATGTGCTTTCTTTTCAAAGTAAGCCCGTACATCCCGGTCATCGGTATATGGAGATTCTATCCTCCTGAATCCTTCGTAGGTATGAAGCGGTATAGAAAGCGAAATATCAGTTTCCATCAGAAACCTCCGCTTTATCGGAAAGGAGCATGGCGGCTGATCTTCCGGCAAGGATACCGGATGCAAATGCCCATGTCAGGTTATATCCGCCGCAGTCACCATCCACATCAAGGACTTCACCGCACGCGAAAAGCCCGGATACGAGTTTTGACTCGAGTGTTTCTTCCGAAAACTCCGCACAATCTGCGCCTCCGATTGTAGTCTGGGCCTGTTCCAGGGACCTGGTTCCCAGAACCTGAAAATTCCAGGATCGCATGGTGGAAAGAATCTTCTTTATATCGCCGTCCGTGATGGTCGATACTGGAAGTGACATCGGACGCTCCAGCGCCGACTTAAGAAGCATGGCGCCGATCTTCTGCGGCAGGATCGAAAGCAGGAACTGCTCCGAAGGCCGTGACGCGAAGGTTCTTCTTCTTTCCATAAGTTCTTCTTCGATGCTTAAGAGCGTCTTTTCATCAAAGAGCCTCAGTGACACCTTTACAGGGACCGTCAGCCGGTCTTTCCGCATACGGCGAGACACTTCGCCGGAAACCTGAAGAACCGCCGGTCCGGATAATCCATAATCCGTGAAAAGCACTTCGCCATACTGTTCTGCGACGACATTTCCATCCGCAGTCAGTGTCAGTTCACAGTCCAGACGAAGCCCGGACAGTGCTTTTGTCACAGAATTATCCGTAAGAAGCTGGACGATCGATGGCTTTGGCGCGAAGACCTTATGGCCGAGCCTGGAGAGCCACTTATATCCGTCGCCGGTCGTGCCGGTGTACGATGCGCATGCCCCGCCGCAGGCGATGATAAGAAGAT
>DFFH01000156.1:5510-23162 GCA_002368805.1 Mageeibacillus sp. UBA3781 | reverse complement strand
TCTTAACCGCGGCATCCGTAGCGATCTTTATATCCAGATCATCCATCGCATAACGGAAAGCATCGACGACCGAAGCGGATGTCTTACTCATCGGGAAGAGTTTATTACCTTCAGAAGTAGTAACGATCCCGATCTCACTAAGAAACGAAAGGCATGCAGAAGGTGTCACACCGGACAGTACCCGTCCCGGAAAGTCCGCTTCATGGCTGTGGAAATGCGAAAGTTCCATATCTTTATTCGAGAGATTGCAGCGCCCGTTACCGGTCGCAAGGACTTTCTTTCCGACACGCTCGTTCTTCTCAAGGATAAGAACATCTCCCTTCTCTTTTCCGGAAAGAAGGCGGATCTTCTGAAAAGCGATCGCAGCAGACATACCGGAAGCACCGGCGCCGATTACGATCAGGTCATAGCTTTTACGAGCAAGATCATCCATGTTCATTCTCTCTCATCAGCATCAGGCAGCGGGCATATTTGGAAACCGTCAGAGGTCTGCAGTTTGTATGTTCACGGATCAGAAGGCTCAGTTCCTCTACAGGCGCGATCCCGCCGGAAATGAGCTCGATCTCCATCTCACAGATCGGACAGGATCTTCCGGATGCGATGCAATCCCCGGTATCCAGACAGATCTCGACTGTACTTCCGAGAAATCCTGCAGTGATCGTACGTCTCTTAAAGGCCGTCTTGCATACTGTTTCCAGTTCGTGTCCCAAGACCGGCACGAGTGCTGCGGCCAATACCTCATACGGATCTTCCATATTCTTTGCTTCCCGTAAAAAAGCATCGACATCGAAACAGGAGCGGTCAGAACTCACATTCCATTCGCACTTTGAGGTAAGCCCCATAGCTGTTTCCCTGGTGTTCTCCCCTTGGGTAATTACAGGAGTTGTCTTAACGGTATGGATATACTTCTGTCCGATGACATGGCGAATACGCATAGAAGTCCGGGATTTCTCGAGGATACGGTCTTTCGTGTCCAGATAACTGTTCTCATATTCTTCCGTCTTTTCAGACTTTATCTCTACTTTTTCCAGGAACCAAGGGGCACTTGCTGCTGCATATAGTGTTTCCGGATCAGGGAAAGAAAGTTTCAACTCAGTTTCCATACTGCCTCCAAAAACTCAGATGGTGATCTCACGAACACCTGCATTCGTAACTACGCAGATATTTTTGGAGCCGAAGAAAGAGACACGGAGAACAGGTTCATCGACATTGATCGTCGAGCTGACCTTCGCTGCGGAAAGATCGATCAGCATGATCTTCTCATCTACGGCAAATAGCGCCTGCGAGCCGGAAACATCGAATCCCAGGACCTCATTTCCTAAGGAGATCTCACCGATCTTTCCGCCGTTGGAATTATAAACACCCAGCCGCAGAGGCTGATCCACTCCATCCGAGAATACTACAGCATATCCTCCATCAAAAGCATGTACACTCTGTACACACGGGAATGCCGGAGAAACCAGATCACACTTCCCGTTTCCGACGATGGCAACGTCACTGATACCCGCCACAGCCACGCGCTCATTACTAAGATAAGCAAGAAGCGGCATGCTGTCTGTAACAAGCGGAGAATAAAAGGCTTTCTCAGAAGGACGAGCTGCCGTTCTGTCTTCCGGGATCGAAAACTGCTTAACATGCGGGATCATCTGAGATCCGTCCGTATCGACCATGGATACGGAAAGAGTGCTTTCATCCGGGGAAAACGAAAGAGAGATCGGGTATCCGGATTCATAGGATGACCAATTCGCCAGGAAAGAACCGTCTTTCTCCATGATATATACACATCCGAAGGAGTCTCCTTCTTCGATGATCAGAGCGGAAAGTCCGGACGGCGCCAGTGCCAGGTTTCCGATCTTGCCTGTCATATGAGTACTGAACTCCATGCCCTGCTCAGAGAAAAGAGCACACTGAAAGCCTGCCGTATCCGCGATCATTGCATATGGACCGCTCTTGATGCACACAGGGCTGCTCATCTCCAGATCGACACTATAGATCTCATTTCCGGAGATCGAAAGATATGCCACACGCTTGTTCGTGACTTTCAAAAGGCCATTTTGAAATGGATACAGCTGCTGTGCTTCTGTGTATTCACAGTCAAAACCGGCGATCGCAGAGAGACGGAGCTGCTCATTTGCACCGTTTTTCGCTGCCACATGATTGCGGATAAGATACACCATGATAATGGAAACGACAGCTAAAATGATACAGAGAACGACCAGGATCGGCGTGGAATACTTATGGGTAAACTTCACGCGCTTCGGCTTCTGGTTCTGATTCTGTTTCTGCTTCTGTACAGGCTCGTTTCTTTTCGTTTTCTCCGGCATTTCCTATTCTCACTTACGGACGGTCATATATGTCGTTTCTATCCTTATTATCGATTGCTTCCTTCGTCAGGCAGTATGCATCCCAGATACCGAAGTCAGACATATCGTAACCGTTATCTTTATATAATACGCTTCTATCTACAATAAATCCACTATAGCGATCATTGATGAAACAGTAGTACTCGCTGTCGCCGAGTGGGACCAGCTTCAGGTCGATACTCTCGCCGTTCGTCTTCAGAACATGGATAAATGCCTCGACATTCTTAAGTTCGGGCTGCGCTTCATAGTCCACGCGGGATACCGGCATGTTAAAGATCGAACCGAACAGCAAAAGTCCATAACACTCTCCCGAAGATGAGTAGATCCTTGCATTTCTCTTATCAAGCTGGAACAGTGTATCCTGGCTCTCAAAAGACATCGTGTCACTCAGACGGCACTCCAGGGTGAAGGTGGTATCCTTGATTTTGACTTCCACAAGCGAAACATCATTCAGATATCCATGAATTACATAGGAATCGATCAAATCAAAAGACGACAGGTTCATGCCCGGGAGAGTGGCCGGATTGATACGGAACGTATATGGATTATTGGAGCAGATACCATAATAGTAACCTCCCAGTTCCATCGACAAAGAAAGCTTGATCTCTTCGCCGTTAACCAGCTGAATGACAAAATTATATTCCGGCTTATCCAGACCATAAGATGCCATATCCTCTTCCGCGATTGGCACATACTGCGCGATCTGCAGGCGCAAAAGTGATGCCAGCAGGATCTTCAGCGTATTATTGGCTTCTCTATCCATCGGGTATGTCACCTGATATCTGGCTTCGACCAGGACGCTGTTCACCTTATCCGGAAGCGGCTTAACGACCCAGCGGTCATTCGTGGAAGTCCTATCGAAAGTGATCTGCTTTACGTCCGATCTTTCCAGATTCAGCAAGGTCCTATTCAGGAAGTTTTCAAATCTGGAAGAAAGATTCTGATATAACGAGTATGCCGCCACATATACAGTACTCTCACCGTTGATGCGGGCATAAAGACCATTTTTCGTAGAAAGAAGATCGCCGGTGGAATAAGAATAAGTCGTTCCATCCTTCTTTTCAGCAACAACAGTGTAAGACGGCGAAGATAATCCGTATTTTCCGTCATCCGCCGACTCTGCCTCGAAGCTGTTCCGGAAAGAAAAATGCAGGACCTGATCCAGAAAACCGTTTACCTCGGCATAGTTGAGCATCGACTCGGAAAACTCTTTATCGTTATATGTGATTTTCGATACAATATTTGAATCATCGAACGTGAAAAGGGTCTTATCCCCTTTTGCTCCCACGACAGAAAGGCTTTTCAGGTCCTCTCTGTTACACACATTCACCACATTGTTTTCCAGTTTTGAGTCGATATTCTTTTTATCCATATACTTCTTGATCAGTACGGCAGATAAGATGATAACAAGTACCAGAAAGACTGCTGCAAGAATACCGAGTTTTTTCTTTTCATTCATACTACAGGTCCTCACAGATGACGTCTTCTATGATAAATGATAATTCCACATGCCAGGCTTCCGACCGGGATCACCGTCATTACAACAAATGACCAGAAAGTCGCCGAAGAAGATGAAAGCGGCTTGGAAAGCGTATAGCTCGGGATCTTTCTCTGCGGTACCAGGAAATCAAACTCGATCGGGCAGATCTCATGGATAAGAGAACGGATAAAGACCGCATTGTTATCTTCAAGTGTTTTTCCGGAATAATACGTATCCGATGTAAAAGACTGAGTGCCGATCGTAATCAGGCAAGCCATATCCGTGGTACTGGAATCAACCGCCCACAAAACGACCGGATGCATACCTGCAGATACATCCGCATCGATCTGCGAATTCTGGAAATCAACCGAAGCAGTGGACGATGAGACGACCAGCGGGGAAACGACCACATCTTGCGGAAGATCCCTAAGCGCCTTGATATACCTGCAGTTCTCCACAGAATACTCCGAAGGGATAGCGACCGTCTTAGCATAAGCTTCCGTAGGATTTGCAATCGATCTGAAAGGATCGGAAACATCTACCAGATGATCCAGGTCATTTTCATGGATGATACCCGGCTCGAGACTGATTCCCATACGCTTGGCAACATCATTCAGATTCGGATATTCGGTGGTCTTATTATCACTGAAGTCGCAGACGATCAGTACTTTTCCGGCATTATCCAGATAGGTCTTTACCTGTTCTTTTTCCAGAAGCGTCAGGTCTGTCTTCGGCTGAAGGATCAGAAGAAGTTCGCAATCATCCGGAATCTTCGCGGAGTCTCCTTTTAATGCCAGATTCGAGGTGACAAATCCAAGAGACATCAGGATGTTATCCATATTCTTATGCTCCGGGAGGGTATGTCCGTCCAGATAATATGCATGTAGCGGACGTCCGGAAGTGACATAGACGATATCCGTGGTAAATATACGCTCGACATTATTTGCGATCGGCATGCCGACGCCATAATATCTGGCAACATCCTGATCATACTCGAAACATGAATAAGGATCGACAGGAACCAGCATATCGCCGCTCTTAACGACATAAATGTCTTTTTGCAGGTCATAAACATTATTCGGATCCAGCTGGGAAATAATGAACGGATCCACATCTGGATCGATATACTTCAGCTCGATCATACCATTTGCTTTTGCCTCATAATCATCAAGAATCGGAATGAAGTATTCCCGCCATTCGAGAGAATTGTCATTCTTATCGAAAAGGCCGTAGATCTCGACCTTCTTATCGAGAGTCTCCAGATAATCAGATGTCATGGAACTGACGGAATTTGATCTTACCGAAGTAGAGTCAAATGTCAGCTTCTTATCAAGCGTCATATCAATGATCAGGTTGAATACGATACAGATCGCGACAACTAAAACAATGGAGAGGATAGAGATAGATTTCAGCGACTTGAATCGCTCATCGAGTCTCACCTTCACCTTAGGCGATTTTACGGGTTTCTCCTGGAGAATACTTTCTTTTGCGGTTTTCTTTGCCATACTTGTATCCCCCCTCTCAGCTCTGGCTCCAGCGTTTCTTCTCAAGAACGCGGTATGTGATGAAAATAAATACGAAAGTGAAGCTCAGGCAGAAAATGAGCGGAACGATCTTAAATACACCGGATGTGTAGCAGCTCGTCTTATCGAAAGGATCGAACCAGCTGATCGCATTCCGTACATTTTCACCGATCGAATAGATCGCGGAGTCCGACAGATGGAAGAGTTTCGTGAACTTCAGGAAAGACTTCACGATACCGGAGATCGAGGCAGCAATCGAAGAAAGCATATTCAGGAACAGAAGGATCACGAAGCAGAACACCGCGGACATGATCTGATTCTCTGTCATAGCCGATGTAAGCATGCCGATCGAAATAAAGAGAGCAGCCAGGACCATATACCCGAAGATCGCGCCCCAGGCGGAGGCACTGACAAATCCGGAAAGGATGACCGTGATGATCATGTGGCTGAAAATACTGATCAGCATCAGAGCCTGCAGCGAAAGCGCCGCCAGAAACTTACCGATCACGGCATCTTTCATGGAAAAGGGCATCGTATAAAGAAGCACATCCGTACCATTCTTCTTCTCTTCCGCAAAAAGCCTCATCGTAATGATCGGGATGAGGATGATAAAGAAAGACCGAAGATAACTGATCTCCAGTGAAATATTCACATAGGCGAAAGCAGATGTGATCATTCCGGTAAAGTAGTATCCGCTGATTATGCTCATGAGACTGATAGCGACCCAGCCCACGGGATTTCGGAAGTAAGATAGAAACTCTCGTTTAAAAACTGCCAACATATCTTCTTCTCCTTATTTCTTAGGTGCAGTAATATTCATGAAAACGTCTTCCAGCGAAGGAGCCATCGACCGGAATTCCAGGATCGGGACATGGATCCTCGCCAAAGCAAAGAAGATCGACTTTCGAACGTCGAGACTGCCGTCAGCAGTAACATCGAGCTGCAAAAGACCGTTCTTTTCCGAAAGCGGAGCGATCGCCTTTACACCCGGCACCGCGCGAAGCGGCATCTGAACCACATTAAATGATCCTTCCAGTGTGAGCAGATAATGGGAGCTGTCCTCCACTTTCGCCGACATCTCGATCGTCGGCGCATCCGCAACGATCTTTCCGTTATTGATGATGATCACTCTGTCGCAGATCGCCTGAACTTCAGAGAGAATATGCGAACTGAAGATGATCGTATGATTCTTGGAAAGCTGTGAAATGAGCTTTCTGATCTCAACGACCTGATTCGGGTCAAGACCTACTGTCGGCTCGTCAAGAATGATGACTTCTGGATTTCCGATCAACGTCTGCGCGATTCCGACACGCTGGCGATAACCCTTGGAAAGGTTATGGATCAGTCTTCCGGAGACATTACCGATATGAACCATCTTCATTACTTCGGCGATCTGCTTTTTCTTAACATCACGAGGTACTTTCTTAAGATCACTTATATATTCAAGATATTCATGTACCGTCATATCCAAAAAAAGCGGCGGATGTTCCGGGAGATATCCGACATTCTTCTTGGCAAGTTCCGGCTGTTCCAGAATATCGTAACCATTGATCGTGACTTTACCGCTCGTCGCGGAAAGATATCCGGTAATGATGTTCATTGTCGTGGATTTACCGGCACCATTGGGGCCTAAAAATCCGAGGATCTCACCCTGATCCACTGTAAAAGACACTCCGCCGAGCGCTTTTTTGTCGCCATAGTACTTAACCAGATTCGATATTTCTATCATTTCACTGCCCTCCGCAAAATCTGCGAATACATTTTACCCTATAAAATCGTATTGATAAACCCGTAAGCATTATTCTTATTCCGAAACGATCTGAGTCGTAAACACATGTCTCTGACTTACCGCTTCGATACCGTCAACAGTGATTTTCCCATCCTGAAGGACACTATAAAGGAGCACTTCTTCACCGGGATGGACTTCCGAGGAATAATTGATCGTCAGCCCGCTTATCCGTTTTTCATTCGGGATCAGGGAATAACAGGCATCTTCACTCCATGCCACATAATGTGTATTATTCACATGCATATTACGGTCGATCTGGCTGTAATCTGCAAAACGCTTAAGTCTCGGGGCCTGCTCACGCATCTCATCCGGAATCGGCGCAAGTTTCTCAGCTTTTCGCTCGGAAGGTCCATGTGCTTCAAAAACATTCATACCCTCGATCGATGACGGACGCACAGGACGGTGGTCTCCCTGATGGGCGATGACCCACACGGATGTCGCCTTTCCGATGCGTTTTCTGTCCTTATCAAAAATATCGAAGTCTCTATGGAATAAAAGCCGCTCAAATCCCTGCGACCACGTCCGTATATAGATCTCATCCTTCCACTTCGGAATGACATCCATCTCGACCTTCATGCGAAGAAGCAGCCAGCAGACAGAAAGCCCGTCCATGACTTCCGCACCGAAACCGTGTCTGTCTGCATCCAGGCATGCCGCTTCCTGCAGCATGGCAAAGAGAGAATGATAATGAAGTCTGTCATGAATATCCGTTTCCGGCCCGATAATCGTAAATCCGTAAAGGTTCTCATCTGGTAAATACCGCATGATCAGTCCTCTTTCTTCGATTTAATATTCTGCTTTGCGACCGGCTTCGAATTCGGCTTCGATGTCGGGCGGTACATGGTATTTCTCGGATTATAACGGAAGAATGCGGTCAGGAAGCGCTCATCCGGTTCAATAATAACAAGGACTTTCTGTGTTTCCATCTTAGCGGCAATATACCACTCGTTCTCCTTATTGATACCGGAAGCACAGTAAGCACGAAGCGCGCCCTTTTCAAATTCAGAAACAGGATGCATCTCATCATTGATCTTCGCGATCATATCAAATTCCCGGATAGAGCCTGAAAACAAATTGGAGCGGCGTTTCTTTCCGGAGATGACATCCACGGAAAACTCATCATTTACTACACTATACTCGTATTCTTTTACAATGCCGGAAACCATAAGATAACACAAGAATCCGATTCCGAACGAAAGAGATACAGTAAGAAGCATCAGATAGATAATACCGAAAAGAAGCGGGATAAAGTTAATAAGAAAGATAGCCAGAACAGCAAGGATCACGAAGATCACCCGGCATAACTTGTCCTTTGCCGTAAGGTGCTTGGCTACGATCTTTTCAACGATCACATCGTTATATACTCGCATGCATATTCTCCTTAACAAAAATAGAGGTCACGGATCACTCCATGACCTCTATATTTTATCAGAAACAAACCGATTAATACATACCGGCATTCGGATTCGGCATCGGCGGTTCCGGCTGCGGGATATCGCAGACAACAGCCTCTGTCGTAAGCAGTGTGGAAGATACGGAAGCCGCATTCTGAAGTGCGGAACGTGTTACCTTTGCCGGATCGACGATACCTGCTTCAAACATGTTCACATACTTGTCATTCAGTGCATCGTAACCATTGCCGGCCTCGGACTTTTTGATGTTCTCGCAGATGACGGAACCATCCAGACCTGCGTTCGCTGCGATCTGACGGATCGGAGCCTCGAGAGCCTTTGCGATGATACGGATACCTGTAGCAACATCTCCATCATACTTGTCAACGAGAGCGTTTACAGCAGGAAGGACATTGATGAATGCCGTTCCGCCACCAGGAACGATACCCTCTTCAACAGCAGCACGGGTTGCAGCAAGTGCATCCTCAATACGGAGCTTCTTCTCTTTCATTTCTGTCTCTGTAGCAGCACCGACCTTGATTACGGCAACACCGCCGGACAGCTTAGCAAGACGCTCCTGCAGCTTTTCTCTGTCAAAATCGGATGTGGTCTCTTCGATCTGGGCACGGATCTGAGCCACACGGGACTTGATCTCATCTGCATTACCCATACCATCTACGATAATGGTGTTCTCCTTCTGGACCTTCACCTGACGGGCACGGCCGAGCTGTTCCATCTTGGTCTCCTTAAGATCGAGACCGAGATCGTCAGTGATGACCTCACCGCCGGTAAGAATAGCGATATCCTGAAGCATAGCTTTTCTTCTGTCGCCGAAACCCGGTGCTTTGACAGCAACACAGGTAAATGTACCACGGAGCTTATTCACGATAAGAGTTGCAAGAGCCTCACCATCTACATCCTCAGCGATGATCAGGAGCTTCTTGCCCTGCTGTACGACCTGCTCGAGAAGCGGCAGTACATCCTGGATATTGGAGATCTTCTTATCTGTAATAAGGATATACGGATCATCCAGTACAGCTTCCATCTTGTCCATATCCGTGCACATATAGGAAGAAAGATATCCGCGGTCAAACTGCATTCCTTCAACCACTTCAAGGTCAGTACCCATTGTCTTGGATTCTTCTACAGTGATAACACCATCCGAAGATACCTTTTCCATCGCCTGAGCGATCAGTTCACCGATATAGTCATCACCTGCGGAAATAGAAGCAACACGAGCGATATCCTTGGATCCATCGACCTTCTTCGCCGCACTGCCGAGAGACTTGACAGCTTCGTCAACAGCGATCTGGATTCCTTTTCTCAGGATGATCGGATTTGCACCTGCAGCAACATTCTTCATACCTTCACGGATGATAGCCTGTGCAAGAAGTGTAGCTGTTGTCGTACCATCACCAGCAACATCGTTTGTCTTGGAAGCAACTTCCTTTACGAGCTGTGCGCCGGCATTCTCAAAGCGATCCTCAAGCTCGATCTCTTTAGCGATCGTTACACCATCGTTTGTGATCAGCGGAGCACCGTACTTCTTATCAAGAACGACGTTTCTTCCTTTTGGTCCGAGCGTGATCTTTACGGTATCCGCTACCTTATCAACACCAATTTCCAAAGCACGTCTAGCGTCTTCGGAATACTTCAGTTCTTTTGCCATATTAAAGACCTCCTTTGAAAAGACAATTACTCAACGATTGCCAGTACATCACTCTGGCTGAGGATAGTATATTCGGTACCATCGATCTTGACCTGAGTACCGGCATATTTGCTGACGAGTACCTTCTGCCCGACAGAAAGCTCCATCTTAACTTCTTTTCCATCAACGATTCCGCCCGGTCCAACCGCAACGATTTCTGCAATCTGAGGCTTTTCCTTTGCAGAACCTGCCAAAACGATTCCGCTATGTGTCGTCTCTTCGGCCTCTGTCATTTTAATAACTACTCTGTCACCCAGTGGCTTAATGGTCATGGTGAATCACCTCCAGTAAATTTATTAGCACTCAGCACATGTGAGTGCTAATTCATCTACTACTATATCATTAAGTCAAAAGATGTCAATATCAAAGAAAGACAAAATCGAAAAAATTATGATTCTCCGTTTCCATTTCTAGGTGCTTTCGGAATCTCTTCCACCGGATCGAAGGCGGACGTCTCCCCATACAGGAACTCCTGCACAAGCGGGATCATACCATTCCAGTCAGGACGGATACTCCATTCATTCGCACGGACATCGGAATACATTCCGGAACGGAAATATCCATCGACCGGGATACCCATCTGCTGGATCTCCATATTACGGACTTTCGGCAGGAAGTCGAAAGCATAATGTTTGATATCCTTTTTAGAAATATTCGTCGCTATCATCGAAGCGATATCATCCATTACAGACATCTTGGATGTCGTACTCATATCGGAAAACTTCTTAAGAAGCGCATTTAATACTTTGACCTGACGCTCGGAACGGCCATATACACCATTACCGACCTCACGGATACGGCTATATGCTACTGCCTGCCTTCCGTTCAGATGGATCATACCGGAAGAGGTCACTTTATATGTATCTTCCGGAACACCCAGGATCCGGTTCTGCTCCGCAAGATTTGCATTCAGTCCGCCCGGTTCATGGAATACCTCCGACTTGGTCACTTCAAGATCGATACCATCGACCGCATCGATTACTTTCTCCATATTATAAAAGTTTACATACGCGTAGCCTTCCAGATCGATCCTCAGATGGTTTTCAATAACGATCGAAAGGAGTTCCGGACCGCCATAACTCATGGCAGCATTGATCTTCTGCGGCTTCGAATGTCCGGGAATATAGACATAGCAGTCACGCTGGATCGTAACAAGCTTGATGGTACCTTCCTGATTATCCACGCTCATGACCATGATGACATCCGCAAGACTTCCGGTGCCGTCATCCGTATATTTTCTGGAACGGCTGTCTATACCTATGAGAAGGAAATTATGGACATCCTCGTCTTCCACGGGAGGTATGATCGTTTCTGAAGTGTATTGGGAAATCTCCACTAAAGAGCTTGATTCATTGATAAATGTCGGGTTTGTATCGGTCGGGATGTACTCGATCTGGTCAAGGACATGATTCTCCCACTGCAAAAGCCAGATGATGATGCCGCCGATAATAATCGTAAGAACAAGCAGAATCGGCAGTATGATACGAAGGAAGACCCGCTTAAAGGTCCATGGCTTCTTTTCTTTTTTTGATTGTCTGGAATGTACGACTTTACCCTTCGCATTTATATGCTCTACATGAAAAGGTTCAGTTTGCACACTATTTGGCTTTCGGATCCGATTATCGCTCTTATGTTCTTTCATATCTTCTGTCCTTACTATTAATCCCGATTCAACATTTACGAAGGAATTATAAACCTATCCCCTAGAAAAACAATTACACTTTTGTCAGATTATGTCACTACTCCTAACCAACTGTCGCTGACGGTTCCGAAGTACCTTCCGTAGAAGATGTAGACTCCGTATTTTCAGTACCCGCGGTCGTCTCCGCAGTAGGCGGGCCGGAAGGTGTCGCCACCTCTGCGCCTCCGATCGAAACCGGAAGATAATCCAGGATACCTACAATATATTCTTCAAGCTTATATGTTCCTTTCTGCGTCCGGCTCTGAATAAAGTCATTCGCATGGAAGAACGTTACAGCTCCAAAGTACGTGGTAACGGCGATCACGATCGCAAGGATAACAAGCTTGATCAGAAGCATGATCGTGATACCGGAATTCTGGAAATAGTCCGCGAGAGGAGTATTTCTGCGGATCTTATTATCCGAAGAAGATGCCATAAACTCAGCGATGCGGAATCTCGGAGAATCGATCCTCTCCAGGATCGTATGCTTCATCGTAGATGCCGTGTATTCGTCCAGATTCTTCTCCGCGGGAGCGGAATCATTGATTACCGGGTATCTTCCGGCCAGTTCATTTACATGATACTGAAGTGCATCCGAGAAATAATAGATGACCTTATCCTCGGCAAGCTTCGCACGTTTATGATAAGTATCAATAAACGCATCCACCACACACATCTCCGCACGTGTCGTATCCCGAAGATTCTTATACGCGCAGCGATAAGCAAAAGATGCATATGTATCGTAGAAATTCTCAATATTCTCACGAGTCAGCTTTTCATTCCACATATCCATGAAATTACACCTCCCCGTTTCTGCCCGGCATATTCGGACGTGAATTACGCTTTGACGCCGGTTTCTGGGAAGAAGAATTATCCATAAGCATCAGAAGCGGATAAGACGAAGAAATAATGAAAACGATCAGCGCGATGGCAATCATCGGCATACGCACACTCTGGAACGCATTTGCGATGCCGAAAACTACAGCACCGATCATCGCTCCACCGGTAAAAGCTCTCATAAGGATCACTCTAGCGATCGGATGCTTGTCCTGACGGATAAGAGACTTGTAGTAATCCAAGAATCCGAACTGGTGAAGTCCCTGCGAAAGGCCAAGGAAAACAACACTGATAACAAGTACTTTTGCCGAAGGAGACAGGGCAAATACAAGATATCCGATCGAGCTTAAGATCGCACAAAGTGTGATTCTCGCCTTGTGTGAGAAGAAATCCTCAAACCAGATGATAAGTATCTTCATGATCAGTTCGCCGCAAACAACAGCCAGCATATAGTAGAAAGCACAGGTTGCAAGCGAGATGCGGACTTTCTCAAGATAATCCGGGATGAATACCAGGAAGAAAGAAAGCTGCAGTCCCATCGGGAAAACCGTACTCCAGGCAAAGGTGCCCGACTTGGAATTCTTAAGTGCATAGAAATAGTTCGGAAGACGGACGATCGGTTCATTCGAAGGCGGACAGTGACGTACGAAGTACAGTACCTGGATCGCATCTACAAACAGGAAGAACGAGGAAACCATAAGGACCGTGAAAAGTCCGAATCTCTCGTACAGGATGCCACAGATGACAGCTCCGACCGACATACCGAGAACATTACCGGTATATTGGACCTGATGGATCCTGCGCTCGGAGAAATCCGCTTGACCGGTTCTTGAAGCATGAAGACGGTATTCTCTTTGGAACTGGAATGTCATGCCAAGAAGGAATCCGATCGGAAGCTGCATAAAGACTGTAAGATATGGATTATCGATCAGTCCGCAGAGTAAAAGCAGAACGAATGCGATCACGACGGAAACGATCACGGCAAGACGAGATGTCAGCTTGCGGATCATGACGTCACGCATATGGACGAATCTCCAGAATCCGAGAAGATATAGCAGACAAGCAAGAATGATCCATGTCTGAAGAAGGACAGCATTATCCAACGTTTCCGCAAGAGAATCCTTCAGGTATGACGGGATCACGATCAGCGGCATGGAGCATCCGACACTGGAGAAAAATGCAATCAGACGGAAAGTGGACATGCCATACATGACCGCTCTCGGCACAGTCTTATCCGGCGGAGTGATCAGCGTATCGAAGAGTCTTCTCATCTCCCCGTAAATGATTGAGATCGAAACAGCAATAGATATCATCGTAAAGATCCAGGAAAGAGACATACCGTTTTCCGTCTTAACGAAATCCGACTGAGGGATCATGACCTCGACGATACCGGATGATGTACCATCCTGACCCAGTACAGGAGAAACTGCAACAACATACATCACATTCTCATATCTTCTATGAGTAACGATGAGCTGCTGCTGTTCGAAAGATTCCGTATATTCCTCTCCCGCTCCGGAAAGTACATACTGCTTACCTTCATCATAGGTACGGTCAGAAGTATATACGCGCAGGAAAGAGTTTCCCGCCTTTACAAAAACATTGACCGTGTACTGCTTCTGCCCGTCATACTTGGGGCACTCGAGCGGGAAAGCCATATCATCGGACAGTTCCTGAGATGACAGTGCCACAGAAGCGCTGGCAGCATAGGAAGTAAGTGCAGTCTTTCGCTGCGACTGCAGTGTCGAACGATATACATTCGTTACTACGGAAGAAACAACAAATAGAATAACAAGCGAAGTGATCAGGCAGAAACCGATCTGACTCGCAATAGCTTTTTTCCCTTTGGGGGCTTTCGTAAAATTCTCAATAAGGAAATCGTTCATAACGTTGCCTCCGTATTCTTCTTTGATACAAGACGGAGTATCGGCGGAACGATAAACTGCAGGGAGAATCCGGCAAGAGCAACGATGACAGCTACGATAACTGTCTTAAGGATCTTCGACTCGAGCTGATTTCCCATCTCATCCATCGGCTTATACTGAGCAGAAAGCTCAAGAAGTGCGGAAACTTTTCCATCATGATCCTTAATAGGAACCAGGTAGTGATAAATATTCGTATCACGCATCTCATAAGGTGTTCCCTCAGAAGTCAGCCACTCGGAAACCGGGATCGTCTTAGCGATCAAAAGGTCGGAATCATTTCCGGTAAGCATATTCAGTGAACCATTTGTATATTCATATAAACCAAAGACCTGCGTCGTGTAATCTTCCTCATTAATATCCATCAGCATAAAATGCAGGACCGAACTGTACTTCTGAGCCGCTTTGGAAGAATCATTCTTGATCTCTTCTCCGGAAACAGCAAGAGCAGCATTACCGGCATCTGTCTGAATACGCTGGATAAGAGTTTTCTGATGTTCTTTCTCAAATCCGATACGCATATGATGGACAGCAAAGGATACCGAGACAACGACCAGGACGAGGGCAAAGAGGGAAAGAAAAACGATCTTAGCCACTTTTCCCGCTGCATTTGATGCAGATGAATTCTTATCTGAAACAGGCATCCTGTCACCTCGCGCATAAAAATACATATTAATTATATCGCATTGTTTCGTAAATGCAAAACAAAAGGAGCTGTCTTATGACAACTCCTTATTTGGTTGCGGAGGCGGGACTCGAACCTCGCGACCTTCGGGTTATGAGCCCGACAAGCTACCAACTGCTCCACTCCGCGATATATAAACCAGGTATGTGGTGCTCGTGACCGGACTTGAACCGGTACGGGTTTTACCCCGACGGATTTTAAGTCCGTTGCGTCTGCCTATTCCGCCACACGAGCAAGTCATTCCTTAGTGCCTATAAAGACTACCATTGATATTCCTATTTGTCAAACCCCTTTTTTAGCCTGCAAATATAAGATCTTTTATCTTTTCATACTTACTCTCTCCTATGCCTGAGACCTTCATGATGTCTTCCTTTTTTTTAAATCGTCCATTTGTTTCGCGATAAGAAAGAATTCTCTCTGCTGTTTTGGTTCCTATACCCGGGAGCTGGCATAGCTCAGAAATACCGGCATGATTAATATCTGTTTTTTCTTCCCCGCTATTATTTCCACTGCCATCAACAGAAATGTCTC
Organism: Mageeibacillus sp. UBA3781; assembly: GCA_002368805.1. Taxonomy (GTDB): domain Bacteria; phylum Bacillota; class Clostridia; order Saccharofermentanales; family Saccharofermentanaceae; genus Scatonaster. The sequence goes on along the minus strand of DFFH01000156.1, from coordinate 7,252 downwards.
CGAGCGTCGGAACAGATTCTCCTTTCTCACTTATCTCCCCCACCCTTGGAATATGGATGCTCTGAGGATGATCGATCAGATAGACTCTGTCTATATATTCTGTATCAGCCTCTTCCGTAAAGCCTCCTGCCAGATCGATCAGCAAATACAGATATATCTCATTCTCGATCTGATACACACCCGGCTTATTTACCGCTCCGCCTATATACACAGGAAAGATTCTTTTTGTCTGCGCCGTTTCCTCATCGGAAGCCGCGACCGAAGAGGAGCTTTCTTCCGACTCGATGACTACTTTCTTTTCGCCTGGTTTTATCGTGGTCCATACACATACGGCAATACCCAGCATTACGAGGACCGATGATATATATATTCTTCTTTTATCCATACATTCTCACCTTCTCCGTACTATTGCTTACAGTATAGGAACATAATTCAAATATGTACTCGACAAAAGATCCCAATCTTGGTTTTTTTGACGAAAAACAAGAAGAAAAGGCCATCTTCTTTTGAGGTTTTTTCTTGCGGATTTTATATATTTGAAATAAGATAGATACGAGTTGTACTCGAATACAGTTTCGGAGGGAATATTAATGCTTCGTGATCGAGATAATGACGGAAATGAAAGAGAACGTCTGATTCATGCTCCCGAGGAGGAATTTGACAATTCAGCTGAACCGTCAGTATTTGGCACTTATTATCGTTCAAACGGAGATACTCGGGAACCGCAGGAACGTCTTTATTCCAATATGGAAAACGCTGATAATTCCGATTCTTCGGATGATGAAGTAAAGAGGCCGCTCTTCCTCTCTTTTAAAGCAAATGACCCCGCTTCAAATGTTTCTGAAGCACTGCGTGAGCAGAATAATACATTTACAGAGCCAGTCGAAGACACGGCTCCACTGGAAGATCCTACGCTTTCCGACGAGCAGATCTTTGATCCGGTCGCATCCGGCGACGAATACTTCGACGCTTTCCCGGAAGACGACCCGCTTGCATCTGATAACAGTCAGCAGAATTCTTCTGCTGCTTCTGCACCAAAGCCGTCGATCATGGAAACCATGTATGCAAAAGAAGATTATCTGAGCAGTATTCCGAAATACGAAGTCGATAATTCTCTTGAGGACGAAATCAACGCAAGTCTTGGTGATGCAAACTTCTCACCGTTCCAGCCTTTTGCTGCATTCCGTCCATCAGAACCAAAAGAAGAAACCAAACCGGAACCCGTTGCGGAAGAAAAGTCCGCCGAAGTTCCCGCACCTGTAGCAGAAGAAAAGCCTGCTGAAGTCCCTGCACCAGTAGTGGAAGAAAAAACAGCCGAAGTATCTGCTCCTGCAATGGAAGAAAAAGCTTCTGAAGAAGCAGCTCCCGTTGTGGAAGAAAGCCCGGCCGAGCAGGCTGCACCTGTAGCTGAGGAAGTACCGGTCGAGTCTTCTGTGCCCGTAAATACTGCCGAGCCTGTTTTGGAAGCCTCCGCTGAAAAAACTGAGCAGGAACCTGTTGAAACTGTTTCCGAAGAAACTTCTAAACCGGACGTTTCCGAGTCCACAGAAAAGAACGATGCTGATGCAAAATCAGATAACTCCATATATGCAGACGACGATATCGAGGCAGATGCACCGTCTGCCGAGCTTGGTGCCACATCACTGATGGATGATTCGTCCAATTCCACTGAAAGTATCGATTCTTCGAAAAAAGATATTTCTGTCAGCGAAGGTTCACCGGTTATCAGCGTAGCTTCTATT
>DFFH01000156.1:5038-5381 GCA_002368805.1 Mageeibacillus sp. UBA3781 | reverse complement strand
ATCTATGACAATGCACCGATCGAACAGCCTTCTATCGAAGACAATGCAGAGGAATATGAATCAATCTACCGTGAGGCCGACAATGTTGTAGAGGAAACTCCTGTTTATGCTGCGCCTCAGGTTCATCCGAACGTTTCCATCGCATCTACGAATCTCGTTCCGATCGATCGAGTATATAATCAGCCGAAGAGACCTGGAAAGACTGAGCAGGAAGACGATAACAAAGTGGTTCAGAATCATCTTCTTTTCGGTGATGAAGACGAAAACGAATACCATCAGAGAAAACTTTCCGAGATGGAAAAGATCAAGAGCGAGAAAGAAGCAGCCGCTGCTGCAGCCGCTG
>DFFH01000156.1:4406-4973 GCA_002368805.1 Mageeibacillus sp. UBA3781 | reverse complement strand
TGCAGCCAATGCAACTGAGGTTACGGTAACTCCGACATCTTCTAATCTCCGTCCGGGATCCTCTTTGGGCAACAAATCCGAAAGCCGTCCTGCAAAAAAGACGGAAGCTCCTTCACAGACCGCCCCGAAAACGGCGGAAAGATCACAGGCCGCATCATCCGGTTTTCAGCGTCCTGGCGCTTCTATGACCCGCCCCGGCACAGTTCCCGGAATGAGCACCAGTGCTCAGGTCGCAAAGACACAGCATCATACATATACCGCAGCATCCCAGAGAGGTTCGATCACTCCTGTGGAGCAGCAGGAACATACCAACGAGAAAAAGCGCAGTGTTCTGAAGCCTTTGATCTTCGTATGCATTGGCCTTCTCTGTCTCGGCGCGCTTGTATTCTGCTGGTTCCACTTCGATCTCGGAAAGTCTCTGAAATCTGATGGTAAGAAGTCGGAAGCTACTACATATTCCGATACAGAGACCGAGGAAAGCAAGCAGACTAAGGTAATTACTGTTTCGGATGATACTTCGGAAACGACTGAGGAGCCGACAACGACTACTACAGAAGAACCGACGAC
>DFFH01000156.1:3841-4293 GCA_002368805.1 Mageeibacillus sp. UBA3781 | reverse complement strand
ACCACTACTGAGGAGCCGACCACGACTACTACGGAAGAACCGACGACAACCACTACTGAAGAGCCAACTACCACCACGACCGAAGTAACAACTACAGAAGAACCAACCGTTCCTTCTATTGCTCCTTCCGAGTATCCGGTAACCTCCTTCTCTTACAAGATCACAAATGCGAAGGTATCCGGCAACAACTGTTCTTTTGATCTGAAGCTTACCAATTCCGGTTCGAAGACCTCTTCCCTGAACGCGTCGATCAAGTCGATCACGATCAAGTTCAATACTTCTGTAACGATCAATGAAGTAACATGTACGAACTTTACTGTTGTTCCGAAGGAAGGAAAGAAGAATACATTCGTTCTTTACCCGAACAGCGATGAAGCAATCGATAAGAAAGGCTCCGTTGTTGCATCTATCGAAGGCGCAGGTTCTTCTCACATCTCGACCTTCACGATTAC
>DFFH01000156.1:0-3711 GCA_002368805.1 Mageeibacillus sp. UBA3781 | reverse complement strand
AGGCTGCGCTTTTTTATTTCATTTTTTATTGCCGATTCTTTACTTTTCAATCGTCATTCCGGAAAGGAATGCATTGATAAAACCGTCAAGATTTCCATTCATGACAGCATCCACATTTACTTCTTCATAGCCGGTACGATGATCCTTAACAAGTGTGTACGGGCAGAATACATAGGAGCGGATCTGGCTGCCCCATGCGATATCCATCTGTACGCCCTTGAGGTCTTCGATCTTTTCCATATGTGCAGCCATTGCCAGTGCATAGAGCTTGGCCTTGAGCATATTCATAGCAGTTTCTTTATTCTGCATCTGGGAACGCTCGGCCTGGCAGGCAACAACGCAGCCTGTCGGAATATGTGTCAGTCGGACAGCGGAGTCCGTACGGTTAACGTGCTGACCGCCTTTACCTGTTGCACGGTAGGTATCCACGCGGACATCTGACATATCGATCTTGATATCGATCGTATCATCGAGTTCCGGCATAACTTCGCAGGAAGCGAAGGATGTATGTCTTCTCGCAGAAGAATCGAATGGAGAGATACGAACCAGACGATGTACACCGATTTCAGAACGTAAGAAACCGTACGCATTCTCACCAGTGATCATCATGGAAACACTCTTGATACCTGCTTCATCTCCATCCAGATATTCCAGTTCCTTGATCTCAAACTCATGGTCCTGGGCCCAGTGGGTGTACATTCTATAGAGCATGCTTACCCAGTCCTGTGCTTCTGTTCCGCCGGCACCGGCATGTAGCGTCAGGATCGCATTATTCTTATCGTATTCACCGGTAAGAAGAGTCTCCAGACGCATCTTCTCAAATGAAGACTTAAACTTTTCGACACCTTCTGTCGCTTCAGCAAGAACATCCGTATCCTCTGCCTCATTTCCGAGTTCACAAAGAACCAGAAGATCTTCACGGGAAGAAGCCAGATCCTCGAACGACTTGATGCGCTTCTGCAGTCTCTTCATCTTCGTCTGCTCTTTCTGCGCACGTTCCACATCGTTCCAGTAATCCGGTTCCTGAGATCTTGCTTCCAGCTCGGAAACCTGATCGCTGACCTGCTTGATATGGAGCGCATCTCTCAGAAGATCGATCTTCTCTTCATATCCTTCCAGTTCCAGACGTAAATTGTCGAATTCAAGCATTACTCTTTACTCCCATCTTTTAACTCAGATACAAACTCTTTGAGTCTTCTCATCGCTTCCTGAATATTCTCCAGGGAAGCCGCATAACTGATTCTTACGTGGCCTTCTCCGCATTTTCCAAAAGCACTGCCGGGGACGATCGCTACTTTCTTTTCCATGAGGAATCTCTCACAGAACTTTTCACAACTGAGCCCCAATCCTTCAATACTCGGGAAAGCATAGAAAGCTCCGGTCGGTTCAAAGCAGGTCAGTCCTGCTTCTTTTAGTCCATTAATAATGACTCTTCTTCTTCTGTTATACTCCTGCCGCATCTCCTCGACTTCTTTATCGCCGTTTCTGCAAGCTTCGATGACTGCATACTGTGCAGTAGTCGGGGAACTCATGATGCAGTACTGATGTACTTTATTCATTGCTGCGATCAAGGGTGCAGGTCCGGCCATATAGCCGATACGCCAGCCGGTCATCGCAAACGACTTGGAAAAACCGTTAACCACGATCGTCCGGTCATACATCTCCGGGAAGTTGGCGATCGAAGCAGGCTTTTCTCCTGTATAACTCAGTTCGGAATAAAGCTCATCCGAAACAACGAACACATCCGGGTGACGGACCAGAACATCCTTGATCTTGGCAAGGTCATCATACGTCATCGTCGCACCTGTCGGATTTCCCGGATATCCGAGGATAATATACTTAGTCTTATCCGTAATAGCAGCCTCAAGCGCTTCAGGTCTCAGTTTATACTGGTCTTCTTCCTTTGTTTCGATCACGACCGGAACACCGTGCGCCAGTGTCACAGTAGCTTTATATGCAACGAAGCAAGGCTCAAGGATAATGACCTCATCGCCCGGATCGATCAGTGCTCTGGCGATCAGATCAAGCGCTTCACTTCCTCCTACCGTAACAAGGAGCTGTGATTTAGGATCATATTTCAGAGAAAAGCGTCTCTCGAGATATTCGGAGATTGCCTTACGGACTTCAATATAGCCCTGATTCGGCGAGTAGTGTGTATATCCGTCTTCGAGTGAAAAGATACCCGCCTCACGGATATTCCACGGCGTAACGAAGTCCGGCTCACCGATAGAGAGCGAGATCACTTCGCCCTTCATCTCGTTTGCCAGATCAAAGAACCGACGGATCGCAGACGGCGCTATATTGTTTACTACTGTCGAAATTTTGCTTTGATAATCGATTTCCATGGATCCATTTTCCTCTCAGCAATATCTCACAGTACGATCGCTTCACGGTCATCGGTCTGTTTCTGTGTAAACAGCGTACCATTGCTCTTGTACTTTTTCAGAATAAAATGGGTGGAAGTGGAAAGAACACCTTCCAGCGGTGCGATCTTCTCGGATACGAAATTCGCAACTTCCCTAAGCGTGGAGTCTTCTATGATCAGCATCAGGTCGAAACCGCCGGACATCAGATAACAGGAAGACACCTGCGGGTAACGGTAAAACTGACTGGCGATCTTGTCAAAGCCCTGATTTCTCTGAGGAGTAATACGGACTTCGATCAAGGCGGTTACCTCCTCGCGCTCCGTCTTTTCCCAATTGATCATGGTATTATATCCGAGGATCACGTTCTCTTTCTTGCATGCTTCGAGCTCAGCTGCGATCTCTTCTGAAGAAGTATTCAGCATCACAGCAAGATCTTCGATCTTGATCCTTGCATTATGCTCTACCAGTTTTAATAATTCGATACGGTTAACCATATTAGATTCCTCCGAGCAAAAATCACTTCTGCTATTCTACCACAACGGCTTGGAATGTGTGGAATTTTTACACCTCAAGTATCAGAAAATACAGAAGATGGGCCACCTTAAGTAAAGATGGCCCATCTTTGGATCTCTATTTACGTATTCAGATACGAGCGACGCCGCTCTTTCTTGCAGCCTCAGCAACTGCAGCAGCAACAGCCTTACCAACGCGCGGATCGAAAGCATCCGGCAGGATGTACTCAGGATTGAGTTCTTCGTCAGAAACAACACCTGCGATAGCATTAGCAGCAGCGATCTTCATCTCATCGTTGATGTCGGAAGCGCGTACATCAAGAGCACCACGGAAGATACCCGGGAAAGCGAGTACGTTGTTAACCTGGTTCGGGAAGTCGGAACGGCCAGTAGCCATAACAGCAACGCCAGCCTTCTTTGCCTCATCCGGCAGGATCTCAGGTGTCGGGTTTGCACAAGCAAATACGATCGGATCCTTAGCCATGGTAGCTACCATCTCAGCTGTGAGTACGCCCGGAGCGGAAACACCGATGAATACGTCAGCACCAACGATAACATCCTTGAGGGAACCCTTCTTCATCTTCTGGTTTGTGATAGCAGCGATCTCTTCCTTAGCGGAGTTGAGCTTCTCACGTCCCTGGTAAATAGCACCTGTTCTGTCGCAGAGAACAACATCCTTCAGGCCACGGGAGATCAGGAGCTTTGTGATAGCTGTAGCAGCAGCACCTGCACCGTTAACAACAACGGAGATCTCTTCGATCTTCTTGCCAACGAGCTTCAGAGCATTGGTAAGACCTGCAAGAGTGATAACAGCTGTACCGTGCTGGTCATCG
>DFFH01000089.1 GCA_002368805.1 Mageeibacillus sp. UBA3781 | reverse complement strand
CCAGGATCAAACTCTCAAAAAAATGTCTTTGAGAGCCTTTTGGCTCTTTGTTTACTTATGTTTTCAACTCTATGAATTGAACATTTGGCTCGTATATAAAGTAGTAATTACTTTCTGCTCTTCTATTCAATTTTCAAGGTCCGTTCGCATCCGCTCTCGCGAAGCGCTTGATTATATTATCACCTCACCCATACCCTGTCAAGCAATATTTTGATTTTTTTCATAGAAATTTTGTTACACGAAAACTACGTAAAAAAGTCGGCCCGAAACATCCCTTCTGAGGACGTGGCCGACTAATTTTTTATATAGTTATATATTTAGATATAAGTACTACTTTATATCCGGACTCCGGCACCGGATCAGAAACGGCCGCCGCCACCGCCGCTGTGGCCGCCACCGCCACCGCCGCCTCCTCCACCGCCGCCGCCGGAGGAGGAAGATGTGTGATAGACACGGGTGCTTTTGCGGACAAAGGTGTCTGTTGTCTCGATCGACTTAGAATTCGGGCGATCGATATACTGGGAAGAATTCGGTGCCTTATCGAGACTCTTTCTAAAAGTACAAAGAAGCGTGATCAAGCCTGCCAGAAGAAGAGGGATAATGATACATGCACCGTAGGTGATCACCAGACCGGTCGAGTGGTAGTCATACTCTTGAAGATCCTCGAGGATACTCTCTATCGCATCGGAATACCGGCCGCTCTTAAGCTCCGGTTTATATCGTCCGAAGAGCTCCTGACACTCATCATCATCCACCGCGAAGAATGCCGTGCCATAGGTATAGAGCCAGAAGAACCTGCCGCCTTCATAATCGAGCGTCAGATCGATAAAGATACAGATACCGGAGTTATCCTGCATACTTGTGCGGATACAGTTCTTCTTATAGATCTTCGCCGCATACTTCTTGCAGTCTTCATCGGCGGTGCCTTCCGGGTTATCACGGGTAGTCGCAATCACGACATTGATATCATTTTCTTTTCTGAGATCCTCGGCCAGGTCTTCCAGTTCTTCCATCTCGTCTTCGTCGAAGATCTCCGCATCATCAAGGATCTTCACTCTCTTTTCAGGCCGCATGTTCATAAAGATAAAGGCGGCGACTGACAGAACAACTATTCCGATGAGGACCAGGATCATGACGCCGGAAAGCGCGGAGAACTCGCCCCAGATACTCTTCTTGGTATATTTCAGTTCTTCCTTTTTACTGCTCATCCGACAAATCCTCCCATGATCATGCCGGCGATGAGACGGGTCAGCATCGCTGCGATGGCCAGGATCACGAAGAAGAGAACAAATCTCTTGAGACGGCTGACCGGCGGGATACCGGCGACCTCTCCGGTCTGCCCGTTCATGCAGAAATCATATGACTTGCCGTGATACTTATAGTGCAGGAACCACACCGGCATCATGGCATAGAACATCTTCGGCTCATAGATGACCGAATTATCGTTCTTAACCTTAACACCACGGTTATACTTCTTGAAAGAAGGCTCGAGCTCTTCGGTGATATATTCCTTGACCCTGCCGACAAGACGGCCCTTGAGATCATCTCCCGTCTGGTCAAATCTCTCGGCGAAGAATCCCTGCATATATGCCGGATCAAAATGCTTGATCACTTTGAAATTAAAAGGCTCAATTGCCTCCATCAGTTTATCGTCGATCCGTGAAGAACCGTCCAGCGGAATATGTCTCCAGGAAAGGAAATTCCTGCGTCTGACATTATAGTAGGATGTGGTCACGGTCGTCGTACTTCCCGTGGTATGCGAGACCTCAGACACCGCTTCTCCCGAAACATCCACATCGCTCTCCACATCATAGAGCCAGAACGGGACATAAAGGCCGGTGAGCTTCTCGATATTCTTATCGGATACGAAGTCAAAAGGAGTCCAGCGTCCACCCTTGCACCAGTTGAAAAACTTCTTTACAGCTTCTTCTTTTCCGAATTTGAAAGGAAGGATATAGTCCGGAGAGAATTCTTCGTCCAGCCGCTGACTGATGATCGCAGGCGATCCGCAAAAAGCACAGAACGTCGCACTGGTATTTGCATCCGTGACTACCGTGGCACCACAGGCATTACAGATAAACTGCACACCCTGGTCTCCGAGTTTCTTTTTAATGTTTTCTTCGGCATTAGCCTTGTGGATCCTGCTTCCGGCATCGCTATCTTCCGGCGCTTCCGGAACGATCGTGTTCTTCAGCTGCTCTGCGGTAAAGCGGCTCATGCAGTATTCACAGACCATCATCTGGGAATCTGCGTCAAAAACAAGATTCGCATTACAATTCGGGCACTTGATTGAATCGGCCATCTCTTCTCTCCCTTTATCGGCATAGCACTATTCTACCATTTTTCCATTGCGGTTGCGATATCACATGGATGTGCTACACTTTTTATAGATTTCAAGTTTATCGGACGCTTTTTCTTATAAATAGGATAAATATATGTTTCAAGCTATACAGGACATCGACTTTTATATTCTGGACTTTCTCCAGACCATGGCACGTTCCCCGTTCTGGGATAAGTTTTTCGCTTTTTTCACCTCTCTCGGGGATCCTTTCATGTTTGTCTGCTACGCGGCTATACTTCTGGTTATTTCAAAAACGAGAAAAGACGGTCTGATGGTCAGCGGAGGCATGCTGACCGGTCTTCTGGTCGGGGAGCTGCTCATCAAGAATATCGTGCAGCGCGCCCGTCCCTGCTGGCTCCACCCGGAAGTCGAGCTTCTGGTAAAGAATCCGAAGGACTACTCTTTCCCGTCCGGTCACACCATGACAATGACGATCTTCTCCATTATCCTTATATATAATCATCCGAAGCTTGCATACGGACTGATCCCCGCATGGCTCCTTCTTCTTTATTCCAGGATGTATCTGTATCTTCACTTCCCGAGTGATGTTCTGGCGGGCATCGCGATCGGCGTAGTCATCGGTATCCTCACGATCAAGATCACTCCGAAGATCGAAAAGATGGTCGAAAAGAGAAAGAAGAAACTCGTCTTTACTCCCGAAAACAAAGAAGAGTAAGTGCTTTTGGCAAAGAAAAACGACTTCCGGTCCTTATCGGTCAGAAGTCGTTTTAGTTTATCCTTCAATCATAGATCGGATTTCCTTCTCGATCGTATCTGCAGCTTCCGAAACATCCATCTCTTTGTGCAGGTAGCGGTCAAAGGTCGAAATGACTACGTCGAGAACTCTTTCGTCACGGATCTTCCTGCGGAGCGGTTTTTTCAGCGTCTCCTCATATTCGTCAAGGAGCTTGTCCATACGAACCGTCGAGATCTTGAATCTATCCATTTCTGCCTGGGGGACACCCAGAACGACGTCTCCGCCCATAGCTTCCTTGTTCAGCTTACGGAAGGCCGCAACATTCACCGGAATGATATCACTCGTATACAAATCAGTGTATGGCACATCCATGTTGTTTTCAAAACTGATCGTGTACTGAATATCTTCGGAGAGCATGTACTTGATAACTTCCCAAGCCTTGTCCTTCTGCGTGGAGTAGTATGTGATCCCTGCAACACGAGTCGAGCTGATGAGCGGTGTACATCCGGCAGATCCGGGGTATCCGTACCAGGAGAGTTCACCGGGGAGAATCTCCTTATATGAGTATTCGGAAAGTGAATTCATCCACGCCGGGCAGAATTTCACAGCACCGGAAAAAAGATCACTCATTCTGTTTTCTGGATATTCCTGCGGTTGTTCAGGCAAATCATTATAGTTGTAAATGTCAGAAACGAAAAACTCCTCGCCATTCGCTTTTACAAAGAGTTCCATCTGCGAAAACATCTCCTGCAAAGACGTTTTATCGATATTCACCTTATCATTCGCATAGTCGATCCAGGAGGACATTTCTGCCTCGACAAACGTACATAATAGCTGCTCCGGACTGGAACTGATGATCTGATTTTCGGAACCTGAAGACTGCATGAGTCCGATATAATCGCTATAGTTCAGCTCCGTCTTTCCATTGGCGCAAGCATTATTGCCGAGCAGGGCATATGCCTGGAATCCCAACGGGATCTGGTACAATTTCCCGTCTGTCTCAAATGCGCGAAAAGCACTGTTGAAGAACTCGTTTCTATTAATACCGGCCGGACCGTCCATATATCCGTTCAGATTGGCAAAGACCTGGCTGTTATCCGAGGCGAACAGACTGTCAGATGCGATAATGATGTCCGGACCGACACCGGAATTGATCTGCGCCTGCATAGTTTTTCTCGCTTCTGTATCATCCGGATTTAAACTTCTGAAATCCGAATAGTCATACACTTTGACCCAGATCCCCTTCGAGGCATCTTTATTAAATGAGGAGATACTCTTCATAAGAGAAGAATCGGTAATGCCGATGCCGCCGATCCAGACGGTATCCTGTCCGGCATGCGGGTTTTCATCTGCAAGCTCGACTTTTATCAGATGTGTCTCCACATCCGGGAGCGCATATACAGAAGATGCGATGAGGATACTGGTCTTTTCATTCCCGGAGAGATCCTGTTTCGACGCAGGGGCTGGAGTTTCTTCTGGAGGAATCACTTGCGGAGCTGTTTCCGGCCCGATATTCTCCGGGAGGATCGACAGAGGCTGGGAGAGCTCGCCCTCGCTCAGCACTTTGATCGCACTGTTAAAGATGTACGAACGGTCGATGTCCGTCTGGTTCCAGTCAAGCAGTGTGCTAAATGTTCCATCAGCAATGTTAAGCTTGCCGAATGCATTTCGGGACGCGCAATACACTCCCGTCTGCGTCGGATACACTTTCAAACCGAAGAGTGCATCCGCGTTTTTGTTTATAGCCTCGTGCTGAAAGGAACCGTCGCTACTGACAGAAATCTCATCGAGGCGGATCATGCCGTTTTCGGAATTAGCGTCATCCGAAGTTAACACCATAATGTAATGCCTTCCGTTTTCCTCGAGAAAGCCCATGAAATATGTGGTCTCATCAGCTATTTCCCGGGACATGAACTCATCGTTTTTGTCCAGCTGGAGCAGCATATGATCACACGCGATCAGTGTACCGAGATCATCAGAGCAGATCAGACTGGTATTCATGATCGCATTGCAGTTTGCCGCCTCGATGTTTTTTTCTTCGGTGACGGGATTGCCTGACAGATCAAATCTCTGAATATACAAGGATTCATTCTTTTCAAACGCTGCAACAATATTGCCCTGACCGTCTGTGGTGAAACCGGAGCAATATCCCATAGTTTCATTCTGGATACGACCGACAAACTGTCCCTGAAGATCAAAGATCGCCCAGTAGAATTCCGAAAGCAGCCCACCATCCGGTTCAGGTATTTCTTCCTCATATTCAAGATATACCTGTGCAATAATCCTATCCCCTACAAAAAACGGGTTCTGGCATATAGATCTGGATATCTTTCTTCCCTGTGGATCATTTTGTTCCGGAGGAGTAAGAATAATGTCTTCTGAATTATAGAAAGGCTCCGTAGCAGGAATTTCCTCTTCCTTACCATTTGTTACAACCATTTCAGCCGGTGCTGTTGTTTGTTTCTGGAAAGAAGTCGTTGTTGTCGGGTCCGCCGGCGCACGATGTGCGCAGCCGGAAAGGAGTGCCGTCGCCATAGCAAGAGAGAGGATCTTAAGTTGTAATCTGTTCTGACGCAACATGATGTCAAATTACCTTTCTATTTGCCGATATTTTTTGCCATCTTATACTGCAAATTGTATAGCACAACCCCTGTCACCGAGTGACAAAAATGTAATTGTATTATATAATCGCATCGACTGAAGTATTTCTGTAAAAGAAACGTCTTATTCCGCAGATACCGCCGGCCGGATCTGACGAAGACGGGACACAGAAAAGCGGACGTCACGTAATTGTATCCCCGTCATGTGGGGAATAATAGCAAAGGAGGGTTTGGTTATGAAGAAACAAACTCAAAGAACAAAAGTCATTGCATTGATGGGAATTTTAACAGCACTCATGCTGCTCATGTCACTCACCCCCATCGGATATTTCAAAACAGGCACAGTTTCCATCTCACTTCTCATGATTCCTGTCGCTATCGGCGCAGTCGCTCTCGGTCCCTGGGCCGGCGCAGCACTCGGCGGGGTTTTCGGAATCACATCTTTTGCACAGTGCTTCGGCTCTGATGCATTTGGTACATTTCTCATGGATATCAACCCTGTTGCCACATTTATCATGTGCATCGTCGCACGTGTTCTGGCAGGATTCTGCGCGGGTCTCGTAGCATCTGCTTTCAGAAAAAGAAAGAATGCAGGTGTTCGTCTCGTCGGTTATTTTGCAACCGGTCTGTCTGCCGCAGCATTTAACACGCTCTTCTTCATGGGCTCGCTTCTGATGTTCTTCTGGAACAGCCAGACATTTATCAATGCTGTAAACGAGTGGGGTTACAAGACAGAGAATATTCTTCTGTTCTTCTTCGCATTCGTCGGCATCAACTGCGTTCTCGAACTGATCGTTACCTGCATCATTACCGGTGCAGTAGGCGAAGCACTTGAGAAGGCAAACCTGATCACCAAGTATACCAGCTCCAAGAAGGATATTGGCGATGAGCCGGTACTTCTTGAAGGTGATGTTCCCTGCGAAGCAACGGTCGACAAGGCAGAAGCTACCGAAGAAGCATAAAACACAGCTATCAGTAAGAATACAGGTGCTTTTGCCACAGAATCACAAAGAACAATGAAGCGGGACAACCAATACTCTTAAGGAGAACACTTATGATACTGGCTGTAGATATCGGAAATACCCACATTCTTCTCGGAGGATTCGATGATCAGGAGATCCTCTTTACAGAGCTCCTGACCACCAACAGACATGCCACCGATCTGGAGTACGCCGCGCTCATCGAGACGGCACTCCGGGTAAACCGGCTTGACTTCACGACGGTCGATGGCGCGATCGTGTCGTCCGTAGTCCCTTCTGTCACCAACAATATCCTCACGGCGATCGAACGCTTTACCGGCGTTACCCCCCTGATCGTCGGACCTGGAGTGAAGACAGGGCTTAAGATCCGGACAGACAATCCGGCACAGGTCGGAGCCGATCTCGTCATGGCCGCCGTGGCCGGTATCCGCGAATACAAGGTCCCGCAGATCAGCATCTACATGGGCACCGCGACAACTTTCTCTCTGATCGACGAGAATAAGACTTTTCTCGGTACATCGATCGGGGCCGGCATGGGAGTTGCAGCGGATGCACTTTGCGAGAAGACCTCGCAGCTGCCGAGTGTGGCATTTGAGACGCCGAAGAAGGTCATCGGCACCAATACCATCGACAGCATGAAGAGCGGCTTGATGTATCAGACCGCTTCCGCGATCGACGGCATGATCGACCGCATCGAGGAAGAGTACGGCAGCAAGTGCACGATCGTGGCGACCGGCCGCTATGCCGCTTCCGTTGTGCCGCTCTGCCATCACACGATCCACTGCGATCCCGACCTTATCCTGAAGGGCCTGATGGAAGTCTACCGGAAGAACGCGTAAGTTCTTTTTCAGAAGAAAAAACAAAACGGGAGTTCCCATCGGGGCTCCCTTTTTATGTCTGAAACCGTCCTTGATAAAAATAGACATAGCGTCCCATCATCGTTTTATGTCTAAATTCATATGTTCCAAATCCAGACATACGATAATGG
>DFFH01000112.1 GCA_002368805.1 Mageeibacillus sp. UBA3781 | reverse complement strand
GACGGTCGATATAGACTTCGATCAGGGCGGAAGCATCGCCGTCATGCTCTCTATAGACATTCGCATAGTTGCCGGGACAGTATGCGGTAAAGACCGTCTTTCCGCCTGCTTCCTCAAGAAAAGCAGGCTGCACGGAGTGCGTGTGGTCGGCGAGGATGACGTCCGCACCGAATTCCACGAAGTTATCGTGCCAAGCTCTCTGAAACTCATCCGGTGCATCGAGGAACTGCGTCCCCATATGAGGAAGAACGAGGATGAGGTCAGGGGACAGTGCTTTTGCCGCATCAAAATCTTCTTTCACCGAAGCTTTTACTTTCTCGTAATCCGCATCGGAAGGATCGACGATAAAAGAGGTGATGTGTGACATCGGTCCGGACATCAGATCTTCCGTTTTATAGAAATTCGTGCCGAAGGTGTAGGAAAGCACGGCGATACGAAGACCGTCTTTCTCGATGATGTGGATATGGCGGCGGTCCTTATCTTCCTGATTCCGATACGAACCGGTGAAGGGAAGACCGAGATCGTCAAGCACATCCATGGTGCGGTAAGCAGAGTCTTCGCCACGGTCCAGAAGGTGGTTATTGGAAGTAGTTACCAGATCAAATCCGGAATCCTTAATGGCTTCTGCCCAGGCATCCGGGAATCCGATGTGAAGGATCTTCCCGTCATCGTAGTTTCCGATGGAGTAGAGAGACGGATCTCCGACGAGAGGCCCTTCGAGGACACCGATGGCAAGGTCGGCCGAGGAGATCTCGTCCTTCGTATATTCGAAACAGTCATGGAAATCATAAGTGCCGGAGGACTCTTTATAGCCACGCTTGACCTGGTCTTCGAGAAGGATCAGATCACCAGAAAAAACGATCTTAAATGACTGGTCATATTCCTGCGACTGCGCTTCAGACATTACGCCGTAGATAGGATCTGTCTTGACCTGAGGCTTCCCGCTGTCCTGGTTCGAGGAAGATGTCAGGAACGGCAGCACGGAGTGTACGATTACTACGGCAGCGACGGAACATGCGATGAGAGACACGATAGCGGTCCGACAGAAAGACTCGTTCTTTTTCGACGGGGAAAGAATACGGTTCAGGACAGATGCGGTCCAATCATTTCCCAGAAGCAGACAAAGGACGAAAGACAGTGCAAAGGATATGCCGAGGATCTCGATACTTCTTAGGTCAGAGGGGAATAGCTTTCCTGCCGGAAGTGTGAAGAAACGGTGCAGAAGAAAGATCGACATCGAGTTTTTGCCCCATGATGAAATAAGAGGGAGCTTCTTATCCGGCATAGTGAAGAGGATCGAAAGGATCGCAAATCCGGCGCAGGCAAAGAGGATCACACGCAGGAAAACACGTGCAGGCTCTGCGTATGGCATCATGGTGTAGTCGGCATCCGTGATGTGGAAGAGTGTGGACCCTTGTATAACGGATACCAGGAAGAACAGCCCGAAAGCCAGGCCCCAGAGAGAAGAGTACTTCTTCCTGAGCTTTTTGATATCCTGCTTCTGAAAAAGGTATCCGCCCATGAAAAACGGCCAGAAAGAGAGGATCCTGGCGAGGGCAAAAATGTTCGTTATTTCACTTGCAAACCCGCATACCAGGGAAACGGCGAGCAGGATCGGAAAGGTGAAGCGGAACTTCGCAATGCGCGGAGTAATATACCGCCAGACGATCAGCGCGATCAGATACCAGCAGACATAGTAGGGCTGGATCAGAGTGAAGGTTCCTTTCTCATATAAGCGGTAAAAAAGGAACAGCCCGTTGAAGATCACATAAGCGGTGAGGAGCTTACGGATGTCGTACTTTTCTCTTGTAAAAAAACCGGAGATAAAAGCAAATGCCGGCATATGAAACGAATAGATGGCGGTGAGCACCAGAAGAGCTCCGGAATGATCCGTATTGCCATACAGGAAATGGCCGAAAACGACCAGAAAAATCAGAAGACCTTTCGCATTATCCCATAGAAATGATCGTTTTTTCTCCTCCATTGCGACGCCTCCGTCAAATGATTACAAAAAGCATTATACATGAAGAAGAATACCTGTTACACAGAAAGGAGGTCAGTTGCGGTGCTTCTTCGTCTTCTTCTCGATATACATGATCTTGTCCGCCTTGTTCATGCACTCCATCAGAGTCTCCCAGTTGGTGACCTCACATGTGCCGATGCTGGCGCTCAGAGTGAACTCCGCATTACTATCCGCATTGGCTTTTTTGATCGCACCACGGAAACTACGGATGAACTGGCCGATACGAGCGGCACTGTTCAGTACGAGGACAGCTTCAAATTCATCTCCGCCCATACGGGCAGCGATCTCGTTTTCATTAAGGACAGATTCAAGACAACGTGCGATTCCTTTGAGGGCTTCATCACCGGCGGCATGTCCGAGATTGTCGTTAATATCTTTAAGACCATCCATATCGATACTCACGACAGCGACAGGGTGTTCTTTGAGCTGGCCTTTGTCAAAAAACTTCGCGATTTCCTGCTCGAAGCCGCGGCGGTTCAGAAGTCCCGTAAGCGCGTCCCGGATATACAGATCCTTGATGTTGCTTACCTCGAAAAGCTTGTCATAGAGCCTTAGACGGTTCAAGGTCTGTCCGAGAAGTACCATGGTGAACTCCAGCTTTTCGTCAAGGATATACTTGACATCTGAGCGGAGTCTGAATGCAGTATATCCGTAAACCTCACTCTTATAAAAAACAGGGAGAAATATAGTAAGTCCCGGTTCAGATGTTTCGTATTCTTCCGGGACGAGGCGGCTGCTCGGAAAGTTGATATATGTACGGGAGTAATTGCTATTCTCGCAGAACCCCACCATCTGTCTGTCATTCTCGCAATATCGGCATAGCAGGATCCGGTTGAACAGACCGTAACTGTCCAGATTCTTAAGCGTGTAGTTCACACATGCATCATAAGAGAGGACATCCTCATAATCGGAACTCAGAAGTACGAATGCGCGAGTCTTATCGTAGTAGTTCCTCTGGATCGCATCCAGACGGCGGTGCATCTCATCGATATCTCTGGCAGACATGGCATCACCCGTGCTCTCACGGTAGATCAGTCTTCCGGGAACAGTCGTGCAGATATCGATTTCCTCACCGGCATTGATCCTTTCGAGACAATCGATCGCCGTCCTTCCGAGAACAGTCTCAGGAATGTCAGATGTTGTTATTGACGGAACATGCGCACTTGATGCATCGAGATTATCGACACCGGTGATCAGGGTGTCTCTCGGAACAGAATAGCCACGATTTAAAAGCTCATCGGTCAGTGCGATCGCCATATAGTCATTGGAACAGATGATGGCCTGAGGAAGTGTACCGTCTTCCTTGATGAAGAAATCCGCGGTTTCCGGTCCCTGGTCTGTCCAGTAATTGCCGTGGAAGACCATATCCTTACGTATCGTATATCCGGCTTCTTCCATCGCATCCTCAAACCCTGCCAGACGCTCAAGAGAATCCTGAAGATCATCTCTACCGGTAACGAATCCGATATCATTGCTCTTTACTTTCCCGATGACATATTTAGAGATCTCATACATGATCTGACGGTTGTCCGGAACGACTGAATAAAAGCCGGATTCTTCGGCACGTACGCTTACGACCGGAGGAAGATCCGATGCAGAAGTGAGGTTTTCGAGAAGTTCATAATTCAGACCGGCATGATGCAGCGTGTCTGAGCAGAGGATAATACCGTCATAATCAGAATAGTTTGGAAGAGAAAGGATCTTTTTCAGACCTTCCGCGTGAAGCGGGTTTTCACTCGGTACAGAACAGTTACCGAAAACATCCACGCTGTGACCGCGCTCAATAGCACATTTCTGTATAGACAGAATGAGCTCTGACGAATAATCGCGATACATATCACCGATGAATGCACATATTTTCATATCTGACCCTCACATATATAGAAAATTTTATCACAGCCCCAAGCTTCTCTCAATACTTGTATCCAAGGTGATTATGGGCTTTCCCGCCGCGCGGAAAGCACTTTTTATCTTGAAAACGATGTTTCTCACGCATAGAATGGAAGCATTAATACCTGAAGAAGGAGGGCAAAGATGCCGCGTTTTCGATATCTGAGCAAGGAAGAGATCGACCGGAAGAACGAGCCGCCGAAGCTTACGGCGCTGGAAGAAGTCGGCAATGCCGTTACGCATGGTATCGGCGCAGGTCTTTCTATCGCCGCTTTTGTCCTTCTGCTGTTACGTTCCGATACATCGATGAAAGTTCTGGCATCCTGCTTTTACGGGATCTGCCTGATCCTTCTTTTCACCATGAGCTGCCTGTACCATTCGTGGAAGCACGGGCTGTTCGTCAAGAAACTATGGCGGAGGTTCGATTACAGTTCCATCTATCTTCTTATCGGAGGCACATTTGCTCCGATGTGCCTCGTGTATTGGGGAGATACCAAAGGTCTGGTGATGTTTTGTATCCAGTGGGGATTGATAGTTCTGGGGATCACCAGCATCGGGATCTTCGGACCTGCACGCTTCAAACCCTTACACTACACACTGTATTTTCTGATTGGATGGAGCGGACTTATCTTTGTTCCGGATCTTCTCAAAAATGACTTTATACTGTTTCTGTTTATCCTGGGCGGCGGGGTCCTCTATACGATCGGTATGATCCCCTTTGGCCTGAGACGGAAGGGTTCCCACTTTATCTGGCACATCTTTGTTTTACTGGGTGCCGCAGCGCAGTGGTTCGGTATCTATCTTTTCGTGTATTGATAGAGCTTGTAGTCCGAATAATTGGACAGCCGGGCTGTTATTATCCATATCGTAGTGGCTGTTAGAGCCGAAGAGACATAGCTGGCTTTCCGGTGTTGTGTGCTGTAGCTATTGAATGTGCTGCATGCGGATTTCACTTTCACAACAGCCGGGAGGCCTGGCGATGGAGGTTAGTATGGATATTGCGGTTTTAATTCTTTGTTCTGTTGTGCTGATCGTGGTTCTGATCGCAGCATTCCTTCTTCTGCGCACCTATGCAGGAGTACATATTCTGGCTTCCCGCCAGACAGATGACCCGTCGAGGATCAGTGACCAGTTAAGCAAAGTGATCGATCAGAGGATCTCTTCGATGGAGACGACACTGACCCGTGTCGAGAACGATCAGCAGGAAGCGACGAGACGTCATAACGAGGAGATGAGCAATCTCAGTAACCGTCTGTATGCGCAGAAATTTGATTCCATGAACAACAGCATCGTTGCCGTGCTGAAAGCAGATAAAGAGCAGAGCTCCGCTGTTTTGGAGGGAAATACGAAGATCCTGACAAATGGTCTTGATACGCTGAATAAGTCGATGGAGACCCGTATCTCCAAGCTTACGGAGACGTTCCATGAGGACTTTACCCGTATGCGGACGGAGAACAACCAGCAGATCGAGAAGATCCGTGAAACAGTAAACGAGAAACTGGATAAGACTCTGAATGAGCAGTTTGAGAAGAGCTTCAAAGGCGTTCTGACACAGATGACGGAGCTTCAGAAGACGATGGGAGAACTAAAGGGCATCTCTAATCAGGTCGGCAGCCTGGAAAAAACGCTGAACGGAGTAAAAACCCGCGGCATTCTCGGAGAGGCGCAGCTCAAGCAGATCATTGCGGATGTTCTTACTCCCCAGCAGTACGATGTGGAGGTGCCGACCAAACCCGGATCTTCCGAACATGTTGAGATCGCCATTAAGATGCCGACCAGAGAAGGAAATGGTTTCTTCTATCTTCCGATCGACTCGAAGTGCCATCTGGACCGATATGAAACACTGTTACAGGCATACGATTCCGGGGAAAAAGACCTGATTACTAAAGCAAAGAAGGAATTCGGCATGGCGATCCGGGAAGACGCAAAGTCGATCGCCGAGAAGTACATCAGTGTACCGGATACGACACCATACGCGATCCTTTTCGTTCCGTTCGAAGGGATGTATTCCGAGATCGTCAATCTGGATCTGCTGGAAGATCTGAATCAGCTTCACGTTACTGTAGCCGGACCGTACACCCTGATGGCGATCCTTAGTACTGTCACGAACTATTTCCAGGCACTGGCCATCGAGAAAAAGTCACACGAGATCGAGAGGACACTGGGTGCTGTGAAAAAAGAGTTCGGAAAGTATGAGGAGGCCCTCGAGAAAGTAAAGAAGAGCCTTGAGGCCGCGACCAATAATCTTGATACGCTCCGCACGACCAGAACGAATGCCGTTAACCGTGCACTAAAGAACATCACAGAACTGGATGATGATCTCTTCCTTACCGATGGCATGACAAACTATGAATAATACACGGAGAAGTTCTAGTTTTTGTGCCAAAAGTGCGATTTTTGGTTAAAATGACAGGAAAATCAGGGAGAATGCCGCTTGACGCGGCATTTTTCGTCTGATATATTGTCGCATGCAATTACTAAATAAATAAGAATAGACAGACTTGACCGACAGAAAAGACAGAATTTTTAGCAGTTTGGTTTTGACATCAGAGGTAGACGCGACATAATGAACATAAACTGGATAGTGGAATTTGTTTTTTGGTATCCCGCCATAATGGCGATGATGTGGGTACTTGGTTCCCTGATTTTCTATTACTCCAACGAAAGAAAGAAGCCGCTGAAACTCGAAAGGACCCCTTTCGTGTCTATTCTTATGCCCGCGCATAACGAAAGTTCCGTTCTGATCCCTGTTGTCGAACAGATGACGAAACTGAACTATCCTGAGTATGAGATCATCCTGATCAACGACGGAAGTTCCGATGATACATCGGAGGTCATGAAAGCGCTCTGCGAGAAATACCCCTGTGTCCGAGTAGTCGATCTGAAGAAAAACTGCGGCAAAGCAAATGCTCTATATCTCGGTCTGATCGCATCCAAAGGAGAGATCCTGGTCGGCGTGGATGCCGACTCGTATCTCGACAAAGATGCGCTTCGCTATATGGTGTCTCATTTCGTTAACAAGAATAACGGCGAACGTGTCGGTGCAGTCACCGGAAACCCCCGCGTACGAAACAGAGGTTCTCTTCTCGGCAAGATCCAGCTTTGTGAGTATGCAAGTATTATCAGCCTGATCAAGCGCACTCAGCGTGTCCTCGGAAAAGTTATGACCGTTTCCGGCGTGTGTGTCGCTTATAGAAAAAGAGCGCTCCTGGACTGTGGTTTCTGGGACCGCGACATGATGACCGAGGATATCGCCGTTACATGGAAACTGGAGAAGAATTTCTGGGATGTGCGGTATGAGCCGAGAGCTCTCTGCTGGATGCTTGTTCCCGAGACGATAAAAGGACTCTGGCGTCAGCGGAAACGCTGGG
>DFFH01000003.1 GCA_002368805.1 Mageeibacillus sp. UBA3781 | reverse complement strand
TCGATGCTCATGTCCCTGGCCATGATCCTCTTTACCGATACCTATCCGACCGCAGCCAAAGAAGCGGAGCGCCTCAATGGCGGAGACGGAATGATGTACGTCTCAAGTGAAACACTCAATATTGATGATTCTTATCTTTCAGATCTCCTTCAGGGAGCAGAAAAATACGAGCTGGAAAAAGCACTGTATTATCCTCTTTTACCTCTTCCGTTCGGATCTTCCGAGATGGATAATTCCGTAAAGGTCTGTCGGATGGAATCCATGATGAAAAAGACAATGGCGCGTACCGAGATCGCCGAAGAAGATGCCTCCATCACCGGTGATTATATCTACCTTCCGTATCAGTTTAAGACTTCGGGTGGAATGCACGTAGGAGATGACTATCACATCTCTATCTCCGGTGAAAACTATGACCTGAAAGTCAAGGGATTTCTCAACACCGTATATGGCGGATGCAATAACAGCGGACTTTATGAGATCTGTGTCTCTGATGAAGTATATGAAAGAATGTATTCCAAGATCGGCGATGCCGGTGAATCTTCTTTCGTCGTATTTGAACTCAAGGACGATGTCAAAATGGGACAGTTCCGTATCCGCGTCCTCAATCAGCTGAAGACAGATGATGCACTGGCAAATGTTTCGCTGCAGCCGGTCTCCATGTACCTCGGCTCCCGTACATTTATGTCGCTGATCATTGCGGGTTCTTTTCTCGCCGTAACCATGCTTGTCGTCATTGTCATCATTCTCATGATCGTCAACAGCATTGGCAACTATGTCAAGGAAAACATGAAGACCATCGGTGCTCTGAAGGCCATCGGCTACACCAGCCGCAACATCAAGAGTTCTGTCCTGATGATGTTCCTGACTCTGGCTCTGATCGCTTCCGTTATCGGTATCGCCGTTTCTTACCTGCTGGCTCCGTCGATCTCTTCTCTGGTCATTGCGCAGATGGGTGTCCCTTACAGTGTTTCTTTCAGCCTGATCGCAACCATCGTAGCCTTTTCTACCGTCGTACTTCTTACTGTGCTGGTTACACTTTTTGCACTTCGTAAGATCAAGAAAATCGAGCCGATCGTTGCTCTTCGTGAAGGTGTGGAGAGCCATAACTTCAAAACCAACCACTTCAAGCTCGACAAGTCCGTTTTCGGCCTGGATGCCAGCCTCTCCATGAAGACGATGCTGCACAATAAGAGACAGAACATTATCACATTCTTTGTCACCGGATTTATGGTATTCATTTGTGTCATTGCACTTCTGATGTTCGAGAACTTTAACAGGAAACCGAACCTCAGTCTGATGGTCCCGGAAATCTGTGATGGTGTTGTCACTTTTGACAAGGATACCTGGGAAGAAGGATATGAGTTCCTTGCCTCTCAGGAAGGTGTCGAAAACATCCGCAGATACCGTGAGGATTCGATTTATGTCGGACAGGAAGATTCTCTGTACCTGATGGTATATGTGGATCCGACGCAGAAGGCCAATAAGGATGTCTGCTACAAGGGAAGACTTCCCTCACACGAAAACGAGGTCAATGTCAGCGGTAAATTCGCCAAACAGAACGGTTATAAGATCGGTGATGAGATCACTCTCAATCTGGGCGGCAGAGAGTATACCTACCTGATCACAGGATTCATCCAGAGCCTGAATAACGACGGTCATGAAGCCATTATGTCGGAAGCGGCAGCAGCGCATATCCTTGATCCGGAATCGATGCCCACGAGTTTCCTCTTTGATACCGAAACCGATGAGCAGATCGATCCGATCCTGGATGCCTGTGAAGAAAAGTTCGGTGAGAAAATGGTAGTCCGAATGAATATGGTGAAGTCCATCGAAGCGTCTATGATCACCTTCAAGGGAATCTCGACCCTGATGCTCGTGATGATGTGTCTGATCTCCGCACTGGTGATCCTCCTGGTACTCTTCCTGCTGATCCGCTCTCTGGTCTTCAGCAAGAGAAAAGACTACGGTATCTACAAGGCCATCGGTTACACATCGAAGTCCCTGATCCTTCAGACGGCAGGCTCCTTCATGCCGACCATTATCCTTTCGGTCATCCTGTTCTCTGTAGTGTCTTACTTCGTCGCGAATCCCTACATGCAGTTCATCATGATCAGCTTCGGCCTCATGAAGTGTACCTTCGATATCCCGATTCCTGGTCTCGTCGTGATCGGTGCCGCCATGATCCTCATCTCCTTCCTCTTCGCTGTCCTTCAGGCACGCCGAATCAAGAAGGTAGAACCGTACCAGATGCTGGTAGCAGAGTAAGACGCAGCCAAACAGCTCCCGGTCTCTACGGGGCACTGGGAGAAGCAGATACGAGTGCTTTTCACAAAGAATCATCCATAGCGGAAAAAGCCATAGGGGCGACTCACAGACGAGCCGCCCCTTTTCATTACGCCGGATTTCCAGATTTTTCCAGAATATTTCCACGAAGCAGCCTCGAGCGAGAAAAATTCTGGAAAACAATACGCCTACTCTATGAAATCTCTGTTTTTTCTCATATATTTCCAGATCCTCCCTGAAACTTGGAAAGAATTTGGAAATCTGAAGGTTCAGGAAGCCTTTCGTGCGTTTTTTCCACCAGATTTCCAAAAAGCATGTTCAAGTGAGAAAGAATTTGGAAAACTGATCGACAATGCACCCTTTTCTCCAGTTTTTCCACCAGATTTCCAAAATCATCCGCGAATCTGGAAATAATCTGGAAAACAGAGCGTCCGTTCTCAAAACCGCATCGATATTCTTCTCAGCGCGTCCCGTCAGCATACTCCACCAGCATCTCCGGGATGTACTGGTAGTGGTGGCTCTTATAGAGTTTCGATACCGCCGCCGGGGATCCCGGATCGCAGTGCGCGTTGATCCGCTCCGCAAGATGTGCGATGCTCTCCGTGGTCGAATCGCCGCCCTGGAAGTACTCCTGGTAGTCTTCATCCTCGTCGGATCCCGCCGTAATAAAAGCACTCTTTCCCATCGTCTGGTTTCTCTCGAAATATCCGTAGTCTTTTGCCTGCTCCGGATAGTCATTCATCTCACGGGAATACGGCGACCAGAAGGCCGGACTTCCGATGATGTAAGTTCCGAAAGGCTGGTTCTCGTAGCGGTCGGAATTGAAGAGCGCATAGTGCGTGAACACGCCGCCAAGCGAGTGACCGAAGAGCGTCGAGTTCCCGTAGTCGATCGCGTATTTTTCACCAAGGTACGGCATCAGGTTATCCGTGATGAAATCGAGGAACTTATCCTTCCCCTCGCAGAACACCGCGGCGCGCTCCATGTTATCGGAATTACTGATGGAATAGTCCTGCCCGATGGAGATCAGGATCTGCGGCTTGGCCCGCCCCGCTTCCATCTCCGCAAGAAGTTTCGCGATATCGTTAAATCTCCAGACCGCATCCGTCAGTACGAATGCTGGAAAAGCACTCTTCCCTTCTGTTCCTGCATCTTCCCCGGCCGTCTTCTTCGCCGCCTCTTCGTACCCCTTTGGCACCGCAACATGCACCACGAAGTCTCTATCCAGTTCATCGTCATGAATATGGTATTCCGTCACCTGATCCCTGATGGCCGCGACCGCGTCCTCATCCAGTTCCCAGGAATAGTCCATCCCCCTTTGCTTTTCCAGCAGCCTCTCGAAACATTCCGATGTCGTGTTCAGCGGAAGCTTCTGGTACTGTTTTGCCTCCACCGCTTCAAAAACGCGGATGACATCTTTTTCCATCTGCTCCGGATCGAAAGCGTCCGAGATGTAGGTATACTGGTATTCCTCTTTCTGATACTCCTTCATCAGATCCGGAAGGATCCTCTTTAGGTCTTCCATGTCCCTGATTTCACTTGGCTCAAATTGCCCATCTTTGTAAGTGTAGTAAAAACCGTACACATCGACACATCCGGGGATGATCATGCAGCCGTAATTTCTCCCATCCACAGTAAATCCGCGAATAGACGTGACGCAGTTCGCCTTATACTCCTCCAGTTCTTCCGGCGTCATATAGGAATAATCCTCCGGATGTTCTTCCATATCCCGGAGAAAATCCTCCCGTGTCCACAGTTCGACGTACACACCGTCGCCATACTCGCCCGCTGTCGTCCCTTTTTCCCAGGGCTTATCCAGAAGTTGAAGCGGTCCTTCCGTCACCGATGCACGCTCGGCATCGCTCATATGATTTTTCAGTGTCCGGATCTTCTGCCCTCTCCCGGTATCCATGCTCACACTGGCAGCCTGTCCTTCGTCTGAAGCAGGCGCACTGCTTCCTGTACTTTCCTTCTTTTTCCCGCATCCGCAAAAGCACTCTCCCATGACGATAATGCTCAGCGCGGCTGCAGCGGCCTTCGCCAGTTTGGTTTTCTTGTATATATTTTTCATGTTGGAATAACCATCCCTTCGTTGTGTTTGAGATGATGGTACTCTTCGAAAAAGGATCTCTAAGGGAGGTTATATGGATTTTATGTGGAGATGAAAAGCCGCGCAGATCGGAAATCCCTGCGCGGCTATACGTTAGTTCAATT
The DNA here is from genome assembly GCA_002368805.1 of Mageeibacillus sp. UBA3781. Lineage (GTDB taxonomy): Bacteria > Bacillota > Clostridia > Saccharofermentanales > Saccharofermentanaceae > Scatonaster. Next base: position 13,451 of record DFFH01000003.1, on the reverse strand, counting down.
ACGTCCATCAGCTGTTCTTAATAAAGATGCCACAGCTCACCGTTCGGCATGATGTGGATGTCCCCCGGGAGGATCTCGATCACATCTCCTGTTTCGATATCGCGGACCACGGTCTCTTCGCGGTAGTCCGGATCCTCATACCAGCGGTTCAGATAGAGACGGTTTTCTTCCATGTAAAAGAAGCTTTCTTTCTCGGAGATCTTGATGGTTTTTTTCTTCGGCCACACAATTTCCAGCGTCCCGTCATTCCCCTGGCGCGTCAGCGTCAGCGGGTGCTCGAAAAGCCGGAGATTAAAGCAGTCTTTCACATCAGAAAGAGAAAAAGAATCCAGCTCTTTGCAGGTTCTTTTTGCGCAGTCAAACTGGTAGATCGTGATGAGATCACTCGGGAAATCCACAGAGATAAAGGAGATCTTCCCGTCATGATAGACCGGCTCACCGATCGCATTATTCGAACAGGAAGAAAGAGGTTCGATCACTTCCGTATCCGGATAGTGGATCAGATAAAGATGGTTCCCGTCCACATGGCCGTTATGCTCATAGATCTCCTGCGCTTCGTAAAGGTCGCCGTTATCGTAATCCATCGCATAATACCACTCGGATGTGCCCTCTCGCACAGGCCGCATAAATGTAATTCCGTGAAGATTCAAGTCCTTCATTTTCTCTCCTCCATAACTGCCGGGAGCTCGATCACCGCCAGTACGTCTGATCCGTCATTTTCCATCCGGCAGGCGCCGCCCTGTTTTTCGAGGATCAGCTTCGCCAGATAAAGCCCCAGCCCGGAGCCGCCGGATCTTCTGCTTCTCGATTGATCCGCGCGGTAAAACGGCTCGAATAGATGCGTAAGATCTTTTTCTTCGATGTTCCCTGCATTACGGATCGAAACAAGAATCACTTTTTTATTTTCGTCTTCTGATTTCTCCGCGTCAACAAAGACCGTCGTGCCCTCTTCCGAATAGAATGCCGCGTTACTTAAAAATGCACCGATCGCGAGCGATGTGAGCTCCCGATTTCCTTCAAAGATCAGTCCATTTTCAAATGACAGATCCATCTTAAGTCCACGGGATTCGAAAAGCTCTTCGCACTCTTCCATCTTCTCTTCCAGAAGTTGCACCATATCCACTCTCGCCGCCACGATCTCTTTTCCCGACTGCATGCGCGATGCGATCAGGATCTCGTTAATGAGGCTCTCCATGCGCTTCACCGTTCCGAGTGCGCGCGGCAGATATTCCTCGTGATCCGTGTACGGTTCGACACCATCGATCATGCCGCGGAGCTGTCCTTCTAAGATCGTCACCGGAGTCTTCAGTTCGTGCGACGCTGCCGAGAAAAACATATCCTTCTGGCTCTCGAGTTCTTTTCGGCGGGAAACCTCTTCCGAGAGTTCACGGTTCTTCTTCTCCATCTCCATATTCTTCTGATTCAGTTCGCCGATCTTCTCATCGAGAGATCCAGCCATGAGATCCAGATCGCGCGAAAGATCGCCGATCTCATCGAGCCTTTTTGATCCGCTTTTCTTCGAGAAATCGAAGTCCGCCATCGCACGTGAAACAGCGCTCAGTTTCTTGACCGGCCGCGCAAAGATCATCGTATAGATGTACGCGCAAAGAAGTGAGACGATCACGACTGCCACGATGATGAGCGGCAGGCTCTTCCTGATCGCTGTCGTCATCGTATTGCCCTCATCGACGAAATAGTAGTACTCCAGGCGGTACGTCGGTCCGGTATTCTGAAAGCGGAAGTTCCGGGAGTTGTTGAAGTAGTATGAATTTTCATGCTGCGCCATGAGTTTATCGAGCTCTTCGTAAGTATGGATCGCGCGAACGGAATTGAGTGAAGTAAGCAGCGGCTTTCCGTCGAGAGTCGTACTTACGTTATAAAGCAGAATATCGGCGCCGCTTTCGCGCACAAATGCATCTATGACCGGGCCCGCGTCTTCGTACTTTGTCTCCGCCATCGCTTCAAGCAGTTCCTGAAAGTCACTCTCCACACTGTCCTGTTTTGCGGTGTTATAGCTTCTCGGTGTCGAGTAGTACAGCACCCCGATGATCAAGGCGCCGAAGACGATCTGCACCAGAAACGTGATCAGGAAGACCTTGACTGACAGGCGGCTCCGGATCCATCCGAAAACACAGGTTCTCTTCCCGTCAGCACGCACCTGCAACCTGGTGTCCACATTTTCGCCACACGCGTTGTCCATATTTTTCCCACTCAAAAAGCACTTGTCCCTGTTCATTTTTTCTTCGCTTTGCGAACGCTCTTTACTGTCCAATCCGGTACCCCCGTCCGCGTACGGTCTCGATATAGTCACCGCCCAGTTTGTGCCGCAGGTTCTTGATATGAGTATCCACGATCCTCTCATCGACAAAGGAATTATAGTCCCACAGCATATCCAGCAGCGTCTCTCTCGTATAGACTCTTCCCGGGTGTTTCGCCATCGTCAGAAGAAGATCGAATTCACGCGATGTAACCTCCACCTTCTGCCCTTTGACCAGCACTTCCATGCGGTCCGGGATCAAGGTAAGATCCCCGCAGGAAACTGAAGGGCAAGTGCTTTTCGCGTCGGAAGAAAGATCTTTTCTTCGGAGGATCGCGCTTACTTTTCGAAGCAGTACCGGCATGGAAAACGGCTTCGTCATGTAGTCGTCCGCCATCGCGTCGTAGCCCCTGATAAGATCTTTCTCATCGCCCAGCGCCGACAGCATCAGGACAGGGACATCCGACTGCTTCTTGATGACCTCGCATACCCCGTATCCGTCGATCTTCGGGATCATGATGTCGAGGATCACCAGATCGGCGCCACCTTCCGAAAAGCGCGCGATCGCCTCGACGCCGTCGCCTGCCGCCACGACGTCATAGCCCTCATTCCCAAGGTAGTTCACGAGGAGCTCACGAATATCCGGTTCATCTTCCACAACAAGAATCTTTTTCATATTTTCATTATAAAACAGTTTTGTGGATTTAATATGGAGAGACATGATATAATCATTTTTGTCACGGTAGGAAGATCGGAGGTAATGACCATGGCTTTTAATGTATCTTTTTCCAATACCATTCCCTTCAATGACCCGAAATACAGGAGCATCTTTATAAAGTTCAGCGGTGATCTTCTGGTAGAATCGGATGATCCGAATTATCTGGTTCCGGGTAGCGAAACGACCGTGAAGTACGTCGCCGATATGGCGAATTATTCCATCGGAAGAACCCTTATTAATATGGGACCCGTAAGATATAAAGAGCTTTCCACGAAGTTCGGAGAATTCGTGAATGTGATTGCTTCAGATCTAAAGTCCAGGCAAATCACTCTCGTCGGTGCTTCCTTTGATCCTGTCGAGCCGGATGAAGCAAGTAAGATTCGCATCAAGCGGCAGGAAGAGACAGAAAGACTCGTCAACGATCCGGCCGCTATGGCTGCGAAGATGCAGGAAGCACAGGCTCAGGCTGCTGCACAGGCTGCACAAGTTACAGCACAGGCTGCTCAAGTTACAGCACAGGCTGCACCAGTTCAGGCTTCTCCGGTTGCTGCACAGACTTCTCCAGTTGCTTCACAGGCGGCTGCGGCCTCTAGCGAGCCTCAGCTCATGAAGTACTGCGCCCGCTGCGGCACGCTCGCATCAGGCTCGAAATTCTGCACCAACTGCGGCAGTTCCCTGATCAGAAAAACTTAAAATCCACATCAAACACAAAAAGTCGCTGATTACGTTACTTTCTGCATACCCTGCAGCGACGTATTCAGCGACTTTTTGCATTAAAACTCAAATCTGAGCAAGAGCTTATCTCTTTCTGGACTCACTCTTCTTTGCATTCTTTCTCTTCGTGTCCATGCGCTTCGGCTGATTCGAGATCACACCTTCGCTCTCGGTCACATATGCCTTGTTTGCGCCCTTATACTCTTTTTCTTCGAGCGGCAGGATCGCGTTGAAGATGATACCGATCAGCGCACCGATCGCAAGACCTGACAGGGAAATATCTACAGAGCCGATCGAGAAGGAGATCGCACCGGAGTAGTTCACGCCGATGGAGAATCCGAGGATGAGTGCTGCGATGATGATGTTTCTGCTCTTGCTGAAGTCGACCTGATTCTCTACGATGTTACGAACACCGACTGCAGAGATCATACCGTAAAGAACGATCGAAACACCGCCGATGGTCGCAACAGGCATCGATCCGACCAGCGCCGCGAATTTCGGCGAGAAGGAGAAGAAGATCGCGCAGTATGCAGCGATGCGGATAACCTTTGGATCATAGACTTTCGTCAGGGAAAGGACACCTGTGTTCTCGCCGTATGTGGTATTCGCCGGAGCTCCGAAGAGAGATGCAAGCATTGTGGCAAGACCATCGCCGAGGAGTGTTCTGTGAAGACCCGGATCTTCGATGAAGTTTCTGTTCGTTGTGGAAGAGATCGCGGAGATATCACCGATATGCTCGACCATGGTTGCAAGAGCAATCGGCATGATCGTGATGACCGCATTTGCCAGTGTTGACCAATCCGGATCCTTAAAGACCTCAAATGCTGTGTTCTCCATCTTGAAAGGAAGACCGATCCAGGCAGCTTCTCGTACAGAATCAAAGTTAACGATTCCCAGAAAGCACGCTGCAATATATGAAACGATTACACCCAGAAGGACCGGAACGATCTTGATCATGCCTTTTCCAAAGACATTGCAGACCACCACCACAAGGATCGCGAGAACAGCAACGATCCAGTTATCCTTACAGCTGTCGATCGCTGTCTTGGAAAGTGTAAGACCGATCGCAATGATGATCGGGCCGGTAACGACCGGTGGGAAGAACCTCATGACTCTCTTCTGACCGAATGCCTTGATCAGAGCTGCCAGTACCAGATAGAGGGCACCGGCTGCCAGCACGCCTATACAGGCATACGGGAGGAGCTCCGGATGAAGTGTCTCAACCTCTTTCCCGTCAACGACCTCCACCGTCCATGCAACTGCCTTATATCCGGCAATAAAAGCAAAGGAGGATCCTAAGAAGGCAGGGACTTTACCCTTTGTCAGAAAATGGAAAAGCAATGTACCTAAGCCTGCGAACAGAAGTGTCGCAGATACAGAAAGTCCTGTCAGCGCCGGAACGAGAACCGTCGCGCCAAACATAGCAAACATGTGCTGAAATCCCAGCACGAACATCTTGGGATATCCGAGCGTTCTCGCATCGTATACCGCACCTTTGTTATCACCCATAACATACCCTCCTTGAAAATGTTTCCAATAAATTAATTGTAACACTCTTAACAGAAATGCAAGGAGAAATATACGTGTTTTCTTCAAAATCCCCTGTTTTTCATGTCGGAAACGATGCCGACGAAGAACTCACGGACATCAAATCCATCGATGTTTTCACGGTTGAGATCGATGACATCTCCGTGAGAAATACCGCGCTTTCCGGTCGTGGTCAGGAACTGATATTCCGATCCCCAGCTGAAGGATTTTTCGCCGACCAGACCATCGTTCGGTCCATCGAAATGTCCGACGAGAAGCGTAGAGAAATTGAGTGGAAATCTTCCTGAACCCGGACGGTTTAATTTCGATCCGAAACTTTGACAGAAAATGCCTTCCGGGTCCGGCATTTCGGCATTCAGTTTTTCGCATGCGGAGTGAGTAAGATCCGTGACCGCCGCGATGAAATCCGGATCCGGATCACCCATTCTGCGAAGCGCAGCCTCGTACATTTTCGCGACGCGCTGCTGATGCGGCTGTCCTATTTTGCTTAGAAGATAATCAGCAAATTCACACCCTCTGTGTGGAGTATTGATCGTTGTGAGACTGGCGACATATGGTCCCGCGCCGTACTTCGCGATCGCCATTCTGCAGTCAAGTCCCCCCTTACTATGCGCGATGATATTGACCTTCTCAGATCCCGTTTCTTCACACACTTTCCGGATCCTCTCGGCGAGTTCTTTTCCACTGGATTCGACCGATGCTGCCGACTGTTGATTGCCGTAGAAAACCTTCGCGCCGTTCGTCTCAAGTTCGCCCGGGATACGTCCCCAGTAATTGAAAAAACGGAAGTCTCGGAAGAATACACCGTGCACCATGAGGATCGGATATTTCGTTTCGCAGATCTTCTGCGATGCGCGGGATTCATTCAGGATGATCTTATCATTTTCGACCTTGATCTCTTTATCAGTGATGCGCAGGAGAATGCCGAGGCAGATGATATTGACTATCGGGATCCATCCGCAGAGGATGCCGATCAGGCGGTACTTCATCCCGAGCTGATTTGCCGTCAGGTAGATCCTTAGGATACCGCTCCAGAACACGGCCGCTTCAATCAGAACCACCAGAAGGATATGTCCTGTCCATCGCCATCCGGCATCGCCGATCGCCGGGATCCCTTCCGATGCAAAAGCACCAGTCATGGCAGGGATATTAAACGCCAGTACTACGATCATCGACGAAAGAAAGATCTTCAGAAGCATCGATCCTCTATTCGCGATGCGAAGTCTCGCGGAGCGGATCTTTTTTGATACCGGCGGAAGTACCGGGAGAAAAAGGATCACTATAAAAAGCGGGATCAGAATAAGAAGCAGGAGTTTTGATACCGGGAGCATCACGATGTTTCCCAAGGCAAAAACACAAGCACAGCAAATCAGGAAATAGAGTATTTCAAAAACAATCATTCTTTTCCTCCTTCGCTCATCAGATCGAGGAGCTCCGCGACATTCGCGACGATCTCCTTCTGATCCTTCGGAGCAGGCTTATACTGCAGGAACGGTTTCTTCAGGGAATATACCATGATATGTCCGTCGAAGCGCTTGTCACTGCCGGCCATAAGGATCGCCGCAGCCGCTCCCGAAACACCCGGACGGTAGTAGAGTCTTGCCGTGTCTTTCTCGATCTCGACCGTCTCAAATCCGAGCTTACTTGCCTGGTGGCGGATGATCGCGATATTCGCCAGGATCGTGACCTCTTTCGGCACATCACCGAAGCGGTCGGTCAGTTCGTCCTCGAGGTCTTCTCTTTCCTTCTTCGAAGCGATGGACTGGATATGACGATAGACATCCATCCTCTGTCCGTCATCCGGAATATACGCCGGAGAAATATACGCATCCTCGCTCATCTTGATGACCGTATCCTCGACTTCCGGCTCCCATGTGCCGGAGAGTTTCTTGATCTCTTCGTCGAGCATACGGCAGTAGAGCTCGTAGCCGATGACGTCCATCTGTCCGTGCTGTTCCGCACCGAGCAGATTTCCGGCGCCACGCACCTCGAGATCTTTCAGCGCGATCTTGATACCGGATCCGAGCTCGGTGAAATCACGGATCGCGGCGAGTCGTTTTTCCGCATCTTCATTCAGGACTTTTTCCGGCTGATAGGTGATATAGGCATAGGCCTGACGGTCGGATCTTCCGACTCTTCCCTTCAGCTGATACAGCTGCGACAGACCGAATCGGTCACTGTTTTCGACGATGATCGTATTTACATTCGGCATATCCACGCCCGACTCGATGATCGTCGTGCAGACGAGGATATCCGCTTCTTTTCTTATAAATGCTTCGATGATGCTCTCGAGTTCTCTTTCGCTCATCTTGCCGTGCGCATATACGATCCTCGCGCCGGGAAGCATATCCGAGAGCATCTCTGCTTTCTCCTGGATCAGGTGCGTATTATTGAACAGATAGAAGACCTGTCCGTGGCGCTCGATCTCACGCAGGCATGCCTCCGCGATGATCTGCGGATCGTACTCGATGACATAGGTCTGCACGGGTCTTCGGTCCTGCGGCGGTTCTTCGAGAACAGAGATATCACGGATGCCCGACAGCGACATATGCAGCGTTCTCGGGATCGGGGTCGCGGTCAAGGTCAAAACATCGACCGTGTTTCTGAGGGTCTTCATCTTCTCTTTATGGTTGACGCCGAATCTCTGCTCTTCGTCGATGACCATGAGGCCCAGATTCTTCGGCTGGACGTCTTTACTTAAGACGCGGTGCGTGCCGACGACGACATCGACCGACCCGTCATTGATCCCCTGCACGGCACGCTTGATTTCCTTCGGTGTTGCGAACCGGGAGAGCATCGCAATACGGATCGGATAGCCTCTCAGGCGCTCCTTGAGGTTGTCGTAATGCTGCTGGACAAGGACCGTGGTCGGGGCAAGGAGCACAGCCTGTTTTCCGTCCATGACGCACTTAAATATCGCGCGAAAAGCAACCTCCGTTTTTCCGAATCCGACATCGCCGCACAGGAGTCTGTCCATGGACTTTTTCGACTCCATGTCTTTCTTGATGTCCTTGATCGCATTCAGCTGATCTTCCGTCTCCTGATAGGGGAAATCGTCTTCAAACTGTGTCTGCCATACTGTGTCCGGCGAAAAAGCATATCCATCGACGGCCTGTCTTTTCGCATAGAGCTCGACGAGGTCAAAGGCGAGCTGCTTGATGGAGTTTTTCGCGCGGCTTACGGACTTGCTCCACTCGGCGGATCCGAGGCGGGCAAGCTTTGGTGTCCTTCCGTCGGAAGCGACATATTTCTGGATATGGTCGAGGCGGTCCATCGGGATATAAAGATGGTCGTCGTTCGCATAGGTGATCTGCAGGTAGTCTCTCTTCGTGCCCTCGACTTCGAGGTTTACGAGACCGTCATATCTGCCGACGCCGTTTTCATCATCGACGACCAGTTCACCCGGAACAAGATCCGAGAACAGGTCGATCGTCATGCCGCCTTTTTTCTTCTTTTTGATACCGCGGTCCACACCGAAAATATCCTGTGTTCCGATGAGGATCATGTTGATCGCCGGATAGACAAATCCACTCGGCAGTGGTTTTGGCAGCAGCACCGGCATGCTGTTTTTCTCGAAGAGGAACGTCCTGAGTTTATCGGCACGGCTTCCCGTACCGCTCATGATATACGTCGTCTTTCCTTCTTTATTTCTTCCGGAGATCAGCTCGGCAAGAGCATCTTCGTGGCCTCTGTAGCTGTTGCAGGCCGTGCCCTGGATCTTGATATGGACACCTCCGGGAAGGCCGTTATTACTGCTCGGCAGGATCGCCATCGCGACGACCTGTTTCTTGTCGAGTTCGCGGAAAACATCCGGGATCTTCATCAGCGCAGTCGAGCACTCCGCCGGGACGAGTCCTTTTTCAAAGGCATTCCGGAAACGCGCTTCAAAGTCCGCAGCGACGCCGTCCATTCTGGATCTGACCTGCGCGATCTCATCGACATAGATCGTGTCGCCCATGCTCCGTACAAAGGAAAGGATCGACTCGGTATTTTCTTCCAGGACGGCCGCCCACTTTTCCCATCCGGAAAAAGAACCTCCGGACCGGAGCGCTTCACTTTCTTTTCCGACCATGCGCAGAAGCGTATCGATATTATTTCTGTCCGCGCCGATCGCCGCCGCTTTTCTTGCTGCCTCATCACCGATCGCGACCATCTTGTCCGCGAGGCGCTCCCAGTCTTTCGGAGGAAGCAGGAGCTCGGAGGCCGGAAGGATCGTATATTCTTTCAGCTGCTGTTCGGATCTCTGGGTATTGAGATTAAAGAGCTTGATCTGATCGACTTCGTCATCGAAGAACGACAGACGCACACCCATGTCCGATCCGCTCGGGAAGAAATCGAAGATATCTCCGCGCTTGGAAAATTCACCGACACCCTCAACTTCACGAGTACGCACATATCCCATCGAGATCAGGGTCTGTGCGAGGTCTTCCGGGGCGAGGCGGCGTCCGAGACGGACAGTGACTGTCGTACTGATAAACCTTCCCATCGGAAGCATCTTCGTCAGGAGCGCGCCGGCGGTCACGATCAGGCAGCCGCAGTCACGCGTGACATACTTCACAAGTGCATTGACACGTCCCTGCTCGATCTCGCGGCTCGATGCCGAGACCTGCGACATGTGTGTCTCACGGCCGCGAAGGATCACGCTCTCCTTCTCGAAGAAAGCGTCGAGATAGGACTTCATTTTTCTTGCGGAAAGCTCATCCGAGACCAGGATCACCGGTACGGGAAAAGCACTTGCCTCATTCTTTCCCGATTTCTTTCCATCGGCTTTTTCAGGCTTGCTTTCGCTTCCGTATTGCGGGTCGTTCTCACTTCTATAGAGAGTCGCGGCAGCGATCAGGAATGCCTTCTGCGTCTCGGTCATACCGGTCAGGTTGATATGTCCTTTTTGCGCAGAAAAAGAATCGACCAGCTCCTTAAAGGCAGGGTCGATGTAGGCTTCATGCAGCATCTCTTTTATCGAGGGAAGAAATCTCATGAGTGATGCGATCCTCCTCTGTTTCTTCCGCCCGGGACCGGTTTTCCCGAGAGGATATCTTCGACTGCCTGCGCGCCTTCTTCAAAGGCCTTGAGCATCGTCTCCTGCTCTTCTTTCGGAATCGAAGAAAGAACGAAGTCCGCCAGATCCCATTGCTCCGGGACCGGTCCGCATCCGATGCGGACACGTGCGAAATCCTGCGACTCCACGCAGTATATCACTGACTTCATGCCGTTATGCGTACCGGCCGATCCGCTCGATCTGACGCGGATCTTGCCTCTTGGAATATCGATATCGTCGTAGATCACGATCAGGTGATCGAGAGGGATCTTAAAGAAACGCATGACCTCGATCACGCTCTGTCCCGACAGGTTCATGAAGGTATGCGGACGCAGGAGGATACAGTCTTCCCCCTGGATCGTTCCTCTTCCGTATTCGCCTTTCCACTTGAGCTTATCTACCCGGATATTATGCTTCTGCGCCAGAACTTCCAGCGTCATGAAGCCGCAGTTATGGAAGGTGGACGTGTATTCTTTGCCCGGATTACCCAGGCCTACGATCAGCCACATATTTTCACCCTTTGCTGTCCAGTCTTTCTCTGTCGTTTGCTTCTTTCTAAACCACATCGGATCACATACCGCTGGTACGTTTCTTATCCGGCTGGATGACCGTCGAAGCACGGGAACGGTTCTTCTTTGCGACCCAGTTCTCCTTGACGACCTGCTGGGATCTGGCGATCGCAAGACCCAGCTCCGGAACATCTTCCGTGATGGTCGATCCGGCAGCGATATAGGAGTTTTCCTTCAGTGTGACAGGAGAGATGAGGTTGCTGTTACCGCCGATAAATACGTTATCTCCGATGACGCACCAGGTCTTATCCATACCATCGTAGTTGCAGGTCACGGTACCACAGCCGAAGTTGACGTTCTTTCCGACCTTCGCATCACCGACATAGGTCAGGTGGCGGGCACGGGAATAATCACCGATAGTCGCATTCTTCACCTCGACATACGCGCCGATGGTGACATTATCTTTGAGGATCGTATCCGGACGCAGATGGGAGTATGGTCCGATACGGCAGTTCTTACCGACTTCACAGTCCGAAGCGATAGAGTTATCGATCACGGTACCGTCACCGACGATCACATTCTCCAGACGGGAATTCTCACCGATGACGCACTCGTCACCGACGACCGTATTCCCGAGAAGTATCGAGCCCGGAAGGATCAGTGTATCCATGCCGATTCTCACTGTATCCGCGATCCATGTCGTCTCGGTATCGACGATCTGCACGCCCTGCTGCATGAGCTTGAGGCATGTTCTTCTGTTGAGCATCTTGCCGACTTCCTGCAGCTGGATCCGGTCGTTCACACCACGGGTCTCATCGAAGTCCGCGATATATGCACCGACCTTATGACCGTCACGGATCAGGATCTCGATGGTATCTGTAAGGTAGTATTCTTTCTGCGCATTTTTCGCATCGATGCGTCCGAGTGCGGACAGAAGAAGCGGTGTCTTAAAGCAGTAGATGGAGGAGTTGATCTCGTTGACCTTCAGCTCCTCTTCCGTGCAGTCGCGGTGCTCGACGATCTTGACGACATTGCCCTCGGCATTACGGATCACTCGGCCGTAGCCCTTCGGATCCGGAGCGAGACCTGTGATGATGACCGCGCCGTAGTCACCCTGTTCGAACATCTCCAGTGCTTTTGCAATAGTATCGGAAGTGATCAGGGGAGCATCACCCGGAAGTACGATCGTACATCCGTTTCTTCCCTCGAGGAAAGGAGCTGCCTGCATGACCGCGTGTCCGGTTCCGAGCTGCTGCTCCTGGAAGACAAATGCCACATCTTCGCCGAGGACTTCTCTGACTTCTTCCTGTCTGTGACCGACGATATATACCTGCTCGGTTGCACCCACTCCGGAAAGCGCTTCCGCCACCCAGCGGATCAGGGGTTTACCTGCCGCGAGCTGGACAACCTTCGAGTGATTCGAGTGCATACGCTTGCCCTCACCGGCTGCCATAACAACTGCACAAAGCTCCATTTTTCTTATCTCCTTTAAGGTTAAATGATTCCGTGTCTATGCACACAAAAACCCCAATGATCCTGCTCTTACAGGGGAGCATCGATCATCGGATTCCTGCTGATTTTCATATCAAGGATATTATATCTTTTTTCGGATGGCTTTTCTACCTTTTTCTTTATCGCGAAGAGCTCAGCGCAGAATACTTTTCCCCATGTGTCATGCGTACCGTTTTCCGGTGCGGACAGGCAATCAGGTATTATCAATAGATTTTTATGCTGATTTCTGTTAAGATAGTGAAAATAACTTCAATGCCGAAGCGATCAGCGGAGTGTGTCCCGTGCTTCGGCGTCCCGCAAAATGGGGGGAAAGGGATAAACATGATTGCTTTGATTCTTGCAGCCGGATATGCCACGCGTCTTTATCCGCTGACAATTAATACACCGAAGCCGCTTCTTCCGGTCGGTCCGAAGGCCATGATCGACTACATCACAGATGAAATCGAGACCATCCCGGACGTAACACGGATCGCAGTAGTAACCAACCATCGCTTTGCCAGCCACTTCGACGAATGGTCGAAGACCCGTTCCGGGAAGGATATCGCAGATGGCAAGCTCTCCACACCGATCATCGTTATCGATGACGGCACGACAGACGATACAAATAAACTCGGCGCGATCGGCGACATCCAGTTCGTTATCGACAAGCTTTCGATCGATGAGGACATGATGATCATCGCCGGTGACAACCTCTTCACCTATAAGCTCAGCGACATGTATGCATTCTTTAAAGAGAAGCAGCACGACACGCTCATCTCCGTCACTGTGGAAGATATCGATCAGCTCAGGAAACTCGCTGTAGCCACGATCAATGAAGACGGCAAGGTCGAAGCTCTCGCCGAGAAGCCGAAGGAACCCAAGTCCACCGATGCCGTCTATGCGACATATATGTATCTCCGCGAGACGATCCCGATGATCCGCCAGTACCTTGACGAGGGAAATACGCCGGATGCCCCGGGCCACTTCCCGTCCTGGCTCTACACCAGAAAAGACGTGTATGTCTATCGCGCACCGGGAACCTGCATCGACATCGGAACTCCCGAGAACTATAAGGACGTCTGCGACAATTATCAGGAGATCCTCGGACTCTGATACCATACAGGTGCTTTTCGATAAAAGGCTGTCCCGGTAAAAGGACAGCCTTTCTTTGCGGAA
>DFFH01000095.1 GCA_002368805.1 Mageeibacillus sp. UBA3781 | reverse complement strand
AAAAAATTATCAATAGGAGCTATTAACGCTTGTTCACTCAACAATTTCCCATCCGCGTTAAATGTACAGACAGTATAGTTTTCGCTAACAAGCAAGTTGCCATTTTCCATGAAAAGCGACTTTCCGGGGACTGTCATCTTTCGTTCTAGATGTGTTTCGTTGATGAGAGTTCCTTCCGGGGAAACATCATATAAAACTACCGTAACACTTGTTCCGCCAATAACATATGCTACAACTTTTGGTTTTCCGGAGGGATCTTCAATCATTTCCACATTTTGAGGAAGAACAGGAATCTCGGAAAAACCTTTCATTGTTCCATCTAATCCAAAGACGGCAATACCGTTTCGATGATAACTATCGTATTCTTCCTGCAGTTTTTGCCTGTCACTATCAGTTACTGAATAATCCTCATATCGTCTGTTCCATTTTTCCAAGAATTCATCTGGCATTACATACTCTTCACTCATGCGTACTAATACACAATCTGAATAGACCTTCGCTTGCCCAAAAGCTCGTCTTTTCAACTCCTTTTCTTCATCTCCCGGCAGCTGAATCTTCAACTCAATCTCTTCACAACTGAAATACGGATCTGTTTCTTTTACGATCCTGTTCTCCATCTCTTTTTTCTTCTTACAACCCGTCGAGAAAACAAATGAGGAAGCCAAAATCAAAGCGCACGCTTTGGTCCCTATCTTCCAAACAGAATAGAATTTCCCGCTTAAGATGGATTTCTTTCCTTGCATAGTGTCTTCTCCTTCAGATCGTTTTACTTTTTATTCTATCACGGTGCTTTTTCAAAAAAGGCAAATATGCAAGAGACCCCAAGAAATATGCAAGAATAATGTAGTATGCGCTAAACTACCATGATATACTTGGATTGGGTTAATTAGACATAATAGGGTATTTGCGGTTGATTTTGACATAATGAAGATTGTAGTTTTTGATGATAACGAAAAAGATTTAAATGAACTTGCTCGAATTATCCTCTCATGGAAAGAGCAACATGGTTATTCTGATATTATTTTGAATAAGTATAATTCTGCCCATTCTTTGACGTTTTCTCTTTCGGACTATGATTCATATGATGTTTTTTTCTTGGATATAATGACTGAAGACGATTCAAGCACAGGCTTTCGAGTTGCAGAATCGATCCACCAGAGCAACCATCGTGCAATCATTATTTTTACTACCAATAGTCAGGAATACTATGAAAGCGCTTTCGAAATCTCCGCTTTTCGGTACATGTTGAAACCACTTAACCCGCAAAAGATTTATGCAGCTCTTGACGAAATCTATTCTAGATTAAGAACAATTAATAGCCATGCTTTCATCTTTCAGAGTGCCCGTCAGAAACTGATTATCGAGAGTGATCGGATTTTGTATCTCGAGTCAATTACTACTGATCACCGCGCTAAACTGATTTTGACAGATGGTAAGGTCGAAGAAATAAGTCTTTCCGGCACGAATTTTACAAGTCTCCCTAACGAAAAGCTTTCTGCTGATTTTTGTCAATGTCACCGAAGTTATATTATAAACCTGAACTATGTAACGAAATATAGCAACCATTCGGTTATACTCCAGAATGATACCGAAATACCAGTTGGTACCAAGTACCGAACACAACTAACCAACCATATGATTGATCATTATAAAATGGACACCTAGAATGTATTGGACACTATATGAAATAATAATAAACTTATATCAAGGCCTTGTTTTCACTTGGTTTATCACCAAAATGCTTCCTAAACGGAAACACGAATATGTCTCCTTTCTTATATGTTCTGTTTTGACAGCTACAGCTCTTTCTTCATATATATTCTTCTCTATGCCGGAATGGGATACTTGGATTTTCATATTTATCGTCTTCTATGCCATATTGTTCTTTGATGGAAGCATTCTGCAGAAACTGTTTTGGTGCACTATTCTGATCATAGTGTCTATGGGGATTGTTGGCATATCCTTTCAATTCGCCAGTTTGCTAGCTGGCGCGGATGCAAAGGATCTTCTTGCCTCTGGCAGCACTCGTATTTTTTTCACGCTTCTATCGAATTTCTTAATATGGTTAGGTCTCTGGCTGATTACTCGTATATTTCCTCAAAAATCTCATTCTATACGGCCGCCATACCTACTTCTGTTTGCGGTTCTTTTATGTTCATTTCTAGTTGATGTATTCTTCAAACTTAAAAATCAGTATAGTATCCCTCTCATATGGCTGTTTGTTGGTTGCATTATGTCAATAGCAATCGCAATCATCATCCTGATCAATTACCGGCTTTTAGAAAAATATGAAAGAGAAAAACAGTTACTTCAATTACAGGATGAGATGTTAAAGGAAGCGCAAAGCCAGACCGAAGATCTCCAGCACGTGTATGGTTCCATGATGCAGCTGCGTCATGATATGCGATCGTATGTTCACGATATACAGGAGATGGTTAAAAAGGGTCAACTCCCGAAAGAACCAGAGTATTTAAAGGATTTGGAATCGCAAGTATTGCCACTTTATAGTTCAGGGAACCAGACACTGGATTCTATACTGGCAGTCAAACTGAACAAACTTCGAGCAAACAAAATTGAATTGCGCGGATCTAATCTACACTACACCGGCGGCATGAACATCTCTGATTTTGAGTTGTGTTCGCTGGTTTCTAACATGATTGATAATGCTATTGAAGCTCTAAACGAGAGGAAAGACCGTGACGGAGACAGATATGTTTACTTGCAATTTACATACTCTCCGGCGGGACTCACGATTATATGCGAAAATCCGCTTTTAGGCATTCCACCTAAGATGCAGCGTTCATCTTTTCTCAGCAGCAAGTATGAACCCTACCATGGCCTCGGCATATCTATTATGAAACGAATAGTTGATGAAGCAAATGGGACCTTTGAGGTAGCGGTAAACAATGATCTATTCAGAGTATTTATAATCATTCCACCTAAGGATCAAGCGTCCACTGAAAACAGGAAGGTGATGTTGGATGACACCAATTCAAAGACTCACTGACCATCTGATACTTAAACAGTATATTCCGAGCGAAGACCGGGAAATCTATGAATACGGTTTCGACATTCTTATCTATACAGTCTGGTCTACCCTTGCTCTTCTTCTCATCGGTCTTGTTCTGAGGCAGTTCTGGAATGCCGCTATCATTACATTTGGATTTTATACGTTCCAATCATTTGGTGGCGGATACCATGCGGACTCGCATCTAAAATGCTTTCTGACTATGATATGCGGATTGCTGGCCGGTCTATCATTTGTTTTTCTACAAGAGCATCTCGTCCTTCAACTGGTCATTGTAGGAATCAGTACGATCGTACTTCTCATGATTCCATTAACAATCCATCCGAACAAGTCCTTTCTCGAACCCAAAAGAAAGTCCTTAACGATACACTCTATCATCATGACACTTTCCGCTCTGGTTCTCGTCATACTCGTGAGCATATTCCTTGACAAGTACTTATGCGCATGTACCGCCACCTTTTTCCTGGCAGCCGCTTCGCGAATCGCGGGGAAAATAAAGTATAAGAACGACAGGCACGATCGAGTGGGAGTAAGTCGTAAAGTTCTTTTCTCTGTTGCTGTCCTCGGTTTCGCCTGCGGAGGCAACGTCGAAAAGACTTTACTCCTGCGTGGGGCGTGGGAGTCAAATAATCTCATATAGCTGAAGAAAGACCGGCTGAGGATAACCTTGGCCGGTCTTTTCTGTTATATTGATTTTCCATTGACAGAACCGAGGTGGTTCTGGTTTGAAGACATTTGACAAAACAGTAAACGAACAGTAAAATATTCTCAAACAGTAAAACAACAGTAAAAGATTTTGAGACAGTAAAACTTTTTTCGCTACCTGTCATTTATTCTTTTTGAAAGGATGGGAAGAATATGTCAAATCCTTACACTCTGGTTTTTGGTCAACCCCCTCTTGAGATTATCGAGCGTAAAGCTCAGGCAGATCGAATCATTAGCGAGTTCTGTGAGGCTCGTCCTTCAAATTATATCAACCTAGTCACCGGGATCAGAGGATGTGGAAAGACAGTTTTCATCACTCAGATCGCGAATCGGCTGCAAAAGAAAAAGGAGTGGATAGTCATAAATCTAAATCCTCAACGAGATCTTTTGACTGCACTTGCTGCAAAGCTGAACAGCGATAAAAATCTGAATAAACTCTTTATCGAGGCTCAAATCAATCTTCAGGCTCTGGGGATTGGAATTGAGATAAAGGGTGCACCTCCTGTTACGGATATAGAAGAAGCTTTGACTCGTATGCTTCGGAGCTTAGAAAAGCACAATAAACGAGTCCTGATTACCATCGACGAAGCCACAAACTCTAAAGATATCCGGATCTTCACCAGTTCTTTTCAAATCTTTCTTCGTGAAGGTCTACCTGTTTTTCTTCTGATGACAGGACTGTTCAATCACATTGATCGATTGAGAAATGCAGAAGGCATGACTTTTTTGGAAAGAGCACCGAGAACAGTCCTTTCTCCATTGAATTTCAACGCTATCGTAGACAAATACGTCAAGACGCTGAAACTCAAGCAGAGTGATGCCATAAAACTGGCAACAGCAACGAAAGGATATTCGTTTGCTTTCCAAACGATCGGTTACTATGCGTGGGAGTATCCGGGCAAACTTGACTCTGCTCTGAAGGATGCCAAAGAGTATTTGTTTGAATTTGCTTATCGGAAGATCTGGTCAGAGCATTCGTCGACAGATCGAAAAGTGATTCGTGCCATCCATCTATCCAAAACCGGCGAAATCTCGCAGATTCGGAAAATACTGGGTTGGAGCAGTAATCAATTCAATCCCTATCGAGATCGTTTGATTAAATCCGGAATAATCTCTGTTCCTCAGAATGGATATGTAGAGCTGGCACTACCTTGGTTTGGTGATTATGCTGTTTCGATTCCAGAATCTCACGATTAGTCGGGAATGGTGGTCGGTACTGAATGTTATAGAGATGCGGTAGCCGGCGCGACACTTTGATGATTTGCTGCACTTCTTGAAAAGCCGTGCCAAAAACGCAGTGATTATTGCAAAAGTCCTATGACTTTTTGTTATAATTACTGCAACGGAGACATATAATATTCCACTGTATATGGCATGGGAGATCGACTATTACATCGACAGCCGCAATTGATCTGAATCCTTTCCAAGAAAGAAACCAGCATTTTATCTACAGTTCATCAGATCGAAGGCAAGACAGCGAACAGTGTTTTTGCCGTCTTTGTACTCACACCTGCATTTTTCATGTGAGAAATATAATCCTCTTTCACACTTCTGATCGTCTGAATGATCCCTGTGCACTTTCGGGATGTAAGTCCCATATTTTTACCTGAGTCGATCAGATCTTCGTAAGAGATATCGCTTGTCTTTCCGTTTACTCGCATCTGATGAGTCCGTAGCCACCTGTTCTCAAGATTGTACGCAAAGGTCATATCGTATGCCGGAGCGAGCTTCCATTTTCCTTTTCTGTCCATAAGAAAAGCTATGTTTTTGACATGGTCATCCTGATTGACCAAAAGCACATTAAAGACCATTCTCCGGTAGAGGTCTTCCACATCAGAAGCCGAATTGGTAAGTCTCAATGTGATCTCCGCCGCTTCTTCATAACTTGACTGCCCGGGAAGATTATAATCGATATGCATCAATGCTCCGAAAGTCTGCATATGGAGCTTCTGATTTCCGACTCGGTCGAAGCGCTTCGTCATGAAGTGGAATCGTCCGTTTTCTTCCCACAATCTGCAATCACTCATCCTTATTCCTGCCTTTTTTGCCATGAGGTAGTATGCATACTCGATTCTGGTATACTCGATGGCATCTTCCAGATCGTGATCACCGTTTTTCTTCACTCCGTCGAACTTCATAAGCCAATAATCGAAACCATCGCCCGCATCGATCTGCCCACTTCGGATCTCGCCGGTTTCTTCATTCCAAGCGATCAATGCTTTCGCCCTTGCTCCTCCTGCCGACGTTCCCAATTGGATCAGCTGTCCGTATCCGGGGTCATCCTGGATGCGCAATTTTTGATTCTTTTTGTCGTTCAGCACATCAGACGCAAAGTCCACCATCTTCGCAATATCGACGGAATCCTCTTTCCATATCTCTGGTCCGTTGGCCGGACGATACTCCAGAGCACCCATTCCTCGTTTTCCGGTATAGCACAGTCTGTCTACAGAATTAAAATCATTGAGCGAACAGCCCTGTTCATTTAGCCAGCGCTCGATCACCCGGTTTCCGAAAGAATCGGGAAGCGAATCCGCGATCAAGCCCGGCGCTCCATGAAAAGCACTTCCCGCGAGTTCCGGAAACGAGTAAACCCTGCTGCTCAATGGCATCTTGATCGGAGACAGTTCAATTCCGCTTCTTATGAAATCCCTGTCAAATTCGAAAGAAAGATACGCCTGTCCATCTTCCTGATGAATGATGCCGATCCTTGTCCCCCAGAGAAATACTTCTGCCGTATTGATCATTTCTCATCCCCCCACACAAATGGAGCACTCCCATTTTTGTCACGGGTTGCAGACGCCCTTCTTCGTTTAGTTTCCTTCTCCAGATAATAGGAAGGTCTTTTACTTTGATCGGGAATCATGTCGATCAAGCGGTCGTCAAGATCCAGGGCTCGAAGTAGTTTCAGGAAATTCGACAAACTGATATCTTCTCCGTTTTCAAATCTGGATATGCTTCTTACTGACACACCCGACTTCTCCGCCAGATCACTCTGTGTGAGCGGATAATGGATGCGATACTGTTTCAATCGTTCGCACAGTCTTGCGTACTCTTCGATCATTTTCATCACCACTTCGCCTATCATTTTCTAGTCATATCTGTCCTGTTATATCTAAATTATAGAATAACAGGACAGATTTGTCTATATATCAATTATTTCTTATGGCAATTACGTGATCACTTATCCATTACTTTTTTTATTCTGAAGAAAAGATGATATCTACTATCGAAATCAAAAAATGTGATTTCGTTCCAACATCAGGAACGAAAGGCGGTCGGTCCAAAGCAATCAAGGCATTTACTGAGCAATAGCCAATCCGAATTGCGTTATAATGAAGTTCATCATACGCGAAAGGAAGCTTTTGTTTTGAAACTGAGAGCATTTGATATAGATATGGATTTCGAGGTGATCCGGAACTGGATCACGGATGAGCGCACGCATGCGATGTGGAGCGCGAACCGCATCGGGTTCCCGATGGAAAGAAAAGATTTTGAGGATTTTCTGAAAAGACAGAAAGAAGAAGGCGACAATGCTTTTGCTGCGGAAAACGAGGACGGACGGATCGTCGGATTCTTCCTTTACGGAAAGAACGGGGAAACGATGGAAGGCATGCTGAAATTCATCGTCGTCGATCCCGAGCAGCGCGGGAAAGGCACGGCGCAGGAGATGCTTCATCTTGCCGCGGAATATGCTTTTGAAAAAACGGGCACAGCCGCTGTTCACCTGAATGTTTTTTCCGCAAATCCGCGCGCGAAAAGATGCTATGAAAAGGCAGGATTCAGAGAACGAAATACGACCCTTGGTGCTTTTACGTATAAAGAAGAAAAATGGGACCGCATCAACATGATCCTGCCAAGCATGATACAATCTTGATAGAATTCGAAGAATACAATTGTGAGACAAGGAAAGCAAAGTAAAGACGTAAGTCGTGAAGTGATCGGCTCGCGACTTTGGAGGTAGGATATGGCCTGGAATCTTGTATTCGAGGGTGATCCGGCACGCAACCCGGAACAGAAGAAGCGATATGATTACATGAAGGAATTCTGTGACAGATTGCACATTCAGAAGATCACTTGTGACCGCCGTCTGGGCCAGGATATCTACGTGTATATTGAAGTGGATTCTGCTTTGAGACGTGTAAGGTTTTCGGTGGGAGAGTTTCAAAAGAAATCCTTCTATAAGACGATCGACAAACTGGAATCGATACTCATACGCGAAGTTAATAAAGCAAGATCGCTTCAATCGATTTCTTATCATAATCGTCTTGTCATACGCGAATATTGGCCATGGGGTCTTCGGAGGGTGGAGTCTTACATCAATCCGTTTGATCCCGAAGACGAGATCGAGAAAAGCGATAGATACGTCGATTGGGCTCCCTATAAGTACGCCTGAGAAAAAAGAAAGATATCAGCATTTTATCTGCAGTTCTCTTCCAAGGAGTTCCTGCTTCACCTTCCCGCCAGGTCTTCCGCCAGCACATACGAGGATTCCGGACAGGCCGACAGGCACGATTGAGTGGGAATAAGTCGTAAAGTTCTTTTCTCTGTTGCTGTCCTCGGCTTCGCCTGCGGAGGCAACGTCGAAAAGACTTTACTCCTGCGTGGGGCGTGGGAGTCAAATAATCTCATATAGCTGAAGAAAGACCGGCTGAGGGAATTCTTGGCCGGTCTTTGTCTGTTACCTAATATTCATCAGATTCATGACCAGTGTGATCATGATCTCCTTATCTGACGGATCAGATTCCGCTATCATGAGTGTAATCGCAACCAGAGTTCCATCACTTATCGTTTTTTCACCATTTTTGAACAAACAGCCGTTTCTATTCAGAAACTCCAAAAACAGCGATGCGGCAATTCGTTTGCATCCATCATTAAAGGGATGATCCTTTATGATGAAATATAAAAGATTGGCCGCCTTCTCTTCCAAAGACGGATAAACCTCTCCACCAAAGACATCCTGATAAACTGCGCCAAGAATGCCCTCCACCTTGCCGGCTTCCTTCTCAACACCAAATACATCTGATTTGTATTCCGTTTCCAGGCGTGAGATAATGTCTCGACAGTCCTTGTATGTGAGTTTGTATAAAGGCTTTGTTCCCTCAGGTTTTTCCAGATCATGATGATCATATTGATCAAGAAGCAACAATGCTTCTGTATATTGACTCACCGTTCGAAGTACATCCTGCTGTTCAACAGACAACGTATCCGCGAGCATCCTCGACTGAATCTCCACAGTCTTCTGAAGGGCAAGAAGTCTCTTCTCATTTATGGCATATCCGTTGATGATATACTGCTTCAATACTGAATTTGCCCACTGGCGAAATTCAATACCGCGTTGAGATTTCACTCTGTACCCAACGGAGATGATAACATCAAGGTTATAGTACTGTGGCGGGCGAGAAGCTGTATTTGTACTTCTGTCGAAAATTTCGACAGAAGTCTCCCTGTTCAGTTCTCCTTCTTTAAAAATCTGGTTGATGTGATATGCAATTGTCGATCTGGCCGTATCAAAAAGTGAACTCATTTGTTCTTGAGTAAGCCATACAGTATCATCGACAATAGACACGTTCAACTTGATCTTCAATATACGGACAGCGTTTATAATTAAGTCTCATTTCACGGCATTTCACGGATTACCATACACTCTCCCAAGAAGTTCCTGCTTCACCTTCCCGCCAGTTCTTCCGCCAACACATACGAGGACGCCGGATACAGCTGGAAGTATTGCCGTTTATCATCATGCTCCGCTGAAATCAGGTAGTAGAGGCCCGGCTCGCCATAGTTTCGGTACATATATTGCTCGACCTGAAGTTCCACTTCTCTTTCGCCGGCCATATAGTAAACAAAATAGTAAATAGTTCTGCTTCTTCTCTTATCATATCTATCGCTCCTAACCACTTCGATCGGGTAAACATGAAATGTCACTTCCTGTTTTTTCTTTCTATAGCCCTCCGATAAAGAAATGAGGGAGATCAATCCTACAGAAAAAGCGATGAAGATGATCACAGCGATAAGAAGTTTGACGTCGAAAATATGCATTTTGTTTTTGTATCGCACACAAACAATTACAAAAGCTATGATTCCGGCAACCATTACCGTTCCCGCAACAACCGCAAGAACCGTATAATTTGCAACATTCGGAATAGTCCTTTCGTATTGTTCGCGAAGAGTCTCCTCCGTCAGAACGATCTTTGTTTGGCCCATTATGGTTGCTTCAGGTCTATCTGTTCCCGGTAAGATATCGTCAGGAGCTACCGTTTCCGGAGTCTGTATCGCTTCTTCTGCTATCGGAATATTTTTTCTGGCGATCCTTCTATTGGGATTCAGAAAATCAGGGTACATCTTGTTCGCCACGATGAGAAGTGCAATGATCACGACCCCGATCACAAGAAGAATTATCTCCTTCTTTCCCAGTTTCACATCCCCTATCTCGATGATCCATCTTCCGTGGCTTTTCCCATTTTCAGAACCCATCTTTTATTACTCTCTTTTGTCTATATATCAATTGTACGTATTAGCATAAACTGACTCAGATATCTTCCTTCACCGATAATTCTCTTGCATAGCAGCCGCACTTTGTTTCATGATCTGTGATGAACGAAGTACCAGAGCAATCTGCCAGATAGAAATGGCGACGATTGCAACTGACAGAATGAGCAGCAGTAGCAGCACAACTGTGACCACCATCGGCAAGAAACAAGCTAACAGGCAGAAGACGAATCCGCCATATACATACAGAAAGATCTTCTTATACGATTCCCAAGTAACAGACATATTCGGCGCAACGTTATCGAAACTGTTACTCATCGCCACCGCGAATTTCAGGATGTAGAGTACAGAGAAAACTGCTGTAAGAAGCTGAAAAGTAATCTGTATCTTCCCAGTCGTAGAATTACTCACCGCTGAACTAGCACCACTGATAATGTAGTATAGTCCACCCGTTCTAAATTCCAGATGATACTTCCCCAGGCCGAGAAGGAAAACACCATAAAAAACAGAGAGTACCGCAGATGTAGCAGCGATAATGATCATGAAGACCTTCGTTTCCTTATAGAAATCTGCATTACTCGAAGCAATACTCGATAGGATCGTCGAAATAATACTCAGTGCGGCTCCTCCGATCAGAATCAGAAACATCTGCTTATACTTCTCCGAAAGAACAGTACAGCGGGAGAGCTTCTCAGCATGTTCGAACTGTTCCTTCGATTCTTTTTTCCTGTCAAATCTGGCTTCAGCCGAATAGTGGTATCCTATAGGCGCGGTTACACTTCTCTGCATCCCATCCGCCGCAAATGCTGCCGTCTGGGAAGATGCCTGCGGCAGTTCATCCAGTGCTTTCATGATCGACGGAAGACCATCATCCTTCGATTCTTCCGGTTCACTTTCTAAAGCAGCATCCTGTTCTCTAAAAAAATCTGCAATCTCGTCTTCTTGATTATACTTACCCATTCTCTTCGTTCTTCTCTCATAATGTGTACTATATTATAACACTATCATTTGAGAATCCCGTCATGATTCGCGGTCAGCTAAAGAGGACCGGCAGGAACGGATCTCCGATCATCTTGGTATATTCGCTGACTCCCAGTCTTTCCGAAAGACTCTCGTCCGTCACATCGATCCATTCCCCGTCCACCAGAACAAAGGATGTGTTAGGTTCAGTATGCGTCACATACTCAAGTTCACCTTCGACAGCGCCGCTATAAAAGAAGCGTTTCGTCGGAACGGTCATGGATTCTCCTTCAAAATAGACAGTTCCCGTTTTCCTTATAACGACAGTGCATTCCTTGACAGAAAGAGGTGTATCAAGCGTAACCAAGTGATATCCGGCATGCTCCATCTTCCCGCTGTCCTTGGCAAGCGACTGTCCGAATTTACCGTCCAGGATCTCCACCTCATAGGTGCAGGACTCTTCTTCCGAGAAGATCCCGACTGCAGAGAGTTTCCCTTCGTGCCGGATAATGCTGGCATAAGTGCTTTCACCGGAGCCAAGGCTCAGATCGATGTTACCGATCAAGGCACTTCCGTGGTTTTCACCGGAAGAATAGGAATTGGTCATCTGATACGAAATCGCCAAGGGAAACTGCACGTCGTAGGAGACCCAGTAATAGGCAGGAATGTTAAGGGGCGTGATGGTATTCTGCACCAGCCATGCTCCGTTTCGGGAGGCTTTCGTGGAGAAGGCGTCTGCCGGAAAATCGTCATCCCAGCCGATCACACACAGGAAGTGATTCGTTTCCGTTCCCTTATAGTTCTGCGTCGGATATCCGTGGCTTCTGGAGTATCCCGATTCTAAGTTGATTGCTACGACCGGAGCCCCATATTCCCGGACCCATTCTTTCAGTTCGTCGATCTTAGGATTCAAGAGCCGTTTTGCATCCGAAAGCACATACCCGTGCAGAGGCTCCGAACAGAGTACATCGAATACATGGAGCGGGTTTCCGCCATATTCGGTCTTATCTCCAATAGTGACATACATGCCATCTTTTCCAGAAGACATGTCCTCCTTCGCACAGTACATACGGTCAAATATCTCCTCGCCGGTCGCCTCCCAGTTCCCGATCTTATTCTTCTGAAGATAGGCCTGCACAGACGTAACCGCGGAAAAAGCAAAGCATCCGCTCATACCCTGCGCGTATATACGGGAAGGTCTAATCCTTCATCCAGCGAGCAGTAACTGGTCTTCTCATTCTGGAAGGGGGTGAAGTATTCCGTTTCTGCCTTCGGAAAAAGATCATTGTGATTTACTTTCTTTTTCTCTTTCTTGCATCCGGCAAAAGAAGTTGTGGAAAGAATGAGAAGCATGGCGATCCCTCTTCTCATCAAGCTATTTCTATTCATATGTCTATCTCCTAAATTATTTTTCTGCTCTTCTCTGGACCGGAAGCCAGATCTCGTTATAGAAACCTTTCCCGTCTTCACTCGGAAGGTTATAGCATTCGATATTGTACTCGGCAATAAGATCGTATTCGTCCGTATCCAGAAGCCATTCTCCGAAGATGAATCTGCGCATCTTCTGGATCTCTTCTGTGGAATTATCCTTACAGCGGAACTTCGCCCATAGCGTCTCCGGGATCTCGATACAGGTCATATCTTCCGGGATCTCCCCGCCTTTATACTCGGATCCTGCAAGGAAAAGGAAGCGCTCTGCAAAGGTGATCTTCTGGACTTCCTCTTCATCAAATTCAGAAAGCCATGGCATCCCCTGATCATTTAGAACACTCTCGCATTCTCCGACACTGACTCCGTAGAAAGGTCCGTAGTTTCCGGCTTTGAGCTGTTTCTTGACAAAACCGGTCACAAATCCGGGGATCTTCTGAAAGCAGGTCTCATTTTCAAAAACATCGGCTTTCCCGAAGAGAAAGAACGGCGCGGTCGTATCGATCACCACATCCACCGTATCGGCGCCTTTGACCGAGAAAGAAAGTTTCAGCGGAAGAAATGTCCGAACCGGTTTTTTCTTCTTTTTGATCTCATTGGGAGTCGCATCGTGAAAACGGCTGAAGGCTTTTGTGAAGCTTTCCGGTGTCTCGTATCCGTATTTAGCTGCAATATCGATGACTTTGACATCCTCTCCCAGAAGATCCATTGCAGCCAGATACAGTTTTCTGTTACGGACATATTCACTGATCGAATATCCGGTGATCATCTGAAAACTTGTCTGAAGATAACTTGCCGAAACATGTACCATAAGGGCCACCTCCTTCGGACCTTTCACTGTCAGAAGATTCTTCTCCAGATATCGGAGCGTCTCGGTAATGACATTGACCCAGTCCATCTTGTGATTTCTCCCTTACTTTATCCTGTTTCAGAAGACAAATCCTGTCTTTTCATTCGAAGATTTGTCTTATTATAGCATATGGATATATCGTGCTATGTTAAAATGATTATAGTTTCGCTTTATGAGCATAGTGCAGCGATAGCCTATAGATCCGGCGGGGGGGATGTAACATGAATAAAGAATGGTCCGAGATGAATAAGAAGATGCAGACCCTCATCGGAAAAGAAGCGACTTTTGCCGAAGGGATCGATGCGCTCATCGAACTTCGGGAAGTGCTTTTCGAACAGATCACATCGATTGCGAAAA
>DFFH01000124.1 GCA_002368805.1 Mageeibacillus sp. UBA3781 | reverse complement strand
GGAAAAGCACTTCCGAACTTCTTGCGGAGGCGAAGGATCTGTCGATCGACATCTCCGCGCTACGGTATAACATCATGCTCCTGAAGATCTGGTCCGATAAGCATGACATCGGCGAATACTCGAACAGCGTTCTTCGTGTCGAGGAAGAAGTAAGAAAGATCGCAGAAAAATCGGATGCATTGTTTTTCGACTTTAAGGTCGAGGGTACTGCACTTCTCTTTAAGGGCGATGACGATAAAGATATCGAAAAGAAGATCAAGAATGCGATCGGTCAGATGACAGCGCTTTTCGCGGGGTATAAGCATATCCGCTACTTCGGCGCGGTCGGCCAGCCGGTGGGACGTCTTTCTGAGATCCATACTTCCTTTGACTGGGCAAGCCGTGCATACGCGCACCTCTACCTGACGTCGGAGAATGCATTTCTTTACGGATCGAAGGAAGGGCTTCGTCCGGAAAATAATGTCGATATCCTCTCGGAGATCGATCCGAAGCACATCGACCGCCGTCTCATGAAGCGCTTCCTGCGTGCCGGTGAGTCTTCCGAGCTCTCGTTCTTCCTCGAAGAGTATCTCAACAATATCGGCGACCACGCGCTCCGCTCACAGATGCTCCGCCAGTATATCGCGATGGATGTGTATTTCTGTGTGGCGGACTTTGCGGAAAATGAACTCGGCCTTTCCAGGGAAGAAATGGAGCAGAAGATCACTTTCCCGTCCGGGGATGTGCTCCTGGATGAGAATAAGACACATGACTATCTTACGGAGATCCTGGGTACCGCGCTCGATCTTCGGGAAGACCATACGCTCGGACGATATCACGATGTCATCAAAGATGCGATCACGTATATCAATGAGCATTATTCGGATGAGGAACTGTCTCTCAATACTCTGGCCGCACAGGTCAACTTCTCGCCGAACCACTTAAGCTCGATCTTCAAGCAGGAGACCGGCCAGCCCTTTATCAAGTATCTGACGGATTACCGTATGAATATGGCAAAAGAACTGTTATCGCGCACCTCGAAAAAGAGTAACGAGATCGGTATCATGGTGGGATATAAAGATCCGCATTATTTTTCTTATCTATTTAAGAAGACGCAGGGTGTGACACCGACGCAGTACAGAAGCAAAGGACGCGGAGCGGAAGAAGAAACATGACGAAGGAGAAGCGACAAAAAAACAGATCGCGTCTGGCGACGCAGATCCGTATATCGTACATCGTCCTTCTGCTGCCGAGTCTGGTATTTATCGCATTTGCCTTTTATAACATGCAGCGGATCAATAAAAGAAACAATGACATGATCAGCTCCGTTGTGAAGGCAAGCGAATTCAGCCTTCAGTTTAAAGAAGACTTCGATAACGAGACATATCTTCTTATCGTAGGTTATGTCACTCCCGACAGCTCCGGGCTGAAAGAAGATCTTTCCAAAGCACGCCAGGTCGTATCGGAACTGAAGGACTACACCACAACGGAAGATAACCAGCAGCGTCTGGCATATGCGGAGAAATACTTAACTAACTTAGAGACATATGTGGACCGTATCACGGAGAATCTCCGGCACGAAAATAAGTACGAAGACAACATGCTCATCTGGGAAAACGACGTCCAGATCGTGACGGCGCTTCTGAAAGATACGATCAACGAATATATCTATTACGAGAACCGGCAGATCCAGACAGTGCAGGCGCAGAACAATGCGATGTTTGTGAATATCGTAGAGATCTCCATCGGACTTCTGGCCTTTTCTCTCGTGAGTATGATCATCGTATCCTACTTCGGTCCGAAGTTTATCACGAAGCCGATCGAGGAGCAGGTAAAAGAAGAACAGAAGCTTCTGCGGAAAGCGGAGTTCGATCTTCTGCAGTCGCAGATCAACCCGCACTTTCTCTATAACACGCTCGATGCGATCGTATGGTCCGCGGAAGCGGGAAACCAGAAGCAGGTCGTCAGCATGGTCGGAAACCTCTCCGATTTCTTCCGTCTGTCTCTGAATAAGGGAAAAGAAAACGTCCTGATCCGTGAGGAGCTGCAACATGTAAGATCGTATCTCGAGATCCAGCATATCCGCTACCAGGACATCCTCACCTTCGAGATCAATGTGCCGGAAGAATTTAATGAATATAAGATCCCGAAACTGACGATCCAGCCGATCGTGGAAAATGCACTGTATCACGGCATCAAGAATAAGCGCGGCGGCGGAAAGATCACGATCTATGCGGAAGAAAAAAGAGATCACTTTACGATCGTTGTCGAGGATACCGGAAAAGGCATGGACGAGGAGCGTCTGCGTCAGGTGCGAAAGGCGATCCGAAACGGCACCCCGGAAAAGAATGTCGTCTATGGCCTTTATAATGTTAATGAGAGGATCCGCTTAAACTTCGGAGAAGGCTACGGCATCCATCTCGAGAGCGTGCTGGATAAAGGCACACGTGTAAGGATCCGTCTTCCGAAGAAATAAGAGTGCTTTTGGCGGAGAAATAGTTATTTTTTCTTTATCACATAATGTGTGAATCGTAAAAATCTACACCAGTTTCGTAAAAATTTCAAACACGGAAATGAAGGGAGAAAAAATCCAACTTCGTTTCCGTTTTTTCTGCATGGTCTTTTTTCAGAGCAAACCTAAAATGAAACCAGATGACGGGGGAAGACCCCGAATATGGTTCTAACCAGGGAGGTAAAAAATGAAAAAAGTAGTTGCATTGATCATGGCTTCTGTTTTTGCTTTCAGTCTTGCAGGCTGCAAGAAGTCCGAAGATAAGAAAGAGACACAGGCTGAGTCAAAAACTGAATCCAAAGCAGAAGAGCAGAAGTCCGGTGAGCTGATCAAAGTCGGCATCATCAACAATGACCCGAACGAGTCCGGTTATCGTACAGCAAACGATGCAGATCTCAAGAAGATGTTCACCAAAGAGAACGGCTATGATGCTTCTTTCTCTTACAGCTTGAAGAACGACGAGCAGATCCAGTACGCGAAGACGTTTATCCAGAATGAAGTTGACTATCTCCTTCTTTCTGCAGCGGATACAGCAGGATGGGATTCTGTACTCCAGGATGCGAAGGCCGCAGGCGTTAAGGTCATCCTCTTCGACAGAACGATCGACGCAGATCCGAGTCTTTATGAAGCATCTATCGTTTCCGACATGAATAAGGAAGGTGATACAGCAGTTAACTGGCTCGCTGGTCAGAATCTCCCTGAGTACAATGTCATCCACATCCAGGGCGTTATGGGTTCCGCTGCTCAGCAGGGCAGATCCGGTGCTCTCGATAAGAAAGTCGCAGCAGAAGCAAACTGGAAGATCGTAAAGCAGCAGACAGCTGAGTGGAACGCAGAAAAAGCACAGCAGATCGTGCAGTCCGTTATCGACTCCGGCGAGAAGTTCAACGTAATCTACGCTGAGAACGACGATATGGCAAAGGGCGCTGTCGCAGCTCTCGATGCAGCAGGTATCTCCCACGGTGTTGGCAAAGACGTAGTCGTTATGGGCTTTGACTGCAATAAGTGGGCTCTCGAAGAACTCCTCAAGCAGAACTGGAACTATGACGGACAGTGCAATCCGTTCCAGGCTAGCTATATTGATGCTATCATCAAGGATCTCGAAGCAGGCAAGACACCTGAAAAGACGATCATCATGGAAGAAAAAGGATTCGACGCTGCTACCATCAAGCAGGAAGATGTAGATAATTACGGAATCTGATTATATAACCCATTTACCTAGAACGCGGTGCGGCTTCGATCCCCCCAAGAGAGAGACCGCACCGCGTTTTTAAAAATGAAAGAGGTATATCCCGTGGAAAACGATAATAGATTGCTCGAGATGCATGGTATAGTGAAGACCTTTCCGGGCGTGCGTGCACTTCAAAATGTGGATTTTTTCCTTAACCGCGGCGAGATCCATGCGCTGATGGGAGAGAACGGTGCAGGAAAATCAACCTTGATCAAGGTTCTGACAGGTGTATATCCGAAAGACGGCGGAACGATCCTTCTGGACGGAAAAACGGTGACGATCCATTCACCGTCTGATGCCCAGAAACTGGGTATCAGTACCGTATATCAGGAAATCACGCTGTGTCCGAATCTCACGGTTGCGGAAAACATGTACATTGGCCGCGGCAAAGGGTCACTTACAAACTGGGCGAAAATGAATGCCGACGCAAATAAGATCTTGCGTAAGCTCGATATCCCTGCGGTTGCGAATATGCAGCTGGGTAACTGCTCGATCGCAGTCCAGCAGATGGTCGCGATAGCCCGTGCAGTGGATATGGATGCAAAGGTCCTGATCCTGGACGAGCCTACGTCCTCGCTCGATGAACAGGAAGTTGAAAAACTATTCGGACTGATGAGAGATCTGAAAGCTCTGGGCGTCGGCATCATTTTCGTTACCCACTTCCTCGATCAGGTCTATGAAGTCTGCGACAAGATCACCGTCCTTCGCGATGGCCAGCTGGTCGGAGAATATGAGATCAAAGATCTTCCGCGTGTAAAGCTCGTTGCCAAGATGCTCGGTAAAGAGATGGATGACCTCTCCGATATCAAAGGGGAGAGCGGTATGTATGAGGGAGACGATACGGATCTGCCGGTATATGAAGCGCAGAATCTTCAGAGTGTGGCAGGCATCAAGCCCTTTGATTTCTATATCAGAAAAGGTGAAGTCAACGGCTTTACCGGCCTTCTCGGTTCCGGAAGATCTGAGTGCGTCCGTGCGATCTTCGGTGCGGACAGAGTCCTTCCGCCCGGAAAAAAGATGGTAAACGGTAAACTCGTTAAAATCAAAGATCAGATAAAAATGAACGGCAAACCCGTGAAGATCAAGAATCCGAGAAGCGCGATGAAAAACGGTATCGCATATCTTCCGGAGGACCGTAAGATCGACGGTATCGTCGGGGATCTTTCCGTAAGGGAAAACATCATCCTCGCGCTGCAGGTCATGAAGGGATTCTTCAAGCCATTTACGAAAGCCCAGGCATATGCTTTTGCCGATGAATACATAAAGAAACTGAATATCAAGACTGCTTCGGCAGATACTCCGGTAAAATCACTTTCCGGCGGCAATCAGCAGAAGGTCATCCTCGCCAGATGGCTCCTGATGAATCCGCAGTATCTGATCCTCGATGAACCTACCCGAGGCATCGACGTCGGTACGAAAGTGGATATTCAGAAGCTGGTTCTTGAACTCGCATCCGGAGGAATGAGCATCACGTTTATTTCTTCTGAAACAGATGAGATGCTCCGCACCTGCTCGCGTCTGATCGTCATGAGAGACAGAAAGGTCGTAGGCGAACTGTCCGGCGATGACCTCACACAGAGCATGATCATGAGTACGATCGCAGGAGGAGAGTAAGGGATGGATAAGAAAAAAGTAGAAGCAAATAAAAAAGGTTCCGGTAATGCTGCAAGCCTTATAAAGAGGATCACCGGAAACCAGCTGTTTATTCCGGTCATGGCGATCGTCTTGCTGGCGCTCATCAACCTGATCGCGGGTCCGAGTTTCTTTAATATCAAACTCATACACAATAACGATGGAAATCCGCAGCTTTCCGGATCCCTGATAACGATCCTGGACTACGGCTCCGAGCTTGCGATCCTCGCGATCGGCATGACGCTTGTTACCGCTGCTTCCGGCGGACAGGATATCTCGGTCGGTGCGACGATCGCGATCGCAGGTTCTGCGATGCTGCGGGTCCTCTGCGGATCGAACCCGTCGCCGGAAACCCTGAAGGCCCCGATCATCGTCGCTTTCCTCGTCGCATGTCTCGTCGGTATGCTGTGTGGTGCATTTAACGGTGCACTGGTTGCGATCTTTAAGATCCAGCCGATGATTGCGACACTCATCATGTTTACGGCAGGCCGTTCGATCGCCGCATGGATCAATTCCAACCGCCTTCCGATCGTACCTGGTAAGGAATTCAAATGCTTCGGCGGAGTTATCCCGGGGATCCCGATTCCGACGACAGTATTCATAGTGATCATATGTATTATCCTGATCGCTCTGGCGCTGAAGTTTACCAACCTCGGACTCTATACACAGGCCGTCGGTATTAATGAGAAGTCTGCAAGACTTAATGGTATCAATCCGATCCTTATTAAATTCCTCGCATTCGTTATCCTCGGTCTTTGTGTTGCAGTGGCCGCCCTCATCAAGGTCAGCCGCATCAGCTCGATCAACTACAACGTTATCGCAAAAGATATCGAGATGGATGCGATCCTCGCGGTTGCTCTCGGAGGTAATGCACTGTCCGGCGGTAAGTTTAATATGTGGGCGTCGATTCTCGGTGCATATGTTATCCAGTTCCTGACCACTACGCTTTACCGCTTCCATATCCAGTCCGATGCGCTGGCTGCATATAAGGCTGTCGTCGTTATCCTGCTGGTACTGTTCTCCGCACCGAAGGTAAGAGAAGTCCTCTCCGGCCTTATCAAGAAGACTTTCTCCGGTGGAAATAAGAATAAGAAGACGCTCGCTGCGCTGGCAGCCGCAGGCGCGGCAGAAGGAGCGGGGACAGGTGCTTTTGACGAAGTACGTGCTTCTGAAGATGGCGTAAGCGCTACTGAAGCAGAATCAGATAGCAAAAAAGAGGAGGTCGTCCAATGAATGAGAAGAAACTGAAAGGTGGTATCTTCAATCGTGTAAGTGACACCAATCTCCTGTTTATTATCACAGTCGTTATTTTCTTCCTGATGTATTTCGGCGCGGTGATGTTCGAGGGGGAAGGCTTCAGAAAGCCGCAAACATTCTTCGACATCCTGAATTCCAATGCCGCCCTGATCATCGTATCGATCGGAATGAGCATCGTCATGATCTCCGGCGGGATCGATATCTCCGTCGGTGGCGTAGTCGGTCTGGTGACAATGTGCTGCGCGGTATATCTGGATAAGACGCCCGGCGGTGGAAACGTCTATGTGTCGATGCTGATCGCTGTCGGCATCGGCCTGGCCTTCGGTCTGGTGCAGGGGTTCCTGGTCGCATACTGCGATATCCAGCCATTTATCGTTACGCTAGCCGGTATGTTCTTCGCACGAGGAATGACGACCATCGTGCATACAAAACCGTTCAATGTCGAGAACAGTGCTTTTCAGAAATTAAAGAATACACGTATCGAGATCCCGAAGATGGGATGGTATACCAAAAAAGGAGTATATTTCCCCGCGTATATCGAGATCGGTGTGGTCGTAGCGATCGCACTTGTGGTAATATTATTCATAGTCCTGCGCTACACGAAACTCGGCCGTTCGTTCTATGCGGTCGGCGGAAATAAGCAGAGTGCGCTCATGCTCGGTATCAATGTCAGAAGGACCAAGTTCCTCTCGCATGTGATCTGCGGGGTTCTGGCAGGTATCGCCGGTTATGTATATTTCCTGAACGTTGGATCCGGTGCGGCATCCCACGCGACGGGAATGGAGATGAACGCGATCGCGTCCTCCATCATCGGAGGAACGATGCTGACGGGTGGCGTAGGAAATATCGTAGGAACGCTGTTCGGTGTCCTTTCGCTGTGTTCGATACAGAAGATCGTCGCATCGGCAGGTCTGGGAGAAGCCTGGTGGACAGGTATCACGATCGCAGCGATGCTGTGTCTGTTCCTTCTGATCCAGAGTATCGTTATCGGACTGAAAAAGAGGGCGCTCAAAGTATAAGGAGAATTATGAGAAAAGCGGTCAAACTGACTTCTGTACTGCTCCTGCTGGCAACATTACTGGTTGCCTGCAGGAGTACTCCTGTCTCTGAATCATCTTCCGAATCCGAATCGGAAAGGAAGATGATCACTGTCGGTTTTTCCCAGCTCGGCGCAGAGTCCGACTGGAGATCTACCAATACGGAATCCATGCAGACCGCGCTCTCAAAAGAAAACGGTTTCAATCTGATCTATAAAAACGGTCAGCAGAAGCAGGCCAACCAGATCACTGCGCTCCGTATGTTTATCCAGCAGGACGTGGACTATATCGTCCTTGCGCCGGAGACGGAGACCGGATGGGAGTTCGTGCTTCAGGAAGCGCAGGCTGCACACATCCCCGTGATCATCGTGGACAGGCGGGTCAATGTGGATGACAGATCGCTATATTCCTGCTGGGTCGGCTCTGACTTCGAACTGGAAGGACAGAAGATGGCGGCGTGGATCTATGAGTATACCAGGATCAAAGGTATCGCCGCGGAAGATATCCATATCGCACATATCCAGGGAACGATGGGCTCGACCGCCCAGCTCGGACGAACACGAGGTCTTACAAATACCGCCAGAGAATACGGATGGGATATCGTGGCGTCGGAGAGCGGTGATTTTACCGAGATCCGCGGAAAAGAAGTCATGGCTTCCTTCCTCCGAAAGTATGACAATATCAACATCGTTTACTGCGAAAACGATAATGAAGCGATCGGCGCGATCGCGGCGATCGAAGCTGCCGGGAAAAAGGCCGGTCCGGATATCGCAAACGGAGAGATCATGGTGGTTTCTTTTGACGGAATCAATCAGGATGCGATGCAGTATCTGCGCGAAGGGAAGATCTCCTGTATCGCCGAGTGTAATCCGCTTCACGGCCCGCGCGTACAGACACTTATCGAGATGCTCGAAAGAGGAGAAACGCCCGAGAAGTTCAACTATGTAGCGGAGACTCTTTTCAGCTCTGTGCCCGAGATCAAAAGTGTGAAGGTAAAAGAAGAAACCTACGATGTGGATATCGTGAAATAATCCTGTTTTTCAGGGCTTTGCCGGTGTGCCCGGAGGCTTGCTCTTTCCCAAGTGGACAAATGCAGTCGAATGTGAGAAACTAACTGCGCAAAAAAGGAAACAGGATAGATGCGCGGAAAAGTGCTTTTCGCAAGGAGAGAGAAATGAAGAAAAACATCGCTGTACTGCTCTGTATGGCAACGGTATGCACCTGTGTAGCATGCAGCAGTACGAAAGAAACTACAAGAAAAACCAGGAAGACAAAAAAGACCAAAGATACGACCGATGTTACTGAGACGGATGACACGGATGTTCCCACCGACTCTGAAAGTGACCCGACAGAGACGGAGACAGATCCGACAGAGCCTGAGAAGCAGGATATGGTCATCACTCATGACTTAAGCGCGGTTGAGATCAATAAGACCAAAAGCGTCATGATGTACAGCGCGGTAGATACGACCAAGAATGAGGAACCGCCATACCGGCTTAGCAGAGTCGAAGTCGGCTACGATATCCTGACTTCTTCGGATTCTACCACGAAGATCGGTTCGATCCTGGATGAATATACGTATCATGTGGGAGAAGCCAGAACGGCAGCTTATCAGAAGAAACTCGACGAGTTCAATGAACTGGTCGGAGCGGGTTCGGAACTGTTCGATTACTGGTTTTTCGAATCTTGCGAAGTCATCAGAAGTGACAGCCAGATCTTGTCGATGAAGATCGGGACGTATGGATACTCGACACAGGAAGATATCGAGCCGAAAACAATATATGAAAGCTATGATGCGATGAGCGGCGCATCGATCACACTGGATGATGTCGTTCTCGACAAAGGTGCTTTTGCACTTTACGTGGAAGAATACTTCAGATCCGTCGGCGCGGATAAGTATGATACGATTGCGAACATTCACGACCAGATCAACGACGGGTCTCTCTCGTTCGGCATGACGTATGACGGCATCTGGATCAACGAGATCAAAGTGCCGGTTGCAGGACACGGCGACATCTTCAATATGACGTACTTCGGATCGACGCCGAAGAACTATACACTCAACATGGGAATGAAAAATGAACTCCTCTGGGATTTTGACGGGGATGGATCTCTGGATGAACTTTCTCTGGCAACAGAAAAAGCTTCCAACGGCTACAGTGTCGAAACACTGAAGATCAGCTATATGGGGAAGGAATACTCATACAATGCTTCGGATTTCGAAGAAATGAATGATATGGAAGAACTCGACGGATATTACGGAAGCCATGTCATGTGTTTGGACGGCAAGTACTACCTTCTCATCAGTATGCGGCAAGAGGAGAATAGTGCAACATACACCTTTGATATCAACGGCGCGGAGCCGAAGTTCATCGAGGTATTCTTCAGCACACCTGAGAACACTCTCGATCCGGAACACTTCCAGCTCAGCCTGAGAACAGATATTATCGGAACAATATTCATGAATTATGATTTCGCGCTAGCTGAGGACGGACATATTAAGCAGCTTTCCTCCATCGGCAAGATCCATTCCGGTCCGCTGTACTCGATCATGCCGCTTCCGGGAAAAGAGTTCAATCCGGTCACATGGGAACTCGGTGCTGAAACGGAAATTCCAAGTAGTGCAACTGTAGAGATCCTCGGATATGACAACAAGAGCGGGATCCTCTTTGTGAGGGTCCATCCGAAATACACCAGTACGGATACGATGGACATCGCGCTCGAGACAGATAAGCAGAGCCAGATCGCAGGACAGGATAGAGATAGTGCTTTTATCGGAATAAACTACGCTGACTGATGAGCTGATTGATGTATTGATAGATGCATTGATAGATGCGCTGATTGATGCGCGAGACAGAATTTGGCGTAAAACGAGGGTATTCGACACTTTGTTTGACAATCATGGTGGCGGTGTCGAACGATATGTCGAATACCCTTTTCATTCGACACTTTGTTTGACAATCATGGTAGCGGTGTCGAACGATATGTCGAATACGCTTCTCATTCGACACTTTATTTGACAATCATGGTAGCGGTGTCGAACGATATGTCGAATACGCTTCTCATTCGACACTTTGTTTGACGATCATGGTAGCGGTGTCGAACGATATGTCGAATACCCTTTTCATTCGACACTTTGTTTGACAATCATGGTGGCGGTGTCGAACAAAATGTCGAATGCCTCCAGCCTATATGAAAAACAGCATCTGTGCACTAAGGATACCTAGGATCTTTCCTTTGATCATATTGATATTGAACCCGTCGTTAGCGCTTTCGCAGGTGAATAGGATGTCGATTCCTTCCTGAAGACCGTTGCTTATATAAGTTGAGATTTTCTGAAAAGCACGCGCACGGTAAGCGTCGTCGCTCATCATGCCGAAATGCTCGATAAAGAAGAATCTTCCTGTCTCGCGGGAATAGACAGCGAAGTCAATATAGAATTCTTTGCCAGCTATGCTGACGATGACTTCGTATTTGTATTCCAGACCAAGCTCCTTAAGGTACTGGGCGATCATTACTTCGGACTTTGATCGGAAGAGTCTGCCGTCGAACGGAAGACCTTTGGAAATAGAAGTGTCTTTTAATTCGACCAGCTGATCAAATCGGGCCTTTGAAAACCTGCTGGAACTGTTGGTCTGATTTCCGGATCCGGAGGTGGTTTTGTCTTCGAGCTCCTTTTGTAAGGGCAGGCTTTTCAAGTATGTGGT
Organism: Mageeibacillus sp. UBA3781; assembly: GCA_002368805.1. Taxonomy (GTDB): domain Bacteria; phylum Bacillota; class Clostridia; order Saccharofermentanales; family Saccharofermentanaceae; genus Scatonaster. Next base: position 3,623 of record DFFH01000124.1, on the reverse strand, counting down.
GAGATGTTCTTTCTGTTTCATCAGCGATTGAAGTTCCACGCCTTTTTCTGTTGTGACATCGTGCTGATGAACTGACCGTTTTCCATGCTCATTAGTGTAGTAGCGTAATACTTCCTGCTTATTTCCGTGGATGGTTCGTGAGCCGGCTCGGATACATGGAAGTGACGCTAGTTCTGAATGGATATGTGCGATGTTATTTCGACGCATTTTGCGTGCGATCTGGTGTAATTGAGCAGCAACCATATAAACCTCCTTGTTTGCAAATAGATACTTAGGAGTATAGCGGGAATAATTCTTTGTGAATTCGACAATTAACGACAAAAAGACGAGCGTTGACTATTTTTGCATGTAAAAGCGCTTTTTTACCAATTTTGTGAGTCAGCGGTAGGCTCGGAGGGCAGAGGCGAAGGCGAGGGCCTGATATTCTTTAGGACTTACTATCTCGCCGAGTTCGGATGCGTTGGCAATCAGTTTCTTTTGTGTATTTTTGTCAGCGGCGTTCAGGTGGATCTCGTAGCCGATCATTTCCCATCGCAGATGTGAGAAGACGTGGCGGCTCTTTCCCAGGGGGCGGATGTCCGGCGCGCTTTCATCGAGCGGAAAACCTTTTGTGGTGTCAGATGCAGCCGGAGCGGATCCGGATTTGAGCTCACACTGTGAAGCAAGCGCGGGAAAATTTTCGAGAAGCCAGGTCTGTACCTCAGCGTGAGTGAGGTTCCCCGGAAGATCGATGAGTTCGTAGAGTCCGGCAAGAAGCCCTGTGGAAGGGCGTTTGCGGACGAGGATCTTATCTCCGGTAAATATCTTCAGTATCGTGTGTTCCTCGATCGGTGTGGCTTTCTTTTCTTTTTTGAGCGGGAAGTCTTCCTGTTTCCCCAGTAGAAAAGCACTGCACTGATCGTTCAAGGGGCAGGTCTCACACTTCGGTGATTTCGGTGTGCAGATCAGCGACCCCAGGTCCATGAGTGCCTCATTAAAGTCGCCGGGGGCATCTTCGGGGATATCGGCGAGGACGCGTGAGTAGATCTCTTTATATGTCGAGCCCTCCGCTGGGATAAGCGGAAGCGCGTGGAGCCGGCAGTAGATGCGGATGCAGTTGCCATCGACGGCTGGTGCCGGCTTATCAAAGGCGAGTGATGCGATCGCGCCGGCCATGTATGGTCCGATGCCGGGGATCTCGAGAAGAAGATCGGGCTCGGACGGGAGTTCTCCATGGAAGTGTTCGCAGATATATTTGGCACCGCGCATGAGATTTCTGGCGCGGGAATAATAGCCGAGGCCTTCCCAGAGCTTGAGAACTTCATCTTCCGGAGCTTCAGCCAAAGAGGCGGGATCCGGAAAACGGTGAAGGAAGCGCGGATAGTAGTTCAGAACGGTAGGGACACGGGTCTGCTGGAGCATGGCTTCGGAGATCCATGTGGAATAGGGCGTTCTTTCTTCCCGCCAGGGCAGAGTCCTGCGGTGATCGTAAAACCAGGAAAGCAGAATCCCGGACGGGGTTGAATCTGAAGATGCATCCATGGGAAAAGCACTTACCGCCATGGAAGGATTGCGAGAAGAAATGCAATCGAGTTGGCCAGATGTGTCGCAGGGTGAAGCCCGCGGATCTTATGGCCGAGTGCGACGAAGACTTCTTTGGTCGCATTATATTTGTCGGAGAGGGTGACGAGTACGCTCTCTTTATATCTCGGCGGGATCGGTGTCAGCGGGAACATGTGGCGGCGGATGATATTCTCCTCGATCTTCGTGATCTTGAAATCACGCTTGGCATTCTCACAGGCGATATGCGGATGATGAAAACCGTGAAGTTTGTTCAGCTTGACCTTGTGCCAGTCATAGAGAAAATAGTCATGGAGAAGAGCGCCCCTTACGAGCTGCTTCTGCTTAAAGCGGAAGGGGAGGATCATGGACCAGAACAGAGCGGTCTTGGCCACAGCGATACTGTGGTCATAGCAGGTACACTTGCCGTGCTGCTTGAATTCTTTTAACTTGTTGAGATGACCGGTTTGTAAAACCGGTGCGGAAAGGTGATGAAAAAGTATGTCACGCTTGATTAGAAGTCTCAATATCCGTCTCCCCAAACCTTAAAATGCCGATTCAATTCTGCTGATATTTTATAACAAAGAAATAGGCTTATCAATGCGGTTCATAAAAACTTAACAGACGAGTTTTCACCTTGACACTTGCCCTCTAAAAATATACACTTATTAAGCAAGTGAGCTCGTGCTCCCATTTTTTTGCCCCAGTTTCGAAATCGATTTCGAAACGTTTCCCTTCTCCTCGGAAAAAGTGGGATACACGGGTCACTTACCTCTGTCAATACGGCGCATTTGCGCGTATACATATTCAATCTCATGAGAAGGAGTGTATGGACGTATGAGTACACAAATCGAAAACAATGCAATCTCCGCTATCCGCGTTCTTTCCGCGGACATGATTCAGAAGGCCAATTCCGGTCACCCGGGTCTCCCGCTTGGTGCCGCTCCCATGGCCTACACAGTTTGGGGCAAAGAAATGACCTTTGACCCGAAGGATCCGAAATGGATCAACAGAGACCGCTTCGTTCTTTCCGGCGGTCATGGTTCCGCACTTTATTACTCCCTGCTCCATCTCTTTGGTGTAGGCGGACTGTCTGTCGAGGACTTAAAGCAGTTCCGTCAGATGGACTCTAAGACACCGGGTCATCCGGAGTACGGCCACACAGCCGGTATCGATGCAACAACAGGTCCTCTGGGCGCCGGTCTTTCCATGGCTGTCGGTATGGCGATCGCTGAGCAGCACCTCGCAGCTACATTCAACAAGCCTGAGTTCCCGGTCATCGACCACTACACATTCGTAGAGTGCGGCGACGGATGCCTCATGGAAGGTATCTCTGAGGAAGCTCTTTCTCTCGCAGGCACACTGGGCCTGGATAAGCTCATCGTTCTTTATGACAGCAACAGCATCTCTATCGAGGGCTCTACGGATATCGCATTTACCGAGAACGTAAGAGGCCGTATGGAAGCTTGCGGTTTCCAGACACTCCTCGTTGAAGACGGTAACGACATCGAAGCGATCGCTAAGGCAATCGAGGCTGCAAAAGCTGAGAAGACAAAGCCTTCCTTCATCGAGATCCGTTCCATCATCGGTTACGGCTGCGAAGCAAAGCAGGGTACCGCTTCCGCTCACGGCGAGCCGCTGGGTGAGGAGAACATCGCTGCTATGCGTAAGACACTCGGCTGGCCGTGCGAAGAGTCCTTCGTCGTTCCGCAGGAGATCTACGATCACTATGCAGAGCTTGGTAAGAAGGGCACAGACGCTCACGCGAAGTGGGACGCTATGTTCGCTGAATATGCAAAGGCAAACCCGGACCTCAAGGCTCTCTGGGACAAGTACTTCTCTGCTGATTACTCCGCTCTTCTCGATGACGAGGATCTGTGGACAGTAGATGATAAGCCGCAGGCTTCCCGTGCTCTCGGCGGTAAGGTCCTCAACAAGCTTTCCGACCGTATCCCGAACCTCATCGGCGGTTCCGCTGACCTGGCTCCGTCCAATAAGTCCTACATGAACGGCAAGGGCGACTTCAGCAAGGCTGACAGATCCGGAAGAAACATGCACTTCGGTGTTCGTGAGCTCGCGATGGC
>DFFH01000094.1 GCA_002368805.1 Mageeibacillus sp. UBA3781 | reverse complement strand
CTCGTGAAACATCGATGTGTAGATATCTTTCCAGTTTCTGACATAGATCAGGGGGTCGAAGCAGAGACGAACGGGAAAGCCTTTTTTCATCGCACAGGAAGCGGCAGAGAGCCGGTCGGAAAGAGAAGCGGTGCGCTTCTCGTATGTATCGATGATCTCCTGCGGGGAGATAGTATAGGCGAAGATCATGCGGTCACATGGGCTGATCTTATCGTAGAAGTCTTTACGGAAAGACTTGGTGCGGATCTCGATCGTGAGATCTTTATGCGCTTTCGTGAATTCGGCCCAGCGGGAGATGTATCCGGTCAGGATATCAAGAGCGATCAGGTCTGTGTCATAAGAGACACAGAGATAGACGGGATGCTCTGAAAGCAGCGTTTCCAGTTCTGCGAAAGTGTCCTCGAGATTAACGAAGATGACGACATCGCCGGATCCGTACATGCCCCGGAGAAAACAGTATTCGCAGTCGAAGATGCAGTTCCTCGTGCAGGAAGTGTAGTAGAAGAAGTCATATCCGAAGTCCTGGCAGACGGGCGCGCCCTTAAATACGGAAGATCCTGTGTTTCTTGCAAGGATCAGGGAAGGAGAAGTCTTCTGAAGCCCATAGCTCTGGCGGGGACGGTTGAACACGTCCTTATAGTGGTCGATGGAAATGACCGCTGACTTCCCGTAACGTGCAAGGATACTCTTCGTCAGGGGGTGGTCCGTGACTTTCTTTTCGACATAGATATGTGAGAAAGGAAAGTTAAATAAGTCTTTGCCGGATGACATCCAAGACCTCCTTTCCCTCGCGCTTCGATTTTACAGGGATCCTGCCTTCTTCTTCCAGCTTGGAGAGAAGCTTCTCCATATCGATTCCTTCGGTCTTTGCATATACGAAGAGCTGATGCAGTTCGTGACGCATGGTCTCGCTTAGGTGCAGATCCAGCGCCGTCCCGATGAAAAAATCCTCATCGATGGCTCCGTCGTCTTCGGTGACATCTTTCAGATGATCGAGTACGGAAATGACAGTAGAGATATGTTTCTCGGCCCATTTCGTAAGAAGGGCGGAAGTGATCTTCTTCGGATCATCTGTTCCCGAATCGGAGACATACTTCAGGAAGATCATGCGGTGCGGCGGGACGAAACGGGAAGCCGCCTGAAAGACCGCGGATGCTTCCATCTCATAAAGAAGGTCCGGATCCTCTAAAGAGACGACCACTTTACTGACGGTGACAAGTGCTTTTTCCGAAGAAAGCGGAAGACCGCAGGAAGAAAGATCATAGAGCATGTCCGGGTAAAAATCGCGTCCCGTGACCTCATCGTGGATCTTATTGACCAGATGGATCCCCGGCGCTTTGCCGGCACAGGAGCCGAAGTTGATAAGGATGTCTTTTCCCGGGCGGAAGCCGAAACGCGTCAGGAGATAGGTCGTGGCGGATGCGGCAGCTACCGTGCCCATGCCGGAGATGACCAGCACGGAAGAACTGTCTGCCGCAAAAAACGTGTCATACGGGCAGACCTGGTTGTCCCTGCGCAGAGAAAGCGCGGAGATCAGAGGTTTTGCTTCGGCGGATAGTGCACAGACGATAAAAAACATAGAGATCCTCTGTTATATGAAAACCGGGTTCTTCTTAATGACACCGGAAGATTTCATGCTAATTCGGTTTTTCGGCGCTTGTCTTCAAGCCCACTGCGACGATGAAGGCAATAGGAGCGCCGATAGCGATACTTGCTGCGGGGCCTGTCTCCATATGAAGACCATATGCCAGTACCATAAAGAGCAGTAATGGAACGGCGCATATGAATGAAAGTACCATGACCACAGTTGCCAGTGTACCCCCTCTGTAAACGGCGTAGGTCAAACCGGCAACAAGGACCAGACAGGCGGGAATGATCACATAAATCGGGATATCCAGTTTCTCTTTCATCAGGATGCCGAGGACCGTCGGGATGATCAGCGCGACGATGGCAGCTAATGGAATGAGTTTCTTCTTTTCCTTCTCTGCAAGGACCTTACATTCTTCGATCCTGGAAGCGGAATCCTTCACGCCGGGGATCTTCTTAAATTCCTCGAGCGCCTGGCGGTAGCTCTTCCTGTCATAAAAGCCCATAGCCGTGGCATAGATGCGGAGGTTCTCACATTCTTTCTGCCCGCTCTTACAGATGGCCAGAAGCTCGGAAGAAGTGGCATCCGTATGCAGACACTCGGTAGAAGCATTCTGGAAGAGAAGCTTCGCCTGGGCGACGTTACTGACATCCGGCTTGCCGTTAAGAAGTACTTGAGCTTTCTTGATCTTTTCGATCGCAGAAGCATATTTAAGATACTCCGGAAGGACGTCCGAAAGCGACCACTTATTCCCGCAGTGTGCGCAGACCGCAGTTCCGGTAAGAAAATCTTTCCGGATCTCTCCGCCGCAGATATTGCATTTTAGTGTTGCCGGTGCAGAATTGATGTCAGGCATAATGTAACTCCCAAAACAATACTTCTTAAAGTGTATCACATTTCTTTCTGCAAACAAACTTTCCTTGAAAAGTTAAAGGTATTCAAGAGTTCAGTTTTGCGATATAATATTGCGCTGAGGGGATGCAGGAATATGGTTCCGGTGGGGTGTGAAAGTGCTTCGGCCGGCGGATTTACAGTCGGTTTAAGATAAGGAGATAGCCATGAAGATTGCAGCCTATCAATTTCCCGTAAGCGGTGATATTGAGAAAAACTGTGCACATATACTTCGCGCGATCGAGCAGGCGGCGAAGAGCGGTGTGCGTCTTCTTGCATGCCCGGAATGTGCGGTGACCGGCTATCCTCCGAGAGATATAGACTCCGTACGTAAGATCGACTTTAATGCTGTGGATAAGGCCCACGCGAAGATCGCCGAGGCGGCCTGGTGCCACGATATCTATGTGCTCGTCGGCACGATCGTAAAAGAAGAATGTGCGCTCTGGGATGCGCCTCTGATGGGCGATGCTCCCGCGGTGGAAGATGTCTTTTATAACACGGCGCTCGTATTTACACCGAGCGGCCAGGTGGAGCGGTATAGTAAAAGAGCGCTCTGGGGCTGGGACGCGGAGAACTTCTCTGCCGGTGAGGAGCCGGGTGTTTTTGACGTGGACGGCATCAGAGTCGGGATCCGGATCTGCTTTGAAGTGCGTTTCCCCGAGTATTTCCGTGAGCTTTACAAGGAAAGAACGGATCTGAATGTGATCCTTTTCTACGATGTTTCCGATAGGGAAGACCCGGACAGATATAATCTGATCCGCGGCCATGTCAGAACGAGAGCTGTCGAGAATGTCACTTATACGCTTACCAGTAACAGCATCTTTCCGCATCAGACAGCGCCGACGGCGCTTTATGACCGTTCCGGAAGGACGCTGGTGGAGCTCAAACCCGGACAGGAAGCGGCACTGATGTATGACCTGAATTTCACGGAGGCCGACTTCGGCGAAAGAGGCCGCATCATCTTTTCTGACCGCCTGACTTCGGACAAGGAGTAAGAAATCCCCTGAAACCGTCCCCGTGCAAGTGCTTGGGGGGACGAAAACAAAGGATTAGCTTCCTCATAGAAGATTCATTGATTTTCCCTATCTATTCTTGTTATAATATCAAGATGCAATTTGCAAAATAGAAGGAGGCGCATATCATATGGCCGAAAAACAGAAGTATTACATCACAACACCGATCTATTATCCGTCGGGTAACCCGCACGTGGGACACTGCTACACGACGCTCGCATGCGACGTAGTTTCCAGATATAAGCGAATGCAGGGTTTTGATGTCATGTTTCTGACCGGTACCGATGAGCATGGCCAGAAGATCGAGAAGAAGGCACAGGAGATCGGCGTGACCCCGAAGGAGTACGTGGACGGAATCGTTGCCAACTTCAAAAAACTCTGGGAACGCCTTGATATCACATATGACCGTTTTATCAGAACCACCGATCCGTATCATGTGGAGTCTGTCCAGAATATCTTCAAGGCTCTGTACGATAAGGGATACATCTATAAGGGCAAGTATGTCGGAAAGTACTGCACGCCTTGCGAGTCTTTCTGGACCGAGAGCCAGCTGAAGGACGGAAAATGCCCGGACTGCGGACGTGAAGTCGTAGATGCGGAAGAAGAGGCATATTTCTTCAAGCTCTCTGCTTTCTCCGATAAGCTCGAAGCACTGCTTCTTGATGAGGAGAGAAATTTCCTCGAGCCGAAGTCCCGCGTAAACGAGATGATCAACAACTTCATCAAGCCGGGCCTCGAAGACCTCTGTGTCTCCAGAACGAGTTTTACATGGGGTATTCCGGTATCTTTCGATGAGAAGCATGTCGTCTATGTATGGGTCGATGCATTGAGCAACTATATCACTGCTCTGGGCTACGGGAATAACACCTATCACGATTTCGAGAAATACTGGCCTGCTGACATTCATGTCATGGCAAAAGAGATCGTCCGTTTCCACTCTCTCATCTGGCCGGCGATCCTGATGGCGCTGGATCTCCCTCTGCCGAAGCATATCTACGGCCACGGCTGGATCACCTTCGGCGGTGCGAAGATGGGTAAATCCACAGGTAACGTTATCGATCCGTTTATCCTGGCGGACAGATACGGCGTGGATGCCGTCCGTTACCATCTCCTCCGTGAGATGCCTTTTGGTGCGGACTGCCCGTTCTCTAATGAGCAGATGGTACAGCGTATCAACACTGACCTGGCAAATGACCTCGGAAACCTCGTTTCCAGAACAGTTGCCATGGCGATCAAGTACTTCGACGGCACTCTCCCGACAGAGCGTGAGACAGATCCGCTCGATGACGAGCTTCTCAACATGGTCAAGGGCCTGCGTTCTTTTGTGGAAGAGAACTATGAGACGCTGCATATCTCCGCAGCACTTGCCGAGATCTTCAAGGTCATCGCCCGTGCCAACAAGTATATCGATGAGAATGCACCGTGGGTGCTCGCCAAGGATGAGAGTAAGAAGGTCCGTCTGGCGACAGTACTTTATAACCTTCTGGATACGATCCGTATGTGCTCGATCCTCTTAAATCCGGTAATGCCGAATACCTGCCCGGAGATCTGGAAGCAGATCGGCGCCTCCGAGGAGGCCTGCGCCTGGGACGCTTCCGACAAGGTGGGCGCACTTGCTGCCGATGTTACTGTTCAGAAAGGGGAAGTGCTTTTCCCGAGACTGGATATGGAGAAAGAGATGGAGGAACTCGGAAAGATCTCCGAGGCTGCTCTTGCTGCGGCACAGGGCAAGGTCTTGGAGCATAAGGACGAGATCGTCTATGACGATTTTGCCAAGCTTGAGCTTCGTGCGGCAAAAGTCCTCGAGTGCGAGAAAGTTCCGAAGGCGGATAAGCTCCTTCGAATGCAGCTGGATGTCGGTGACCGGAAGATGCAGGTGCTCTCCGGTATCGCACAGTACTATACTCCGGAAGAAATGGTCGGAAAGATGGTCGTATGGGTCGCAAACCTTGCACCGAGAAAACTCCGCGGATTTGATTCCTACGGCATGATCCTCTGTGCCGAAAAACCGAACGGCGACTATGCTCTCCTGTCTGTACCGGAAGGCGTCGAGCCGGGAGCGGAGGTGTCCTGATCGATGGAGATCTTTGACACGCATGCTCATCTGAACTGGCGTGAAGAGTATAAAGACGACATCGACGAAGTGCTGGAAAACGCGAAAGCAGCCGGCGTGAATCATATCCTGCTGGCAAGCTCGACGATCGAAGACAGCGCGATCTCCCTGGAGGTCAGAAAAGCGAAAGAGAACTCCGGAGTGAAGCTCTCCTGTATGGTGGGCGTGCATCCGGAGGATGCCACGAACTTTAACGATGAAGCGAAGTGGCAGCTCGAGCAGTGGCTCAAGCATAAGGATGAACTCGGGATCGTGGCGGTCGGAGAGATCGGTATGGATTATCACTACGATGACGCATCTCCGGCATTTGAGGCGATGGCTTTCATCTATCAGATGGGACTTGCTTACAGATACGATCTGCCGGCAGTGATCCATGAGAGAGACGCCTGTGAGGATACACTTTTCATCCTGAAGTCGCTTTATGAGCAGAATGTACTTCGGAGAGCTCCGGGTGTGCTGCACTGTTTCTCCGGATCGGTCGAGACGGCGAAGATCCTTCTGGACATGGGATTCTATCTCGGCTTTGACGGACCGATCACGTTTAAGAATGCGCGAAAAGCACCGGACGTCATCCGTATGTGCCCGCTGGACAGGCTTCTGGTCGAGACGGATTCGCCGTATATGGCACCGGTCCCGCACAGAGGACATAGAAATGAACCGGCATATGTGAAGTATGTAGTGGAAGAGATGGCGCGCCTCAAGGAGATCTCCCCCGAGGAGATGGCGAGGATCACGACAGAGAATGCGCAGCGTCTTTTCGGAAAGGATACATGATGAAGAAGAATAAAACGATCATTATTCTTGCCGCTCTTCTGGTGGTGCTTGGCACGATCCTTCTCGTGTTTGTGATCCGTGATAGTAATAAAAAGGATCTCATCGAGAGAAAGACCGGCTATTCGCTTCCGGACTACTGCACGATCGAGGATTTCGTGAAATACGGATCGATCTTTAACAGGAAGCGCTTCGAGGCGAAAGTGAGGATCGATAATGCGGACCATCTGGAGGAGACGATCGCTACGCTTCAGGGGATGCTGGGGGATGATTACCATGAGATCCCGCTTTCCGAGTATAACATCGAGAAGTATTCGATGTTTTCCGATCAGAAACTGATTCCGGAGCCGATCGAGGTCTCCTGGGTCATTGTCGGTTATGCCAAGGACGGCACGCTCGTATGTTTCCTGGATATCGAGGAAGAAGAGGGCGCACACGTATTCAATATGTATATGTATTACGAGGAATGATGGATCTGGCGAAGAAAAAATTGTCGAAAATTATACTGGTAGTATACTGACAAATAAAAATCATAGTGGTACATTATGTATATCGAAAGATAAAACACTAAATTTACAGAAAGGAGCGTTTCACAAATGACAGTTTGGAATATTAAACATACATCAATTAAAGTCACAGCCATTATTAATGCAGCCGGTACATGTGTCATGGGATTCGCCTCTCATGATTATAAGCGTGATTATAAAGGCTCCTTTTGGAAAAGCACTTGTGAAACGTTCTGCTGAATAGTTTCACATTCACTCGTTAGAAACACGACCGCTTTTCCAAGGCTAAAAAGGGAAAGCGGTTTTTTTAGATTCAAAAAAGGAAATGGGGGAATGACCTATGCTACCAATCATCAACATGGAAGAAACAGGATGTAATATCGTGCGGCTCCGCGAGGACGCGGGCTTGTCCGTACGTGATCTTCAGGATATTTTCGGGTTTGCCACACCCCAGGCAATCTACAAGTGGCAGAGAGGACTGACGATGCCGACGATCGATAATCTCGTCGTGCTGTCGCTGACATTTCAAGTACCGATCGAGAGGATCTTAGTCGTCGATACGATGGACTGATCCGATGCATATAATAATCACCTCCTTAAAGGCGGAAGGGGCTGTCTCATTTTCATGCAACTTAATGAGACGCCCCTCTTGTTTTTTTAAAAGAGAGGCATAAACCGCGCGCTTTACTTCAGCTACAGACCATGATATATTGCGTATATAGGCATTCAAAAAGAAGACGCGACAGCTTTACCACGCACCTTAGGAAAAGTCTTCCAAGGAGGGTGGAACCTGAGGAGCGGAAGTGTTCGAAAGCAACGACGATGGAAGTTATACAGTCAAGAATGCCGGATGAAATCAGGATATCCTGCCGGAAAGCTCTGTCAGTTTCGGGATGACCGTCTCTACTTCCGATGGACAGCCGGTTAGTGATCTCCCAACAGTCTATCTTCTGAATACTGTGACAAGAACTGTGGACGCATCCGATTATTCTCTCTCGTATCTGGAATATGCCAATTGGGGGATGGGATATAACGGGAACCTTGTCCTGATGAATTTGTCCGATGAGCCGTAGAAGACTGGAAGGAGTAGTAATACGGTGAATATAAAGAATAAATGGACAAGCAGATTTCCAAAGGCAATAGTAATTGTAATTGCTATAGCAATTATTGTCCTCCCGTTTTGGAATGTTTGGGCCGAATTAATCAAGAAGATTCACTATCATACTCGATATCATAACGAAATATCCTATTGCCAATCCATTGACGGAGATAGAACACAATTTGAATTTGTTCGGGCACCCCGCGATGATATACGACAGTATATTTTTGAAGTATATGAAAACACAACGTATGATGATATTATTCCTCTACTGAAGAATATGAAAGATTATTGTGAAAAACATCTCAAGAGTGGAGTGATATATCAGGTTGTACTGAGTAGCGATGTGTCAGTTGATTATCCTGTGGGAACGCCTCTTGTTATTTTGACTAATCAAGAACCGGTTACTGGAGAGACGAAGGGAACGATGGTTTATGTTCATCTTTGCTGCCTTGAGACATCAAGCAAATGGGGATTGGCACACATAACCGGGACTGCAATGGAGTTTGTGGAAGAAGTTGTTCTTTGCGGTGAATTCGACTCTTTGGATCCGCTGACAGAGTGGGACAAATTGGAGCTGTGTTTATACAATGGGAGATCATACTTCACATATGAGGTGTTTGACCAGCCATTGATTAGTGATGAAGTTTGGCAGCAAATGAAATCAAGTATGGATTATGATTTTAAAGTCGCGGATCATGATGATTATTCAATCGTTGAACCGTACTTGGGGGCGGAGTACTCATAACGAGGAGATATTCGATGCTGAAGCGGACATCGAAGAAATCGTTCCTCCGCTGAAAAAGAAGAAACAAACCGGCAAACATGACGAGCATCTGAAAGAACTTCCTGTAGGTGGCTAATCTGTTTGTAATACCTTTGTGAAAAAGGCTTTCTCTTTATAGAGAGATGTGCTATACTGAATCGGACGAAAATATGTTCGAACAGAAGGCAGGCTTTTATGAACGAGATGATGGTTCCGTTTAAAATCCATTCCGATTATACTCCGACCGGAGATCAGCCGCAGGCGATCGAAAAACTGGTCGATGGACTGAATGCGGGCATGCGGGGGCAGACACTTCTCGGTGTTACCGGTTCCGGCAAGACCTTTACGATGGCGAACATCATCGAGAAGACCCAGCGGCCGACACTCGTGATCGCGCCGAATAAGACGCTGGCGGCGCAGCTTGCCGCGGAGTTTAAGGCTTTCTTTCCGGAAAATGCCGTGGAGTTCTTCGTCTCCTACTATGACTACTACCAGCCGGAAGCCTATATCGCTTCGACGGATACCTATATCGAGAAAGACTGTGATATCAATGACGAGATCGACCGCATGCGGCATAGTGCGACAAGCGCGCTTCTGGAGAGAAGGGATGTTATCGTCGTGGCCTCTGTTTCCTGTATCTATGGCCTCGGTGATCCTTCCGACTATAAGGACCTGATGATCAATCTCAGATCCGGGATGCAGGTGTCAAGGGATGCGGTGATCCGAAAGCTCATCGACCTTCAGTATGTAAGAAATGACTTTGAGATCACGCGAGGTGCTTTTCGCGTAAAGGGCGATACGCTCGATATCTTTCCGCCGTCTTCCGAGGAACTGCTTACGAGGGTGACCTTCTTTGGCGATGAGATCGAGAAGATCTCGGAAGTGCACTATATCAGCGGCAAAGTAATGTGGAACAGAAACTATGCCGTGATCTTCCCGGCTTCCCACTATGCGACGACGAAGGAGAAACTCGATAGAGCGATCGTGACGATTGAAGAGGAGCTGGAGGAGCGTCTCGCCGAGCTTCGGGAGCAGGGAAAACTCATCGAGGCATACCGTCTCGAGCAGAAGACCAGATACGATCTGGAGATGCTCTCCGAGACGGGATTCGTCAAAGGCATCGAGAACTACTCGAGACATCTGACGATGCGAAAGCCGGGAGAGCCGCCATATACGCTCATGGACTTTATGCCGGAGGATTATCTTCTGATGATCGACGAGTCGCATGTGACCGT
>DFFH01000161.1:1518-11040 GCA_002368805.1 Mageeibacillus sp. UBA3781 | reverse complement strand
CATGTCTTTCCTCCTGCGCACTCGGCCAGCTCTGCGGTATCCGTGATGTGGCACTCATCCACCACGGTCCGGCAGGATGCTCCGTGGCAGGTGCCGGCGCTTACTATATGTCGAAGGTTATGTCCAAAAAGCGCGGCGTTACCAGTGATACGATCTATGTCGGAACCGACATGAACGAGAATGACACGATCTTCGGATCCACAAATGCACTTAGAAACGTCATCCTAGAAGTCAATAAGAGATATTCCCCGAAGGCGATCTTCGTATCTTCTTCCTGTGCAACAGGTATCATCGGTGAGGATATCGACAGTATCGTGGATGAGGTTCGAGATGAAGTTGGAGTTCCGATCGTGGCCGTTCACTGCGAAGGATTTAAGTCCCGTATCTGGGCAACCGGCTTCGATATTTCCGACCACGCGGTACTGCAGTCCATCGTGCAGCCCCCGAGAGAAGGCGTGAAGACGAATAAGATCAACTTCAAGAACTTCTTCGAGAGCGCGCGTCCGGAGATCATCGAGATGTTCAAAAACTTCGATCTCGATCCGGTATTCCTGTACTGCAATTCCACGGTAGAAGAACTGTCCCACATTTCCGAAAGCCTGGCGACGACCTGCATCTGCGGCACTCTCGGTAACTACCTCGGAAATGCACTGGAAGAAAAGTACGGTGTTCCTTACGTAAGATCCATTAACCAGTGCGGTATCGTCGGTTTTGAGACGTGGCTGCGTGAGATCGGTAAAGTAACGGGAAGATCCGAACCGATCGAAAAGTATATCGAAGAGCAGCGTGCGATCTATCTGCCGCAGATCGAAGAAGTGAAGAAGCAGCTATCTGGAAAGACCGCCGTTCTCGGTATGGGACCGGGCTACACATTCGAGGTTTCCCGTGTTCTCAATGAACTCGGCATCAAGGTCGTCTGGGCGCTCGCATGGCACTACGATAAGAAGTATGAAAACGGCGATGTACCGCCGTCCATGAAGTACCTTCTGGATAATGATATCGACTTTGAAGCAAGTGTTGCCGACCAGCAGAACTTCGAGGTCATGAACATCCTGCATAAGTACAAGCCGGATATGTATCTTTCCCGTCACCCGGGTTCCACCGTATGGGCGATCAAGAATGGTACTCCTGCGATCTATGTTGCCGATGAGTACATGATCTTCGGATATAAGCATACACTGGAATTTGCCAAGACCGTCCTCGATGCGATCAATAACAGAAGCTTCGAAGAGAACCTGGCAAAGCGCACCAGGCTTCCATATACAGACTGGTGGTACCAGCAGAATGTTGATAAGTTCCTGGAGGAAACGAAATAATGGCGAAGTTGTTAGATAAGCAAAGATATAAATGCGCACTGGGTGCGATGCAGACCGTTCAGGCGATCGACCGCGCTCTCCCGATCCTTCACAGTGGCCCTGGCTGCGCGCAGAAACTTTCGGAATCCACAGGAAGCTCCGGATACTTTTCTCCGAATATTTTTCCGTGCACCAGTATCAACGAAAAAGACGTTGTTTTCGGTGGCGTAAAGAAGCTGGATTCCACGATCGGTAATGCACTGAAGGTCATCGACGCAGATCTCTATGTCGTACTTACGGGATGTATCCCGGAGATCGTCGGTGATGATTCCGGCGAAGTCGTTTCCAGATACGAAGACGCGGAAAAGCCGGTCGTCTATGCACCGACCGCAGGCTTTAAGGGCAATAACTATAAGGGCCACGAGCAGGTAGTCGACGCGATCGTTGACCAGTATCTGAAGAAGTCCGATAAGAAGCAGAAGGGCCTGATTAATATCTGGGCAGATGTACCGTATCAGGATCTTTTCTGGCTCGGAAATCTCCGTCAGCTCGAAAAGCTTATCGCGGAGCTCGGTCTTACTCCGAATACGATCTTCGGCTATAAGCGCGGTATCGGGAATATCAACAAGATCCCGGAAGCGGAGTTCAATCTTCTCGTTTCCCCATGGGTCGGCTTAAATAACGTTAAGAAGATGGAAAAGAAGTTCGGCACCCCGTATCTTCACTATCCGAATCTTCCGATCGGCGCGACGGAAACCAGTAAGTTCCTGCGTGAAGTTGGTAAGTTTGCAGGTGTTCCGGAAGAGAAGGTAGAAGCGGTCATCAAGGAGCATGAGGATTACTATTACTACCTCATCAGCCGCTATGCGGATCTGTTCCTCGAGAACCGTGTCATCAACAAGCAGTTCACTGTCGTTGCGGATGCTCAGTATTCTCTCGCCGTGACGAAGTTCCTGGTCAATGACCTCGGACTGATCCCGGCAAAGCAGTTCGTTGTCGATGATACTCCGAAGAACCATCGTGACCGTATCACGGAAGAATTCAAAAAACTCAACTTCGGCATCGAGGCGGAAGTTTCTTTTGAGACCGACGGATATAAGATCCACGAAGAGATCAAGAACCACGACTATCACGGTTATCCGCTCGTTCTCGGCGGCTACTACGAAAAGGAGATCACGGAGAGCCTCAAGGGCAACTTCCTCAACATCTCCTGGCCGGTACAGGATAAGGTCGTATTCGACAATTTCTATGCCGGATACGAAGGCGGCATCCGCCTGATCGAAGATATCTACACGATAGCAGTTTCCCGATTCAACTGAGAAATATTGCGTGAGGATATGCCGGGTGCGGGGCGCCCGGTATATTCTTAAAAATCTTGAGAAAAGGAGTCCATGGATATGGCATATAATATCGCTTTTGGTTCATCCAACGGAATCAATGTTGACCTGAAATTCGGCGAGACAGACCATTTCTATATTTACCGTGTCGATGGACAGGACCTGCAGTTTCTGGAGATCCGTCAAGTAGCGCCTTCCGATCCTTCGGCAAAAGCATCTGTCAATGCTGCCGAATCATCTTCTTGCGGGAACGGCGGGTCCTGCGGCAATGGCTCCGGTTGTGGCGGGAATGGCCACGGATGCGGCGACGGAACCGAAGTGCTCGGTAAGGTCGCCCTGATCGAAGACTGTAGAGCCGTTGTCTGCAAGAAGATCGGATTTCAGGCGCAGAAACAGTTTGAGAAGAAAGCCATCTCGGTCTTCGATATCGAAGTAAGTGTGGAAGATGCGCTCGATAAGATCTCTTCTTACTACTACAAGATCGATAACCGCCAGTCGCTCCGGCAGATCCGTCCGGCAGAGGAAGAATAAGACGATAAGAAAAAGTGATCCGGAAAAGCGGATCGGAACAAAGAAATGATCCGTAGAAACGGATGGAAAGGAACAGGTTCTTATGGCAAAAGTGACATATTCCGGCGTAAGGGAAAGTAAACCGGGCAGAGTCAATGACCTTGGCACGACCGGACAGGAAGTCAGCGAGAGCTTTAAGAAGGGCTGCCTGAAAAGAGCAGACAGAAGTTTCGCGCAGGGCCTTCAGTGTCAGCAGATCAACAGCCTCGCAGCGCTGATGTCTCTGGAGGATGCTGTCTTTATTTCCCATTCTCCGCAAGGCTGTGTGGGATGCGCGATCATGGCGATCGATATGTACCGTGTCGGACAGATCCATAGAGGGATCAGAAATGTCAAGAACCCGCGCCTGATCGTGACGAATCTCGATCAGAAGAGTGTTGTTTTCGGTGGTGAGAAAAAATTACGTGAATCGGTACAAAAGGCCGTTGAAAGATATTCTCCGAAGCTGATCTTCGTATTTGCTTCATGCGCTTCCGGCATCATCGGTGATGATATCGATGCGATCTGCTCGGATCTTCAGAACGAATATCCGGATCCCTTGATCATCCCGATCCACTGCGAAGGCTTTAAGTCGAAGATCTGTGCATCCGGTTTTGATGCGGCATTCATCTCGATCAACAAGTATATACTGAAACATCAGAAAGTTGAGAAGGAATCCGGCCTGATCAATCTTTTCGCGCCGACGACGGTCAGCTATGCCGACCAGAAAGAGATGGAGAGAATGCTCCAGCTCCTCGGTGCGAAAGTCAACTATATTCCTTTCTACAGCTCACTCGAAAAGATCAGGAAGATCCCGGCAGCTGAGGCTTCCACCTCGATCTGTAAGGTCTTTGCCGATGAGTTCATGAAGACCCTGTACGAAGAATACGATATCCCGTATTCGCACACCGTTATGCCGATCGGTATCCGTAATACCGATAAGTGGTACAGAGGTATCGCGAAGGTCGTCGGAAAAGAAAAGGAAGTCGAAGAGATCATCAAAAGAGAACATGAGAGGATCGAGCCTCTCGTCAAGAAACTCCGCGACCGTCTCCAGGGAAAGAGAGTATTCATCTGCGGCGGAACGGGACGATCTTTTGCTGCGGCGGCCTTGATCGATGACTTCGGCATGGAACTCGTGGGACTCGAAACACCGACCTACGATGACGATGCCCAGGTCGATATCGAATACTTAAACGGCATCCACAAAGAGTTCGTCGTGGATATCGCAAACATGCAGCCGTTCGAGCAGGTCAACCTCGTCAAGAAACTCAAGCCGGATGCTTTTATCGGAGTACCGGAATGGGCCGCAAGACTCGGCGTTCCGACGACACACGTACTCGACGGCAAGCGTCCGACAATGGGATATGACGGACTTTTGTTCCTCGGTAACAAGATCGCCGACCAGCTCGAAAATCCGGGCTTTAACAAGAAGATCTCCGAGCATGTCAAGCTCCCGTATAAGGAGTCCTGGTATTCGGAAGATGCCTTTAAATACATCATCAGAGAGGGGGAGAACTGACATGTCAGAGATCATGGAAAACCCGAAGGGCGGCTGCGCTCTTGCCGGTATCAATTCGGTCTTAGGTGCACTCGACCGTGTCTGCCCGATCTTCCATAGCGGCCCCGGCTGCTGCATGCAGTCTTCTGCATCCGAGCAGGGACAGTCCGGACACAAGTCTTCGTGCTTCGTCAGCTCGGTTTCGATCCCTTCCAGTAACATGCTCGAGAAGGAAGTCGTCTTCGGCGGCGTAAATAAACTTAGAACGACGATCCAGGGCGCAGTCGATATCATCGACGCAGATGCTTACTTCGTTCTGACAGGCTGCACGGCCGGAATCATCGGCGACGATATCGCCAGTGTGACGAACGAATTCCTTGAAAAAGGCATCCCGGTCTATCCGATCGAGACACCGGGCTTTACCGGAGACAGCAATCTCGGATATGAGACCGTATGGAATACTTTTCTCGATAAAGTCATCGAAAGCGATGTCCCGAAGGACGATAAACTCGTCAATATCTTCGGCATCATCCCTTATCACGATCCGTTCTGGAGCGGAACGCTCGAAGAGATCGACCGCATCCTTTCGCGTCTGGGTCTTAAGGTAAATACGTTCTTTACCAAAGGACAGGGCATCGAGGATGTAAAGAAGTCGTCTTCGGCGGCACTGAACATCATCGTCAATCCGTGGATCTTCAAGGGCCCCGCAGCCAAGTACGAATCCAAGTTCGGCGTGCCAAGCCTCCGTATCCCCGGACTCTTCGTCGGCGCGACCGATACGACGAAGTTCGTCCGTGCGGTGGGCGAAGCCCTGAACCTTGATAAGGATCTGGTGGAGAAGGTCATCGCAGACGAAGAAAAATATGTTTACAACTACCTCGGTCAGGCCATCGGTGTCCTGAGCTGGAAGCGCTTCGCGGTTGTCGCGGATGCGAATAATGCTGTAGGATTCACAAGATACCTTGCCAATGATTATAGTTTTACGCCGGTGCTGGTCATCGTGTCCGAACCTGTTTTCCGACCGGAAGACAAGGAAGCGATCGTTAAGGAGATCACGGACCTTGAGTATGCCCGCCCGCCGAAAGTGCTTTTCCTGACGGATCAGTATGAGATCAATCAGGCGATCCGGGAGGAAGAGCAGGAGATCACGCTCCTTGTCGGTTCCAGTAATGACAGGGAGATCGCGCTCGAGAAGGACATCCAGTTCATCCTGGGTTCTTTCCCGATGAGCGAGCGGCTGATCTTCAACCGAACTTATGCCGGTTATCGTGGCAGTCTGACGTTTACGGAAGACATCTACGACAACAACTGACGGAACGATCCATCCGTCGTTTAATCTCACTTATGGGGAGGAGGCTGCTATATTAGCAGTCTCTTCCTCTATCAAAAACGGAGCAGTAGAATAATGAACAGCAGTACATACGAGATCATCGATTCGTGCGAAGATATCGACTTTGGGGAAGTCAGCGGACTTCTGAAATACTATGGCCTAAGTGACCTTGATAGTGACACGCAAAGGCAGGTGTTCCGGAATAGTTATGTGACGATCTTCGTAAAGAAAAAAGATGAACTGATCGGTGTCGGAAGAGCGATCTCGGACGGGATATCCCAGGGCGCGATCTATAATATCGCGGTGAAAGATGAATACCGCGGGAAAGGGATCGGAAAACGCATCGTCGACGAGATCCTGAAGCGGCTTTCGGGGTGCAACGTGATCCTTTATACGCACCCGAAACATATAGGGCTCTATGAGCACTGGGGATTCCGCAGAATGAGTACTTCATATGCGAGATTTCCTGAAGAAAAACATTATGAACAGGAAGGCTTTTTTACAGATTAAAGGAGGAACCGAAAATGCCACATGTAGAAATCAAATGTTATCCGGGAAGAACAGAAGAAGTGAAGCAGAAGTGTGCCGATAAGGTTGCCGCAGATGTCGCGGAACTTCTCGGATGCAACCTCTCTTCCGTATCGGTCGCGATCAAGGAAGTAGAGAAAGAAAACTGGAAGGAACAGGTATTTGAGGGCCAGATCTTTGCCGATGAAAAAGCACTGTACGTCAAGCCCGGATACACCTGCTGAGGATATAACTATGGTTACAAGAGACGAAGCTTTAACTATCCTGAGAAAGTATAATCAGGATCCGTTCCATATCCAGCATGCCTTCACGGTGGAAGCCGTTATGAAATGGTATGCCGGAAAACTCGGATATGCGGATGAAGAAGAATACTGGGGGATCGTGGGACTTCTTCACGATGTGGACTTCGAGCTTTATCCGGAGGAGCACTGCCTGAAGGCTCCGGAACTTCTGAAAGAAAACGGAGTCAGCGATGACATTATCCATGCCGTATGTTCCCACGGATATGGCATCACGGTAGGAAACGGCGTTACGATCGACGTCGAGCCGGTACATGAAATGGAAAAAGTGCTTTTCGCGGCGGATGAACTGACCGGACTGATCTGGGCGGCCGCACTGATGCGTCCCTCTAAGAGCACAAAGGATATGGAGCTGAAATCCCTGAAAAAGAAATATAAGAGCAAGGGATTTGCCGCAGGATGCTCCCGCGAAGTGATCGAACGGGGTGCTTCCCAGCTCGGATGGGAACTGGATGAGCTCCTCGAGCAGACGCTTCAGGCGATGGCAGATACCGAGGATCTGATCCGGCAGGAAATGGCAGCATTATAATAAAAAAATCTTTTCTAAATGACTTATCGGTGATATTATTAGTCGAAATAAAATGAGAGGCCGGAAGATAGCCATGTTTAGATTTTATAATACGTTGAGCAGAACTGTTGAGGATTTTAAGCCCAATGAAGAGGGGAAGGTCGCCATGTACACCTGTGGTCCTACGGTTTA
The DNA here is from genome assembly GCA_002368805.1 of Mageeibacillus sp. UBA3781. Taxonomy (GTDB): domain Bacteria; phylum Bacillota; class Clostridia; order Saccharofermentanales; family Saccharofermentanaceae; genus Scatonaster. Next base: position 3,501 of record DFFH01000161.1, on the reverse strand, counting down.
CCACTTCGCTCACATCGGAAATATCCGTACCTATATCATGCAGGATGCGCTTATCAAGTCCCTGGAGTATGCAGGCTATGATGTAAAGCGTGTCATGAACATCACGGATGTCGGTCATCTTTCTTCGGATGCGGATACCGGCGAGGATAAGATGGTCGAAGGCGCCAAGCGTGAGCATAAGACCGTCATGGAGATCGCGAAATTCTATACGGATGCGTTTTTTAAGGATTTTGATGCGGTCGGGAATAAGCGTCCGGACGTGATCGAGCCTGCGACGAACTGCATTCCCGAGTTCATCCACATGGTTCAGACACTTCTTGACAAAGGCTATGCTTACGTAGCCGGCGGCAATGTGTACTTCGATACCGGAAAACTGAAGGACTACTATGTGTTCTCCTCCGCTGTCGAGAAAGACGATCTCGAGATCGGCGTCCGCGATGATGTCGAAGAGGATGTAAACAAGAAAAATAAGACGGACTTCGTTCTGTGGTTTACCAAGTCGAAGTTCGAAGACCAGGCGCTCAAGTGGGAGAGCCCGTGGGGCGTCGGATATCCGGGCTGGCATATCGAGTGCTCATGCATTTCCATGAAGCATCTTGGTGAGTATATGGATATTCACTGCGGCGGTGTAGACAATATCTTCCCGCATCACACCAATGAGATCGCCCAGTCCGAAGCATACCTCGGTCACAAGTGGTGCAATTACTGGTTCCACAGCAATCACCTGAATGACCAGTCCGGTAAGATGTCGAAGTCTAAGGGCGCGATCCTTACTGTATCCGTTCTTCAGGGAAAGGGCTATGACCCGCTGGCATATAGATTCTTCTGCTTACAGTCTCACTACAGAAAGCCGCTGGTGTTCTCATATGACACTTTCGATAACGCAGTTTCAGCATATAACAAGCTCGTGAAGCGTGTTTCTGAGCTGAGAGCGGACGGCGCGGTAGATGAAGCAGCGAAGAAAGAGTTTGAGACCAAATTCTGCGAAGCAGTATCCAATGACCTCAATACATCCATGGCGGTCACCATTCTCTATGATGCACTGAAGGCGGATGTGAATGACGCGACCAAGCTCGCGCTGGTAGAGAGCTTTGATAGAGTGCTGTCCCTGGATCTGATCGGTCATGCAAAAGCACTGGGAGAAGGTGCTGCAGTTGATTCTGAACTCGAGGCATATGTCAATGATGCGATCGCCCGCCGCGCAGAAGCGAAGAAGGCGAAAGATTTTGCAACAGCAGATGCTATCCGTGATGAACTGAAGGCAAAGGGCATCGAGATCAAGGATACAAGAGAGGGAGTAGAGTGGCATCTGGTCTGATGCATTTACTTGTCGACTGGCAGCATTTCTATGACCAAATCGAAAATAGGAAACGTTGAGGGGTTGTCTCATTTAATGAGCAACCCCTTGTTGTTAACGACTACGAAAGTAACTTAAGTATTTATCGGAACACCTGGGTTTCAAGTTCTTTACCCATAATAAATTCTGTTTTCGTAATTCTATCGGTAGGAATTGGACGCTAATGACCGATAAAAAAGTATAATACCTAGATTATATCCGTACATATTGGCTGTACTATTCCCATAATTTTCCCGAATCTGCTTTTTTATCGGTCGTCTTTACAGAGAACAAACCGATAGAACTCAAAAATCTCTCGTTTTATCTGCAAAAGACGATGTGATTGTACCGATAGAAATACAGATCTTGCCTTTCTATCGGTAGAAACCTTTATATTTAGATTGAAAATATTTACCTATTGACATAGTAGGTTAGTAGTAGTATAGTTAACTCATTCGAGCGGGACAGCCGGTGAATAAATAAGAACCACAGTTGACACGGCCGGTGTTTCCGGAAAAAAAGAACGTAAGAGAGGAGAAGCGAAGATGAAGCATTCAGAAACCCGAACATGTTATTGCGTCATGTGCGATCGAATGCGGCCCTCCCGGGATGTTATGGCCGGGCGCGGAACTGATTCTTCGCGCCTT
>DFFH01000161.1:0-1401 GCA_002368805.1 Mageeibacillus sp. UBA3781 | reverse complement strand
AAATATGAGAAGCTCCCATTTTTATGGCTGGAAAAGGAGAAAGGAAAATGATTGGATTTGAGTACTACAACCCCGCGAAGATCGTCTTCGGCGAGGATTCAGAGAAGAAGCTTAGGGGACTTCTCGAGGCATATGAAGTAAAATCACTTCTTCTCGTATATAGCGGTGATTTTATCAAGGACCTGGGTATCTATCAGGTCGTTTCCGATGCGGCAAAAGCACTGGGCATCAAGTTCTCGGAGAATGGTGAAGTCGTTCCGAATCCGAGTATCGATCTGGTAAGAAAACTGGTGGAACAGGGTAAAAAAGATGGCGTGGATTTCGTTCTCGCTGTCGGCGGCGGTAGCGCGATCGATACGGCAAAAGCAGTTGCGATCAGCATCCCGTACGATGGAGATCCGTGGGACTTCTTCGAAAAAGGTGTCGTTCCGGAAGAAGTTCTTCCGATCGGCGTCATCGCAACCACCGCATCCAGCGGATCCGAAACATCAAACTGCGCGATCCTTTCGAGCGGCGAATGGAAACTCGGATTTGAAGATGACCGCATTATCCCGAAGTTTGCGATCATGAATCCCAAGTTTACCGCAGGTCTTCCGGCATACCCGACATTTGTTGGTGTTGCGGATGTTCTGACCCATCTTCTCGAAAGATATTTCAGTGATGAGAAGAATTCAGATACGACAGACTATCTGATCGAGGGCGCGATCCGTGCACTCCTCGTAAATGCGGATAAGCTTCTTATTGATCTTAAGGATGTGAATGCCAGAGGAGAGATCCAGTGGCTGGCAAGCGTGGCACATAACAACTTCCTTGATGCAGGAAGAAGAGCCGACTGGGGATCACACCGTATCGAGCATGAGCTTTCCGCGCAGTACAACATCGTACACGGGGAAGGAATGGCGGTCGTTTTCTCCGCATGGGCGAAGTATATCGCAGAGAAAAAGCCGTGGAGAGCCGCACTTCTCGCAAGCCGGGTATTCGGTGTGGATTCCTATAACTACAGCGAGAAGGAAAGAGCATACAAATTCGCATATGAACTTAAGTCGTTCTTTGGAAGGATCGGACTTAAGACTACATTAACGGAACTTGGAATCGGAAAGGAGGACTTTGATGTCATGGCAGACAGAGCGACCAGAAACGGTCCTGTCGGTCACTACTATCCGCTGGATAAAGAAGAATTCAAGGCAGTACTTGAGCTGGCAGTGTGAAGAGAAAACACGCAGAAAGTATTCCTGAAATAAGCCGGGATCCCGGGACGGCGTAAACTTCCGGGAACAGAATAACAAATTAAGGAGATTAAAACGATGGCTAGAATCAAGTTAGTAGAACAGAACGAAGTAACAGGTGCAGAGAAGGAGCGCTATGATGAGCTCGCGGGAAGAAATGCAGTAACGAACATGA
>DFFH01000127.1:12228-13174 GCA_002368805.1 Mageeibacillus sp. UBA3781 | reverse complement strand
CGCAGAAGCGGATGAAACGCGCACCCTTGTCGGACGCATTGATCTCGAGGGATCCTGCGATGCAGTTACTCTGGTTGGCAACAATACCCACGGTCTTTCCTTCGATACGGGCAAATCCGACCACGATATTCTTCGCAAAGTCTCTGGAAACTTCCATGAAACTGTTTCTATCGATAAATGTGGCGATGACGTCACGGACATCGTAGGCGGCCTTCGGATTCGAAGGAACGATCTCCGGGATAGATGCACAGGCATCTACGGAAACACCCTCGACTTCAGAAGCGTAGCCTTCGTTATTGTTCGGGAGATATCCGATCAGGCGGCGTACGCCGTTTAAGCACTCGAGGTCATCCGGATATACGAAGTGTGCCACACCGCTGACTGCAGAGTGCACGCCCGCGCCGCCGAGCTGTCCTGCCGTGATCTCTTCACCCGTAACAGACTTAACGACCGCAGGTCCGGTGATATACATCTGGGAAGTTGCTTCGGTCATGAAGATATAGTCGCAGATCGCCGGGGAATAACAGGCACCGCCGGCACATGGTCCCATGATGACCGAGATCTGCGGGATCACGCCGGATGCCATCGTATTTCTCAGGAAGATCTCCGCATAGCCGTTTAAGCTGTCGATACCTTCTTCAATACGGGCTCCGCCGCTGTCATTCATAGATACGAAAGGTGCGCCTGCCTCCATCGCCTTATCCATCGCCAGGCAGATCTTCTTCGCGTGCGCCGCACCGAGGGATCCGCCTCCGACCGTGAAGTCCTGCGAGGAAGCGTACACGAGTCTTCCGTGTACATATCCGTAACCGGTCACGACACCGTCGCCCGGTTTCTTTTTCTTATCCATACCGAAGTCTGTCGCTCCGGAAGTCATGAGGGAATTGAGTTCGACGAATGTATCATCATCGAAAAGCGCCTGCATCCTCTCTCTTGCGGTGAGTTT
>DFFH01000127.1:2813-12175 GCA_002368805.1 Mageeibacillus sp. UBA3781 | reverse complement strand
ATCCTCTCTCTTGCGGTGAGTTTACTGCGGGAATGCTGCTTCTCGATACCGGCTTCACCACCGGCCAGCTCCGCGCCCTGTCTTCTTGTCTTAAGATCAGCTATAGAATCGACCCACTTGCCGTCCATATAAAAGACCACCTTTCTAAAGTGCATAATCTGGGCGTGCATAGTACACGTCCGGAACCTGTCTCTTATATGATAGCAGTAATACTTTGAAAGTCAAACTATTTCCTTTGATTATCAAAAAATTTGTAGATTAGACCAGATAATTCTGTGCCTGACGGTCGAACATCTCTCTGTAACGGCCGTTTCTCTCCATCAGTTCATCGTGGGTCCCCTGCTCGATGATCCTGCCGTGTTCAAACAGGTAGATGCGGTCAGCCATGCGGGTCGTGGAAAGACGGTGCGAGATGAAGATAACGGTATCCTCGCCGGCATTCTCGATCAGGTTCTTGTTGAGCTTATACTCCGAAACCGGGTCAAGCGCCGATGACGGCTCGTCGAGGATCGATACCGCACGGTCGTCATTTCTTAAGAATACACGCGAGATCGCGAGCTTCTGCCCTTCACCGCCGGAGAGGTTTACGCCGGCGTCATCAAACTCACGGGTCAGCGGAGTATTGATACCCTCAGGCAGAGAATCGAGTTTTCTTCCGAAGTCGGCTTTCCGAAGTGCATGGATCACGTCTTCTTCATCGCCTTCCTTCACTTTTCGGAGAAGAACATTCTCGGCGATCGTGGCCGCATAGATGTTGTAGTCCTGGAAGACCGCGCTGATCTTCTTTCTGTATTCGCGTGTGTTGTATTCGCGGATATCGTGTCCGCCATAGCTGATGCTGCCGTCCGTAACATCGTAAAGGCGCATCAGGAGCTTCACGAAAGTGGTCTTGCCCGCGCCGTTCTCACCTACGATCGCGATCTTCTCGCCCGGATGGATCTCGATCGAGATATCCGAAAGTGTATCCTTCTCGGTATTCGGATACCGGAAGGATACATGCGAGAGCACGAGCGGCCCCGATCCTTTTTCCGGAACCAGACCATCCGCGACTTCGATGTTCGGCTTGTACTCGAGAAGCTTGATAAGTTTATCTCCATACAGTCCGATCTGCTGGAAGTCGACGAGACAGAAGTTGATCTCGTTAAGGTTTCTTCTTACGTAGTTTGCCGCGTTATTCGCCGATGCCACATCGCCGAGAGCGATCGACTTAACAACCAGTGCGAGATAGCCGAGATATGCCGGGATCGCAAAGAAAGAGAATACGGTAAAGACGGAGATCCAGTTCACCAGCGAGATCCAGGTCAGCGGCGGACCATAGATACGGCCCTCCTCCGCCGCTTCATCGAGGGCCTCGTCGAACTGTTTTCGAAGTGGCTCCCGGACATCGGTCAGCTTACATTCCTTGGCAAACTCCGGCTGATAGAATACACGCTTACTGTAATCCGCTTTACGGATCTTCTTTCTGGATTCCTGCCACCAGGTGTAGTTGATCTTCTCGATCTGAAAGCGTGTCAGAAGATTCACGATAAATCCCGCGATCGGGAAGATCGCCAGGACGGGGCTGATGGTCAGGATCATGGCGGAAGCGACAAAGAGTGCGACCGCACCGCCGATGATGGTACTTACGACCATTACCGTATCCTCGATCAGTGCATCTGCACGCTGGGACACAACGATATAGTTATCGTAATTCTTCGGATCATCGTAGAAGATCAGATCCTTCAGACTGTTCTTCTCGGCAAGTTCCCGCTGTATCCTTCCGCTCAGAGGGATCAGCTTCGCCTTCGACCACTCGTTCAGGAGCTGGCGGACCCACTCGAGGAATACTACGAGGACCAGCGAGATCAGAAGCAGTACGATAACTTCCTTGAATTCATACTGACCGGTGAGGCGGTTGATGATCATCTTCAGGATAAATGTATCGTTGACCGCCATTCCGGAAAGCAGAAGGATATTCAGCACCATGATCTTCACGATCAGGGGCCTGTCATACTTCGAGGCATATTTCAGAAGATAGGAAACATTTCCGACCATGCGGCGGATGGTGATCTTCTCTTCCGGCAATTTCATTCTGCTGTGTTTTTTTCTCGATTTCTTACTCATAGAAAGCCTCCGCTCCCCGGAGAAGTTCTTCCGGCAGACTGTCCTGATAGTTCTCGGCCTGAAGCATGAACATCTCATAGTAATGTTCTTTTTTCTCCATGAGTTCTTCATGTGTGCCATGCTCGACCACTTTTCCGTCTTTCATCATGAAGATCTTATCCGCAATTCTCGCAGAAGAAAGACGGTGCGAGATAAAGACGACACCACGGCCTTCCGACAGACGCATCATGTTGTTGTACATGTTATATTCGGCAAGCGGATCAAGCGCCGAGGACGGCTCATCGAGGATGACCATATCCGGCTGCTGGGCAAAGACTCTCGCGATCGCGATCTTCTGCGCCTGGCCTCCGGACGGGATAAATCCGCTCTCATCGAATTCTCTCGTGACGATCGTATCCAGACCTTTGGTAAGCTCCGGATGATTCACATCGAACTGCGCATTAGTAAGAGCTTTCGTCGCGGTATCGTAATCCTCCTGCGACTCCGGCCGTCTCATCAGGACGTTCTCGACAAGCGGCATCGCGAATACCTGCAGATCCTGGAACACCGTACCAAATCTTTTTCTATAGGCATTCTTATCGATCTCATTGATGTCGGTTCCGTTTACGAGGATCTTTCCCGAAGTGACCGGATACAGGCCCATGATCAGCTTGATCATCGTCGTCTTACCGGCGCCGTTATATCCGACGATCGCCAGTTTCTCACCCTTGTTCCAGAGGAAAGATACATTGTGGATCGTATCCTCCTTCGCACCCGGATAGGCAAAGGAAACATCCTGAAGTTCGATCGAACGGATCTCACCGATATCGGGTTTCTCTTCCTCCACCTCACGCTCCGCTTCGAGGAACTCCTGAAGGTTTTTAAAGAGCCTCGATTCATTACTCAGATAGATACGGTTCTCAACCGCATGCTTCAGCTGGTCGGTCGAGAAGGCCATTGCCGTGATCATGGCGACATAACTCGAGATGTCCGACACATCACCGTTCTTGATGCGGAATGCCACATAGAAGTACGCAGCGATTCCTGCGAGCACCGAATAGCTTCCCTTCATAAGGAAAGAATAAAGCGCGGACTTCATTCGGTATTTCAGAGAGACCTCGCCCATTCTTTCGACAGACTTCTCCTGCTTGTCGAGCATGATCGAGTTGATATCGAAAAGACGGATCTCAGGTGCGTATTTCTTCTCATAGTAGATGCGCTTCACATAGTCAGCCGTACGCTTATCTCTGGTGATCGCTTTCTCACGGTCATAGTTGCACTTACCGTTCTTTTTTCCGAAGTAGAGACTGACGATCATCGGAACGATCATGAATACCAGGAGCACCGGATCGACCATGACCACGATGACAAGAGACATGATCGTCGCACCGACATTACCGATATACACGCCTGTCTGGATCGACAGATCCATCGCCTGCTCAGCACAACGGTCGAGCGCACGGGCGTACCGGTCATAAAAGTCCGGAGACTCGAAGTCGGAAAGAGAAAGATGATCCGAGATATCCATCACGCGATGGAAGATGTGCCGGTATACTTCCGAAGTTTTGATCTTCCTGTAGGTCTCATACCAGCCGCAGATAAAGTGTACACAGACATGTCCGAGACACGCGATGATCAGGAACCATAGGAGCCTGCTGTACTCGACATTTCTTTCAATACAGTTGAAGATGTATTTTGTCAGATAAACAAAAAAGAACACATAGAAGATCTGTTCTATAGAGTTCTTAAAGAGTGTAAATACGAGAAGCAGTTTGTCTGACTGCCACACCTGTTTCAGCGCGTAAAACAGATGTCTTACTGAGCTGTCCTTCTTCGGTTTTTTCTCCGGCTCACTCATCTTACAGTACTTCCTTGTCCCCTTGATGGGAGTATTATACCCCAACGGTTTTCGGGTAAGAAGATACCAAAAGTATAGAGCCGGATCCTTTACGATATCGATTTTATATCGATCCCCATCGACAGGAGGATATCTTCGACCAGTTTGACCTGTTCATCTCCGATTGCTTCAAATTGGAAAACGAGCTGTTCTTTTCTTCCGATAGCAAAGAGCATATTCATCCCGTCCGGATCCTGACAATAATATCCTTCAAGATCCAGTCCGTCTTCATCAGTCTTAACAGACTTCTTCACCAGATCCTCTTCATACCATCCGCCGTATCCCTTGACGTCCTTAACAGTCTTCTTTGCCAGTTCTTCATTTGAGTATCTATCGATCACAAACAAAGTTCCGTTCTGCGGCGTCTGGTAGCGCGTATACCCCTCCTCATTACTGACAGAGGCAGATTTTTCGTAAGCAACTTCATTATCTTCACAGTACTTAAGAAATGCGTCCAGCATCTCATCTGGCGACAGTTTCTGTTTCTTCGTCTCAGAGGCATCAGTCTCTTCGTTGGAAGAAGCAGTCGTGCCTTCGGTCTCAGAAGTTGTCGTGTTTTCCGCAGAAGTAGTGGTGCTGTCCTGTTTTGATGATTCCTTCTTCTCCTTTGACTTACAGCCGGAAACCATACCTCCGGTCACAACGCATGAAAGAAAAACGGCCAGTACTTTTTGAACATTCTTATTCATATATCATTTCTCCTTATCTTAACCTCATGAATTCGTTTCTTTCAGATAGGTACTTACCCGGTTCTGGATCAGTTCCGCAGCATGTTCCGCCGAGCAGTCACCGGAATAGTACACGGCTGCTTCCTCAAGGACGATATCCAGGATAGACTGATAGCCGTAAAGATACCTGTTCGCTCTTTCGACAGTTGCGACTGCCAGATCGTGATACTCTTCCTTACTCTTTTTTAATTTTGCAGCTTCTGCCTGCGAATACAGTTTATAGCTTTCCTCGAAGTCCTCATCCCAGCACTTCCTGTTCACGAGCATGGCACCTGCACCGACTGTCGGGCAGTTCGACTGAAACTTCTCACCAATAGCATAAAGGATGATCTCCCCGGCAAGGTCTTTCTGGGATGTCGTTGCAGAGATCGCCAGCAGGTAATTCGGCACCACATGTAGTGCCCCGTTCTCATTAGGGTATCCAACCAGAACGTGATCCTGATAATCGATCACGTTTCCCGGAGCGCATACGCTCGCGAAGTCCAGCATAAACAGCCCGTCATCGAGCTCCGCAGCCTTATAGTCATCCCAGTCATTTCTACAGCCGATCTCATTCGTCCACTTCAGAAGCTGAAGGAAATCATCTCCGGTAAAGTTCGCTTTTCCATCTTTCACAAACATATCCATCTGCGCCAGAACGCCTTTTTCCAGAAGGGTCTGCTTCGAGTAAATACTCTGGACACAGGTAAGATCCGTGTACTTCTCTGCACAGCGATAAAAATCTTCGTAAGTCCAGGTGTCCGTATTCTCCACATATTTCGGAGATGCCATAAATCCGACGATTGAAAAAGATAAGTTTGCGCTGTATGGAGTTTTCTTCCCCATCGTGATCTTATCCATGAAGTACTCATCCTCTTTAAGAGATCCGAGATAGGGCGAAAGATCCTGAAGATACCCGAGTCTTTCCATCTCACCCAGAGCAATATCATTGCAGACGTCGTAGTACATGTCCGGTGCTTTTCCATTAGCAATATCCAGACTGATGATCTCATAGAGCTTCTTCTTCGCCGCCGTCCAGTCTGCATCCGCATCGATCTCATTCATATAGTCGCGCGTGACGAACTTCACCTCCGGATGCAGAAGGCTCATCTCCTCCACCAGCTGCGGGATCGGGCTCTCGATCAGATTATAACCTGCGATGACGAACTCCTTCTTACTCTCCATAGTCTTTTTATCCGACGGCGCAAGGTGATACAGAATACACATATCATCGCTCATCGGGTGGACCAGAAGCTCGAGTTCTCCATTTTCGAGGAATCGGATATCGTCAACAGATCCCCATACCGAGTTTTCTTCCAGACTCAGTTCAGATACACCCTTCTTATCCAGATTCGTGATTTTTGAAGTCTCAATACTAAACAGTTTTTCATCGCGGACCAGAAGCTTATTCCAATTCTCTGTAACTGCGATATCTGTTTCCGTCCACGTCTTATTTTTCTCGTCATATTTGAAAAGCACCTGTGGCAGTTCTTTTCCGATTCCCATACAGGTGAGGGAATCCTCCCAGATGACAGCAGCGCCGCTTTCGTATGTTTCAGGAAGAGCGATCGTTTCTTTCTTTTTTCCGTTCTGATCTATAACGAGAACCACGCCGTTTCTTCCGGTAAGATAGAAGCTGCCGTCACTTCCGACCTGAAATCCGAAAAAAGTTTTAGAGTAGGAGCCTATATCAATATCGATATGCTTCGCTAATCCTTTTTCCGGATCAAAAGCGTCAAGGGAATACTCACTTTCACCTTCATTATAGGAAACACGACCTGTCAGGACCCAGCACGCTTCTTCGGTGCAGCAGATATCTCTGATATCTTTCGAAGGACGGCATTCTTTATTCATATCATATGTTGCCTTGATCTCACCACTTGCATCCAGGTAGTAAAGGAAGCTCTCCGGCGCAATCTCATTCCCCTGCTCATCCAAAGGAAGATAAGGAAGGTTGTATAATTCCTCCATGGTGGTTGGTAAACACTGCTTGTGATATGCATCACGGTATTCTTCGGTTTCACAAAATGTCAGTGCAAATGCGCCTTTCCCGCAGAAACCGGACCTCATGACATTCGGGATCGACATGATCGTATTCGTTGTGGAATAGTATGATGAAAAAGGCAATGAAGAATTCTCCGCCTTCTCTTTTTTCTTGCACGCCGAAAGCGGCAGCACAAATGCAAAACACAAAAACAGCGTCAAAACGCGTAGTCTTGACTTACCCATCTTTGCATGCCTCCTTGTCTCCGTTACTTTTAGTGTAACAACCTCATGGACATTATATCATTGTTCTCCGGTGTAGTGCTCCCGGATATACTGTTCCTGTTCTTTCAGCGCCGGGATCTCCGAGTCATCGACCTGCCCGATCGTTTTGACAGAGTATATCGTACTGATCTGTCCGGGATATGTGTCCAGGAAGTACCCGTCAAATTCGATCTGCAGGATCGTTCCCTGTTTAAGGCTCTTACGCGTCTGCTCATCGAGATGAGAATCCTCTATCATGATGCAGTTGTGTTCATCTGTTACACCGTCTTTCCTCGTGCACACATAGTGCAGCGATGCATTGGAGAACAGATACACCAGGTCCTGCGTATAGGATATATACATCTCATTGATCTTATTGGGATCATCAGGGTCATATCCGATCAGGATAAACTTTTCGCCACACTTCCAGCCTGAAGAGCTTCCATAGCTTCCGCCCACGTCCGGCTCCCCCCACGCCTTGATGAGCGCCTCGCGATCAAAGTCCAGGTTCTTCATACCATGCGGATCCGGATCGTTGATATGCTCATTCAGAAATTCCTCTTTCGTCGGGACATCCGATTTCTTTTTGCATGCGGCAAAAGCACTTGCCATCGATACGATCAGCGCCATCGCCATTATCTTCGCCATCATTACTTTAGTTGAATTCTTCATATTGATTCCTCCTCGGATCACTCATCACTGACACCGATTTCCCCATCCTTCGTATTCCAGGTAAACCTATACCCATGCTTCGGATCCGCCTCGAAGCTTGAAAGCTGCTCCCCGGTAAGATACCCGGTTACCGTAAATCCGTTATCTACATGATATCCATTCTCCCCTTCGATAACGAAGCCCTCTCTATCAACGTATTCGTCAAGCGGCACTATTTCGATCCGGTATCCAAGTCCTATAAGCCGATCCATTTCCTTGTGAACATCTTCTTTGATTCGATCTCCGAAAAGTTCGATTAACCTTTTTTCACTCACACGCTCAGGATATATAGCCGCCATTTCTTCACGATACTGTTCAACATATTCGAACCGGCAAACCATAAACGTCACAGAGAAGTACTCATCCTTATTCTCTGCTTTCCCGATTTCTTGCTGTAACTGATACGGCATCATGACTTCCCCCATAGGCGCGCCTACCATCTCATTATGACACTCGCCCGCTGATTTATCCGGCGCAAAAAGCACTTTCCCCTCATCCACCGCCGGTCTTGTCATCGCCACTGTTGCTTCCGTACCACTTGTAGCCGGCACGGTCTCTTCCAGACCTGTTTCAGGGAGATATGTATCTGTTCCTTCGGACGGCGCAGTCTTCTCTCTCCTGACAGTGCTTTTCACAAGGAAAAATATCCCGATGATCGAGAGAAAAGCGGCAGCAATACCGGCATAAGGGATCCACGTCACGGAGCGTTTTTTCTTCTGAAAAGATGCTGCTTCCGCGATATATTCATCAGATATGTAGCCAAAAGATTCCATCAGAAATTCGTTTTTCATAGTTCATATCCTCTCGACTTAAGATAATCGCGGAGTTTTATCCGAAGACGACGGATCGAGACGGAGACGGTATTCTCGCTTACGCCCAGCCGGGATGCGATCGACTTGATATCGTCCGCATACCAGTACCGGCGGACGAGCATAACACGTTTCTCGACAGGAAGCGAGGAAAGAAAATCATTGATCATGTCTGCCAGTTCCTGATGCGACAGCTGATCTTCCGGGCTCGATACATCAGATGCGATCTCACCTATCTCATCGAGGATCACATCCATCGTATTCCCGCCACGCTTCTGCGCAGTTTTTCGCTTATACCGGTCCAGTGCGAGATTACGGACGATACGTCCGATAAATGCAGAGAGGATCGAAGGCTTTTTCGGCGGGATCGAATTCCACACCTTCGTGTAGGTATCGTTCACACACTCCTCTGAATCCTCATGGTCATTGAGAATGCTGTACGCGATCGAGAAACAGTACTTCCCGTACTTTTTAGATGTCTCCGTGATCGCGGTCTCATCCCTGTCCCAATATAAGCGGATTATTCCTTCATCGTCCATCCGGATAACCTCCTTCACTTATATTGACGACATTCCGATGAGAATCTGACAAGACTACAGTACATATAATAAGAAATTTGCGCAACAAAAAAGGAGCTCTTCTGCAATGATGTGTGCAAAAAAGCTCCCTGAATTTCTTATACGGATCAGCCGCGCTCCTGAACGACGGTCGCCGCCCTCTTCTGTATGATGTTGACTACATCATCGAGTGTTCTCTGATCAGTAAAATACCCGGGGGCTTCCTCCTGGATGATCAACAGAGCAGACGGATCCGATGAACAGGAACCGTGGATATTCTCGATTATATTAAGAATCAGCGTCACGTGTTCTTCATTCATATGTACGTTGTCATATGTCATAGACAACATCA
>DFFH01000127.1:0-2684 GCA_002368805.1 Mageeibacillus sp. UBA3781 | reverse complement strand
ATCCAAGGCTTTCCTGTTGAGCGGAAAACCCAGTGTTCCGCGGGAAAGAGCAATCTGCGTATCCTCTTCATAAAGTGATCGGATAAAGTCCCATGCCTCATTCTTATATTGTGACGCCTGGGAAATCGCGATAGAAGTGGCTTTATCCGCTCTTGCGCCGGACCCATCCATCCCGGGATATCCGAGCATGCTGACTTTTCCATCAAAACTATCGTAGATATTTAGGAACCTTCCAAAATTGTAATTTCCTATCGAAAATGACCAGTTCATCGAGGCAAGCATGCCCTCTTGAAATTTTGCTTCGTCACTTAAAGATTCCTCATAGATCTCGCTATAAGTTTTCGGGATTCCATACGATTTTACAAGAGTAAGTATCTCTCGGAATTCCGGATCATCGAACTTGACCTTCTGTCCGTCGTAATCGAGGAAATGACTTGTTGATCCGTCCAGTAACATCTCCAGCAGATCACTCTGGGTCATAATGCCAATCATTTTGACATCTTCCGGAAGTGACTGGCTGATATTGTTAAACTCCTCGTATGTCCAGCCGGTTCGATCACCTACATAATTTGTATTCACCAACATACCGGTCACATTAAACGTTAGCGGAATCTGGTAAAGTTTTCCATTCGTCTCATAAGAGCGAAGGATATTATCATACAGAAGACTCCTATCCAGTGGCGATTCCCCATCAATCAGAGCATTCAGGTCTACCAGTGCACGTTCCGTATTGAACTGGGAAAAAGACCCGAAATTCAGAAGAATATCCGGACCATCTCCCGCTCTCACATCAAGATAGACCTGATCTGCGATTTTTGAAAAATCTTCTGTCGTCTGAAAATCCATAGAATTCCCGAATGTGGCACCAGCGGATCCGCTTCGTGAATACATATTATCTGTTGAATAATCTTTCACGACGATCCTGGCCGTTTTTTCGGGGTCGAGATTATAGTTATTCAACTGATTCAGAAAGTATTCATCCAGATTTCCGATAGAAGCTAAAGAAATAATCTTCTTTCCTGCATGCGGATTCTTTTCCTCGCGATGCAGATGCATGATATTTAGTGAATCCGGATTATCCAACACAAACCATCCATAGGATTCAGCGACACCTTGAGAGGCTTTTCTTAAAACATATATATCGTTTTCAGATTCTATATATGTGCTCGCACTTTCTATTCCAAAGTAATTGCAATCTGTATTGCTCCAGGATAGTATCTGCTGAGGTTCGGTTCCGTTAAGAAGATCATATTTCCTGATTCCATTTCCAAGGGTCGCATACACGCCATCTTTCCCCTGCACAAACAGACTTCCATGCACCGGACATGTAACATCAAGTTTCTCACCCTTCTTACCGCCGACCTTTTTGCCGGTAGCCGGATCAAACTCATACATAAACTGGTCGGGAGCAGAATTATCCATATGCTCTAATATAATATAAGCGTAATACTTTCCATTAACTTGGAATAATCTGCTCACGCTCATTCCTAAAAACGATTCTTCATTAAGAAGTGTACCATCTGCCTTAAACAGAAGAAGTGCACGGTCCTCATTATCAAAACAGAAAAAATTACCATTATCCAGGAGTAATAAATCTTGCCCGTTACGCACAGTTTTTCCTAGTGAAACCGGATTTACCAGTTCGCCTTCGGGCGAAAGGTCACAAAGGATCGTCGAATTATTCTTGTTCAGATTAAGGTCTGATGTATTTAGCAGAATTTCCACTTTGCCGGAAGGATCCTCAGCTATTCCGAGAACCTGGGAAGCGGCATCAAACGGAGTAAACTTCTTCATCTTCCCATCCAGCCCGAAAACAACAAGTCCTTTTCGCGAATAGCTGCTGCGCTCCTCCAGAAGCTTCGTATACTCGGCAACATTGTTTTCATCCTCCGGGTTGTATTGGAAATGCGTATAGCGTTCCTCCAGTTCTTCCGGAATAACATATTCTTCCGCTACAGTCATCACTATGCCATCGGAGAAGATCTTCTGGTCATCGAAATAGCGGGCTTTTAGTTTTCTATCCTCATCTCCCGGAATCTGGAAGTCCAGCTTGATTTCTTCACAACTGTAATACGGATCCGTTTCCTGCACGAGCTTTATCTCGGTTTTTTTCTTTTTCTTACAGCCGACCGAGAACAGGAATGATGTGATCAGAACCAATGCACATACACGTTTTACAGAATTCTTCATTGAACTTCCTCCTTTAGCAGGAAATATTAGGATAGGCTTGGAAAGGATATCCTAATCTGTTACTCGTAGTGTAACAGAGCTCCTAGTGATTGAGCAATCCATCCGCAAGATTCCGCTTAAACTCAAAAAGATGATTTCCATGCTGCATTTTCAAAGCAACACAGCCACGCTTCTCAATATCGAATATTGATCAAACAATTTAGTTCGACCCTCGAAGGAGAGTTTTGGTACTTTCATTATACAGAAAAGAAGAACGCGAAGATAAATAACACCACACACAGCCCCAGTGCAGTAAGGCCCAAAGCTTTTGTCCGGTTTTTGGCGATCCAGGGATACTTCTTTCCAAGAAAATAAAGCGGAATGCTAAGTGCGACCTCGATACCGAGAATAATAAAGACACCGGCTTATTTCAGTTTAGTGGTTGACGGTCGAACAGATGTTCTGTATAATAGAGTCAAGTATTTCACAAGGAGTCGGGTTATGTCAGAACTGAA
>DFFH01000025.1:4273-18581 GCA_002368805.1 Mageeibacillus sp. UBA3781 | reverse complement strand
CTGTAAATACCCTCTACAGTGACCATTACATAGACTTTTCCTAAAACAAAAGGATTTATTCCTTCTACTCCTCCGTTACCTCGCACTTCCTGACTTTCCGCCAGTTTAGGAGGATGATTGTCACTATGACCAGCACCTCTGTGATCAATGTCCCATAAACCGCAGACTTTGTCACACGGTAGAAGTGATAGCCGCTGGGCCACATGCACTGATTCAGTACGAGGATCAGCCCCGTGTTCACAAGCATACCGAAGATGAAAGCTCCTAAGTTCAGGATCAAGACCTCGGAGGCCACTTTCCGGAAGATCTGCCCCTTCGTGAATCCCAGCGCCTTATAGATCGCAAACTCATGTTTTCTCTTGTCATACGCCGCAGTGAATACCGCGTTGATCGTCACGAGAAGAACGATGGCTACAAGTATGACAACAACAGCAAAGATGTAGTACATAAAGCCCATCTGGCCTTCTACTTCCGCAACATAAGTGCTGGCTGTCTCGAACTTCACATGCGGGTACTTCCTGGAGAGTTCCGTCGCGCAACGGCGCAGATCATCATGGAGTTTCTGATCACAGACACCGTCATTACTTACAACAAGCATATCGTTTGTAGCGCCGACATTTGCCACGCCATATGCACGCATTCCCTCTCCCTTGAAAGTCTTCGCGACTTTAAGTTTTTTAGCTTTGCCGATCGGATCGCCGATCTCAAGATCTTCACTTTCCGCCAGCTGCTCGCTCATGAGCACTTCATAGTCATTCAGTTCAATGTCCTCCGGCACGAGATGTGTTCTTTGTTTGAAGATCTCGAAGTCCTCAGGACCCTGAAAAATAAATCCGTCGATCTGACAATCAAAGAGCATGATGGTCTCAAAACTGAAATATCTTGAGTTGATATATAGGATCTCTCTTGCTTCTTCCGGAAGCTGTTCCTTAAGTTCCGTCTGCATCTTCCGGTATTCATCTATCGCATCATTACTGCTTCCATTTACAGAGATATGCAAATATCTGTCGGACTCAGACTTTGATACCCGGAAGGTCTCAATCGGATTATCACAATACATACCACCGATGAAGCAGATCGTGATAAATGACATCATCAGAAGAAGCACCAGGGATCTGCTTTTGTTATTCCGGATATATGTAAAGGCAGAAAAAGGTCTGATACTCATGTCCTTCATGCTCCCTTCACTGAAACTTCCGAGATGCTTCCATCCCAGATCTTCACGATCATGTCTGCATCGGAGATGATGCTTGTGTCATGCGTGATCACCAGGACCAATCTGTCTTTTGCATATTCCTTCAACCGTTCCATGACAAGGAAAGCATTCTCGTGGTCAAGAGATGCCGTCGGCTCATCCGCGAAAAGCACTTTCGGGTCATTCATCATCGCTCTTGCGATAGCGACTCTCTGGCGCTGTCCGCCTGAGAGCTTGGTCGGACGGTGATTCAGTTCACTCTTCTTCAGCCCGATCTCCAGAAGAAGTTTCTCCGCTTTCTTCTTTGCTTCACTTACAGGGATCGTCGATGCGATCGTCGCATTATCCAGCGCAGTCATATAGTTGATGAGATAGTGTCTCTGGAATACAAAACCAAACTCATATCTTCTTAAGTGCTGCTTATCTCCCTCAGTGACGTTCGACAGTGATTTTCCGTTATAGATCACATCACCGGACGTCAGCTTCTTTAGAGTGGACATGGTATACATCAGCGTGGATTTACCGGAACCGGAAGGTCCGATAATGCCTACCAGTCCTTTATCCGGGAAAGTGACGTTCATGCTCTTCATGGCATAGACCTTCTCTTCTTTGTCCATATCGTAGATCATGGTGGCATCTTTTAATTCAAACATTTTATTTCTCCTTTTCCGCTTGTCAATTATCATCAGGACTCGATCGCATCGATCGTCTGTATCTTTCTCATTCCGCTAAAGATCGGTATCTGAGCGACCCCGATCAGGACAAGGAATACCGCCAGGATCCTCGGTATCGCATCCCCTCTCCACAGCTTGATCGCAACGCCGATCGGTTCATACAGACATGTGTGAAGTCCGAACACGGCGATAAATGAGAGGATCGATCCCGCCACAAGAGAAATAGCGACACATATCAGGATTTCTTTTAATGCCATAACATAGATCTCTCCCGTGGAGAAACCGATCGAATGCAGGAGGCACCATTCGTTATGTCTATCCATAATGTGGAGCGATAAAACAACAGAAACACAGATCAGAAGTAGTGCACCCGATACCACAGTCAGAAGAGTCTGTACTGTATCCATCGCTCCGATGCTCTCTTCGTGATTTCTCAGCGAGCTCGTCTTATTCTGGACCCACGATGCTTCATAGCCTGACTTTTTAAAGGCTTCCCATGCGTCCACGTTTTTCCCGTCTTCGATCAGCAGAAGCTCGTTAATATCATTCTCACCCGGCTGTGCAATGCCAAACGCCAGATAGTAATCTGACTTCACCGTGCCGACGACTTCATAACTGGTTCCCATATACTTCATGAGATCATTGTCGTTTTTATGATTATTGATCAGTCTTTTCTCCAGGACGATCTCGCCCGCTTTTTCCGGCATTCTTCCGGAAACAAGCTTCGCATCCATGTGAGAAATATAATCTTCACAGTCCTTCGCTTCTTCAAACAGATAACAATTGACAGAGGTCGATCCAATCACTGAATTCATAGGCACATCCTGCCACGCGAAAGCTTTTGCATCGACGACCCCATCCTGCCTGGGAATACTCTCACAGGCACTTCTCGCCCGCTTCCATGCCTCCATCAGATATTCTTCATCTGTCGCGTAATCCGATCTGACCATACCGAGGTCCGAGGAGATGATCTGCTGCCGGTCAAACGGCGCTACATCACTCTGATAGAACGGCTCACCGATTCCGCCGATCACATAATTCACCGTATAGATCATCAGCATGAAGACCGATAAACTGATAATAAGTACGGTCGTTCTCACCCGGTTATTGCGGATGTACGGCCATGGCGAAAGTTTTGATCTTTCCTTATTCATCTTTCTTTTTCATTTCTCCTTCTATTTCATGCGCCAGGCGCATTTGCAACTACACACACTTTACTAAACCTTTCCCGGACAAAAAAGTGACCGCGGTCATATCTTTCAACATGACCACGGTCATATATAGTTTTAAAATTATCCTAATCAGAGAGCACCGGTTCTTTTCCAGTCGACAAGCACTAGGGCACTCCGTCCGAAAAGCACTTGCCCGATCCCGATGGAGATGCACCGGGCCGTATGTATCTGATCAGACAGCTACGAAGAACTTCAGGATGAAGATCACGGACAGTACGTAGGTCAGCCAGGAAACTTCTCTTGCTCTTCCCTGCGTAAGCTTGATTACGGTATAAGTGATCAGAGCCAGACCGATACCATGTCCGATCGAACCGGAGATCGGCATCGCGAGGAGCATGACTGCGACAGGAGCCAGCTGGGAGATATCATCAAACTTGATCTCCTTGAGGTTACCGAGCATCAGGATACCTACATAGATCAAGGCCGAAGAAGTAGCGGCGGTAGGAATGATCGCGGCAAGAGGTGCGATAAACATGCAGCACAGGAACATCACAGCGGCAACCAGAGCGGAAAGACCTGTACGTCCGCCCGCCTCTACACCGGAGGCAGACTCAACAAAAGTCGTAACAGTGGAAGTACCTGTAACGGATCCGGCAACAGTACCGATCGCGTCGGAAAGGAGTGCTTCCTTCATCTTCGGCATGTTACCTTTCTCATCGAGCATCTTCGCACGGGACGCTGTACCTACGAGAGTACCGATGGTATCAAACATATCGATCAGGCAGAAAGTGATGATCAGGGTGATGATCGTAAACCATCCGATCTCCATAAATCCCTTGAAGTCAAGGCGGAAGAGTGTCGTATCTGCCATATCCTTAAACGGAGGAACGAACGATGCAGTTTTCAATGACTCGAAAGGATTGGTGTCAAAGAAGATCGCTTCGCCTGCCCAGTAGATCGCGGAGGCGATCATCATGCCGTAAAGAACGGCACCTTTTACTTTCTTATGATTCAGTGCAATAATCGCGATAAGACCGATAAACATCGTCACGATCGTAAGGATCATCATGTTATAGCCGGTACCCAGCTTATCTTTCGCAGCAGAAGCGGTAAGGGAACCAAAGAAGTCTCTCATAGCAAAGAACATGGAACCGTTACCATCAGCATCTGCACCGAAGACCTGCGCATTGGAACCAAAACCGATATTCATGAGCATGAGACCGATCGCCGGACCGATACCGAGACGAACTCCCAGAGGGATCGCCTGAACGATCTTCTCACGGATATTCAGAATAGAAAGAACGATAAAGATAATTCCTTCGATAAATATGATGACCAGCGCGCTCTGGAAAGACTGAGTGAAAGTCATTCCGGTGATCGCCACGATATTCAGAACAACAGTATTAAAAAATGTGTTCAGACCCATACCCGGCGCCATGACGAACGGTTTGTTCGCTAGGAAAGCCATGCAGATCGTACCGATCGCAGATGCGATACAGGTCGCTAGAAAAACACCATTCCAAAGCGGTGTTCCCTGTGAGTCGAATCCGACGAGAATATTCGGATTCAGTGCGATAATGTACGCCATCGTCATAAATGTCGTCAAACCTGCGACAACTTCTGTACGGACGGTCGTACCGTTCTTCTTGAGCTGGAACAACTTATCCATTCTTCTACCTCCCGAATTTAGAATGAATTCTACATAAAAATTTTACGTCAAGGAAGCAAAAGTATCAACTCGATTTGTTGTTAATCAGTAGTGAAATTCTTTCTCAACTACTTTTCCTTCATCATTCAATACGCTATAGCGGATCAGGTCATGATCATAATCCACTTCGAAAGATAAAGCATCCCACAGTTCACTGTATTTTCTGCTCGTGATCTGCAAATTGTTCTCATCATATACCGGCGCGTCAGTGTAATCGATACCTTCACTGAATTCGGTACCGTTTTGCGTTCTCTGATCTGTATCCATCAGGAAATATCGGAGGCTCTTGCTGCTAAGTGCCCAGGTCGTATCCACGAAGTAGTATTCCCCGTCAAGCCGTACGATATTCCACCGGTGCCCGATGCTCCCTTCGTTTATATTACCGTTGGCAAAGTCCACTTCCACGCCGACCTGATGAAGCAGGAATGCATAGGCACCGGAAAACTCATTACAGACGCCGGTCTTCTTCATCAGCGGAAGATAGACCTCTCTGTACCCGTCGACCACATGATTCATATCATAGTCATAGACATAGTTGTTCGCGAAATACTGGTATAGCGCGATCATTTTTTCAAAATCACTATACTCTTCACGGAATACTTCAGAAACGATTTTCTCTGTGGCTTCTTTCAGCTCGTTATAGTGCTGCTGGCGCCATTCCTTCGTCTCCTCATACCGGATCTTAGCCACACCGTCTTTAAAATCACTTTCTTCCGGACAGTATACCGCATCATATCCATAAGGAAAAAAACTTCTGGAAAGCAGGTAGTAGGCATCTGAATATCCTTCAAAGCTATGGCACGGGAAAGAGTCTTTTTCCGCGAGCACTGCTTCACAGAAATTATAGTAATCCTGGACATTCTCTTCGCCCAGATAGTCCTTCATCACATCCGAGATCACATATGGCTGGAACTCTCCGAAGTAGGAAGCAGCTCTCGGCGTGACCGAAGGGATCGGTGTCGCAGACGGAAGCGGCGTTGCTGTCGGAGCAGCAGTACTCTCCGACGTAGATTCCGAGGGTGCTTTTGCCGAGGTATCGGACGGATCTTTCTGATCCGAAGATTCCTCCGATACGGTGGCCGGTGCATTTTTACTAAGCTTTGATTCTGAAACAGGATCTTTCTTCTTCGAACATCCGGCGAAAGACAGAACGATCTCCGCACAGAGTAATACAGCTATCAGTTTTTTTCTTCTCATCCTCATTCATCCCCTTTGTTTGTAACGTCCTATACTTTACCACAAAGAGGAAAAAAAGAATGACAGATTTGTTATCAGGAATTCTCTTCTCCTGAGATCTCTTTCGCTGTTCCTTCTGTTATATCGTCTCTGATTCTTTTTCCCCGTCTTCGGGATCTTTCACATACTCATACTTATTTGAGCGGAAACAGAATCCCATGGCAAGTCCCATCATCGCGCCGGCGAAAATACCGGCCGGGCTCTTAAGTGTTGTACAGAAAACCACCCCATAGAGAAGAGCGAAAGTCACTGCCCAGTACCAGTTGTACGGTCCCTGCTTTGTTGTGAGCTTCGGAACCTTCGTCCCCTGGAAGATGGCACTTCCATCCTTATGGTAAGAAGCTCTCTGCGCCATCAGGAACACTACCTGCTGATTCATCAGATCCGTGACCGGTTCCCCTTCGATCTCCGAAGAGAAGTATACTTCATCACAGGAATAACGATGACCATCGGCAGTAACCACATACAGTGCTTTTAGCGCACCCTTACGGGTATATCCATAGACCTTGCCGCTGTTTTCAAGGACTTTCAGAAGTTTCTCGGCATCCACGGAAAAATCCGCAGTGGAAAGAAGTTTTCCTTTCTTCAACTTTCCCTTACCGACCTCGATGATCGAGAATCCCTGCACATTCAGTCCTTCTGTTGAAAAAGGTGTATCAATAAAAAGATTTCTTACTTTCTGTTCCATTATAATTCCCTCGTTTCCCGTAAAGCCGCTTACGCTTTATCTTATGCTCCCATTGTACTGATTGGAATTAAAGACATCGTCAACGAATTATAAAGATAATCTAAAGAATACCTCACGCATGTATAAAGTCTGAAAACCCTTCTTTGGGCATCTGTCAATTGACGAACGAACGATGGACTTATATAATTCTTGAAGATTACTAGAAGATAGGTATAAGACGTTAGGTCTATGTGAGGATTTGTATGATATTTCTCTATATTCTCATCCTGATCGTAGGATTTGTGGGACTTGTTAAGGGTGCGGACCTGTTCGTGGACGGAAGCGCGAAAATTGCCGGAAATCTCGGCGTGTCGGGACTGATCATCGGACTTACGATCGTGGCACTGGGAACAAGCGCCCCCGAACTTGCCGTTAGTACGACAGCAGCTATCCAGGGATCCAATGAGATCGCGCTCAGTAACGTAGTCGGCTCGAACATCTTTAATCTTCTGGGAGTTCTGGGATTCTGCGCGATCCTCTCCCCTCTTCCTGTCGATAAGAGCGTACTGAAGAGAGACTTTCCTATCTCGATCGCAAGTACTGTTCTCCTTCTGTTTCTCACCTGCAGCAGTATCCTTTTCAGTGGAGAATTCACATCTCACGCTATGGCGGACAATGTCGGCGACGTGAGCCGGCTCACCAGCGCCATCCTGCTAGTGCTTTTCCTGTGTTATATCCTGTATCTTATCCATACCGCAAGGAAAAACCCGGACGAAGATCCGGACCGTAAAAAGGAACCGATGAAAAAGTGCCTGCTCCTTCTTCTGATCGGCGTAGTACTCATCGTCGGCGGCGGACAGGCAGTCGTATATAGCGCGAAGAATATTGCCCGATTCTTCGGCATGACCGAGACCTTGATCGGACTTACGGTCGTCGCTCTCGGAACATCACTTCCGGAGCTCGTGACCTCCATCGTCGCTGCGAAGAAGGGCGAGACGGGACTCGCGATCGGAAATGCGATCGGATCGAACATCTTTAACCTGATGTTTATCTTAGGCATCTCTTCGATAATCCATCCGATCGGCGTCAATATGGCATCTCTTTGCGACATGTTCGTACTTATCGGGATCAGCGTCATGACCCTGATCTTCGCAACGACATCTAAAAAAATCGGCAGGATAGAAGGCGCCGTCATGGTGCTCGTCTATGCGGCGGATGTCGTATTTGCGATCATGCGCTGATATTATTTTTCAATTTCGGAAGCGTCTTTCTCCGGATCGCGATCCTCTTTTGAAAAAATGAACTCCGACATAAAGTCATTGTATTTGCTCCACTCGAAATACACGATCTCGGTCTTATGACCGTTCATTACACCGACCAGTTTCTTCCCGTCAGATTCTGATGCGAAAACACATGCCGTCATATGGCCGACCTTGGGGCCCGCTCCTTCCGATCCCGCTGCAAAGCCTAAAAGGCAGGGATTCTTTTTTGCCGCTTTCTTCACATCGGAAAACTTCGGATACCATTTATTCTTCACTTCCACCTCATAGGAAGTATAGGTATGAACATATTCTTCGACTGTTTCCGGAACATTATTATTGGCATATCCGCCCTTGCTGTTAATGATCGTATCGATCCTGCCTTCCAGCTCGACGAAATCGATCCCATCGATCAGTTCCGGGAAACCGTTCTTTCCGTGATACCAAAGGATATTACATGTCGCAGCGACGATGCAGTTGCCGCTCTGAAGATGCGGTTCATAATTCCTATCGAGTCTTCCGCCTGCCATGGTTTTCAGCGCTGCCTTTCTGGTCGTGCGGCTTCTTCTGTCCTCCATAACTTTTCTGACCACGAGAAAAGAAACCGCAGACAGTGCAGTTATCATTTCGAGGACATAATAGACGTTACCGCTCCCTGATTTCATACATTTCTCCAATGAATAGAGGCATCACAAATCATACCGTTATTACGTCCATTATATCAGACCAATAGACGGATCCACTCCGAAACAGCGAGCAGATCCGGTGAAACAAAATCAAGTATAAGAAACGGAGATGTCTTCCATCTGGAAGACATCCCCGCTCGGGTTAAAGAGGTTGTGTGATTATCAGGAGTCTTTCTTCTTATTCCGCTTCGTGTTTTTTCTTCTTCTCCAGTACCAGGAATGCAGCTCCTGCTACACCGGAGAGTATCAGGAGAACTTTCGCCAGAGATTGTTCCTTTCCCGCGACATCACCGGTTTTCGGCCGGGCAGTCAGTGCTTTATTCGTGCCTGCATTTCCGTTGGCAGGAGTTCCGGCACCATTTTCTGTCTTTGGATCCACGTTTAACGTCATCTCTATCTTTCCATCATCGAAGGTGATCGTGACTGTATGCGAACCCTTGGTGATACGTTTCATCGTCTCTTCCGGGATCGTGATGACCGTACTTCCGGCAACCGCCGAATACTCTTCGTCTCTCTTCAGCGGATAACCGTCAACAGCAACTCCGCGGAAGTGAGAGAAGCAGGTACTATCGTCAACATTTCTCTTAACGGTAATGACCAGATCGCCGGATGTCCAGCTGTCGCTATTGCTCACGATCCTATAGATCATACCATCGTTTTTCGCCGGATCCACATAACTTAAAGCGCGGGTCTCCTTTTCACCACAGTTGCTGCATGTACGTGTTTCCTCACCGGGCTCTTCCGGGGTCGCTTCTTTCGTTACGACCCAGTCTCCCCAGGAATGTTTCTCCATCGGAAGAAGGAGCGTCTCGATATTCTCGATGAGGATCTTACCTTCCGCATCCTCGTAGATCTTACCGCTATCCGGATCGACGTAATGTGCTTTTACACCGGAGAGCTGACATGTCGCCGCGGTTTCTTCCACTTTTTCAAGCGTGAGTTTATCGAGTTTATCGGTATAGGAGGCGCCACAATCCTTACATGTGTATGTGATCTGACCTTCCGCCGTGGTTGTCGGCGCAACAGTCACTACGCCTTCATCCCAGACATGTGGCTGCACTTTCTCATCACCACAGGAGCAGACATGCTTATGTGTGGCACCGTCGCCGGTATCGACCCATGCGCCATACTCATGCTGATGGATGATCTCAGCCTTTCTAGTCGGAAGGATCATCTTCTCCATTTCCTTCAGCACATAGAAAGTGACCGGTGTGCGGCAGCAATTCTCGGAATCATCGACATAGCAATCCACATACACCGTAAATCCACTGATGGACGGTTCTTGTGTAACGGTTCCGCTGATGACGCCCGTCTCTGTATCCAAGGTCAAGCCTTCCGGAAGCGGGAATGTTTCCGGCGCATACAGAGCGTATCTTACCACGCTTGTATGATTCAGTCCGGCCTCTTGATGTCTCTTGTGGCATACCACAGTCGGATCAAGTTCGATGGATACGGTATCGCCCTGATGCAGGTCAAACGATGCATTCTCAAAGAAGACCTCATCTACGACGTCATCTGTCGGCCAGTATCCTTCTACTTCGACACCGTGTGCAGTAGTATCTACCGTACCATAAACCGGGTACTCACGGCCATCGATCGTGACCATAAAGATTCCGTTTCCTTCCCCGTTATCTACGAAACCGATCTTATATGGCGGATTAGTGATCGTCATCTTGAACCTTGTATAGGAGTATTTGAAATTTCCGGCAGAATCCAGATCGCTCTCGTTCCATTCGAATTTCGTGATGGTCATACGCTCATCATCTGTTTTCAGAAGCGCCGTCAGAGTGTCACTGCCTGGTGCCTGATCTCCGCAATATAACTCGGGCATGCCGGCGATATTCAGAGACGTAACCGTATCGCTGGTAAAAGCATCCACTACCGTTACATGGTATGCACCGGTACGAACAGTTACCACACTTCCGTCAGCAAGACGGTAATCGCCTTCCAGTCTGTAGTAGCCGTTATCCTCGTCTTCATTCGGATTGACTACAGCAAGCGTGTTTCTCATATAGAGTGAACGTTTCCCCTCGACCGGCTGCAGCTGTGTCCATTCGTCCTCAAGATTCTGTTTATAGTACCAGCGCTGAGCGATGCAGTCGCCACTCGCGGCAAGGCTGGCGGTGAAATAGCAGGGAGAGATTAGAGCGGACCACTCCACTTCACGGATCTCATCCTCAGCAAGCACCGGGGCAGCTACAATGGAAAGCCCTGCCATATTAGTAGATACCTCGTTTAATTCTCCAACAAAATGGCAGACATAGCCCGCATTTTCTTTTACCTCAACAGGGAGCTTCGCAACGCCTGTCGAAGGATCAAAAGTACCACCTTCTACTACCTGCTGTCCATATGCATTCGTCTTCGTCCAGTAGGCACTCTTGGCATTCTCGGCCCTAGCTGTCAAAGTAACGTTCGTTCCTTTTTCTGTCACCGTCTCACTCTGAGGATGCTGAAGTATATTCACAGCTTCATGGATCTCGACGACGAAAGATGTGCTATTGGTCTGGGAAAGACTAGGATTCTTCGTCGCGTCATAGAGGTTATCGGACCAGATGACAGTAATCATGAAAGAATCACCTGCAGCCAGACCGTCCGGCTTCAGATACTTGATATTAAACGACAGTTTCTGCGTGTCTGTATCCAGGATATCGTTGGTCAAAAGATACTTCTCGATACCGACCGATTCTCCACCGGAAGAGACCGTCATACCGCCGATGCTGATGCCGGCCGTTACGCCTACACTCTTGCTGCTTTGTGCTCGTGCACTCATGAATCGAACAAGTCTTCCGTCTTCCTTATTGAACGGGATCTCCGAAGTCGGCCAGTAGGCCGGTGCATCCGCCGTCACAAAAAGATCTGATGTGCCATCTCAGGCGATCGTCTTATTGACCGGTTCACCGTAGGTATAGTTATACAGCTCGATGTCCTTATCCGCACGGGGTGTGATCTGAAGCTTACTCTTTTGAAAAGTATCCCATTTTTGTGATTCTTCAAGCTTTTCGCCATCGATAGCCACATCTACCTGTGAACGATCCAGGTATGTCTCACTAACACCAAGCTTTCCACTTCCGTGTGTAAGATTTGCAGTAGAAAGAATTACAGGCTCGATCAGCGGATATTCAATATACTCAAAATCTCTCTCATCGGTGAAAAATGGTCCCGGAACAATTATATTATCAAGGCTAAAGCACTCAAATGATCCACCCCGTATGACAGTAGAATATGTACTTCCGACTGAAATCGCATTAGCATTGCCTCTTCCAACAATTCTACCGTTATTGATAACAAGTGTTCCCCCCTTAGCTTTAATTGCAGAGGCTCTAGAATCATGTAACGTAC
The DNA here is from genome assembly GCA_002368805.1 of Mageeibacillus sp. UBA3781. Classification (GTDB taxonomy): domain Bacteria; phylum Bacillota; class Clostridia; order Saccharofermentanales; family Saccharofermentanaceae; genus Scatonaster. Next base: position 6,645 of record DFFH01000025.1, on the reverse strand, counting down.
CTTCCCACCACATCGGATTGTCCATATATCCTTTTACGTCCGCATATTTTCTCTCCAGAATATACGACAGCTGTTCATAGCCTCGACCTTCGATCGTTCCGCCATTGATTACTGTGGAACCAGTAGTCATAAATATACCGATGCAGTTGATCTGTTGCCGGCACTGTGCATCAATTCTGCCTTGCCCGGCAGTTTCAAAATTATAGGGATAAAAACCCACTTCTAATGCATATCCGATATACTGTTCTTTCGAACGTCCGCCAACAAGTGTTCCACCGTTGAACTCGAGTTCACCACCATCTACCCAGAATCCGTTTCTGTGCTGTGCATACTCGAGTGCAGCTTCGTGAAGTCCGGCCGTACCTTTCGTGGCTGCATACATGTATCCGTTGAAGAAGATCTCTCCGGTACCGCGCGAATCATTGACAACGAATTTTGCACCGTAAGGAATCTTAAACAGGAACCCCTGACGCGCCTGAAGGTTATCTACTTCCACCTCCAGAAGACGTCCGTTCAGATCCAGTGTTTTTACACCGGAACCAAGTTCGGCCCAGACCGGCATATCTCCTTCAAACTCACTTTCCGGATACTGTTTTCTCATCCTCCTAACTGAGTCCCAATTCGGCCACTGCGAATAGAACACCGCATCTGCGAGCTTGATATTCACGTCGCCGTCTTTCTGCAGATACTCCCGGAGTTCATCCGGATCATGTGCGATGACATTCTCCACATCAGCACGCACTTCTTTCTTCGGCATTGCCGGAAAAAGTGCAGCGATCATCATCAGCACGATCATAAGACTTACAAATCTCTTCGTGTTTTTCATGCTACTTCTTTTCCTCCTCCTATTTCTTAACGTTTTTATATACCTTTGAGCCTCTTTACTTTTTCCGAATCTCTTATACGCGTTTTACGATATGTTTTAGTTTGTCATATTCGTTTTTCGGTCTTCTATTCCTGACAAGAAGGATCACCACGGCACCTCCGCTTATCGCAAGGAATACCAGTGCCAAAGGAATCAGCGTCCGGCCGGTGTCTCCGGTCTTCAGTACTTTGACGTCTGTGTTCTTCTTGGTGTCTGTCGTTTTGTCTCCGGTCGAACCTGTGCTTGGCTTCACGGTCTCCGCCATATCACTGTTATTAGCCGGAATGGTGTCTGTGTTGTTTACGGTGTTTGTCGTGCTGTTATCGACTGGCTGCGTCTTTCCGCTGTCCGGCGTAGTAGCCGGAGTGCCTGGTGTTGTACTGGTATTTCCGGGCGTAGTACCAGGAGTGGTGCTGCCCGCAGTCTTCTTTCCAACAGAAAAGGTCACGGGTGCTTTTCCATCCGTAAAGTTCACGGAAATATCGTGGGAACCATCTGCCAGAGATGCCAGTGCGGATGCTTTGACCGTGATCTTCGTACTTCCGGCTTCTGCGGTGTAATCGACATCCTTCACCAGTTCTGTGCCGTCTAACGTGACGGATTCAAAATAGCAGATGCAGTTTTCATCATCGGGATCTCTGTGTACAGTCAGCTTGAAGTCTTCTCCGCTTTCCGGATCCCAGGTTCCGCCGGCGCCGTCTGTCACTTCATATTTCACGGTCACGCCATCCTTATTCTTCGTGGCAAAGCGCAAAGTCACATCTTCATCCGGCATGTCACACTCAGTATAGAAGCATGTATATTTTTCGTAATCGTGTCCGATCACAGAAACAGTCGCAAGGACCTCTCCGCTCTTGGCGGAGACGATTTCCACCTTGTTATCTTTAAGAACGAATCCTTTCTGAAGACAGATCTCGATCGGAAGATGCTCGCCGGCATCGAAGTGTACATCTCCGCCTTCCTTTAAGATACCGCGTTCCTGGGCGATACAGCCAAACGGCATATATACTCCGTTATCGCCGGTGTCTTCCCAGCCGGTGATCCAGTGTTTGTATCTGGCGGTCATCGTCGCATCTCCGTACGCCCCGAACTTGAGGAGTCCCTCGACCCAGCCTCCGGCACAATACTCGTAGTGATTCTCCTCGGCATAATACCAGCCGTCGAAGTGCATACCCTCCGGCTCGGTCCAGTCGGAAGGAAAAGCCTTATAATCCACTTCCGAGCCAAAGTCTGCGTTCTCGACGATATCTGTGCCATTACCGGCGCCGGTCTTCCAGGTGACGTTGACTATCTTCGGAACGATCATGGCATAATATGTCGGCAAACCATCCTTATCAAGGATCTTTTTCTTCGCATCATCCAGCTTACCTTCTTTCGGCTGCCAGATCTTAAAATCATCACTGATCTCGATTTTTCCGTTAGGAACAGAGATGAGATCGGTACCGGTTTTCGACTGAAGATAAACATTTCCGTTAAACGTAATATCCTTCTCTGCGAAGATAGCTGT
>DFFH01000025.1:0-4156 GCA_002368805.1 Mageeibacillus sp. UBA3781 | reverse complement strand
AGATCGCGCAATCATCACCTTCATCGATCCCGGCAGTGCCCCTGATCGTAAGGTTGACGCCCTCCGCATAAATCTGTGCGCCGCTTTCATGCGTACTTTTAGAAAAAGCAGGTTTATCCAGTGTCAGTGTTGAAGTTGACGGATCATACTTGACCGATCCGCTGCCGCTTCCGAGAACATCACCCATATTCTCGCTCGTTACCTGCCTGCCTCCAATCCAGACATTGTAGTTTTCCGGATCAGCGCCGAGAACGGCTCTTGCCGGCAAAAGACCGATTGCCATGACGCTTGCAACCAGCGCGCCTAAAAATCTTCGACGTGTCTTCATTCTCTGCCTCCCTATTTCAACCCCTGATTTACGGGATCAATCCCCGTTTAAACGTTCTTTGTCACTGACCACAAGTCCCAGAAGCTTCGCATTTGCTGCCAGCTCCAGTCTGCTTCCGAATCCTGTTTTTTCCATAATGTTCTGGATATGTCTTTTTACTGTATTTACAGAGATCATCAGCTTCTCGGCGATCTCCTCATTGGTCAGGCTGGCAGTAAGCTCTCTCAATATCTCCAGCTCACGCTCTGTCAGATCGGCGCGCGTTACTTTTCCAAAAGGAACATTCGGGGCATCGGACGGATAGACGGATTCGCCTGCCATCGTCCTGTCCATGATCTCAAGAAGGCCATGCTCGTCATATTCCTTGTACCAGAAGCTCTCGATGCCGGCGGCGCGCGCCTTCTCTTCCCAGCTTGTTTCCGAAGTGGATGTAGTAAGAATGATCTTGATCCCGGGATGATTCTTCTTGATCTTTTCTGCTGCTGTCAGGCCATCGATCCCGTCCTGCATCATGACATCCATGATCAGAAGATCGACATCGTGATTGTCAACATACTCCACAGATTCCCTGGCCGTCCGAAGTCCGGCTGCCAGTTCATATTTCGCGGCTGCACGTACGTACATCTCGAAGAATCCGCGTGAGATGTTCTGGTCGTCGACGACCACAACTCTGACTTTAGATGATTCTTGCTCCATTATTTCCGCCTCTCTTTGTATCCGATGTGTTTTCACGCATCATTTTTTTGTGGCTTCACATTTTCACAAGATTATCTTAAAAAATAAAGAAGATTTTAGTATCACCTATTCGTACCATTTTTCAAAGCACAAAAAACAGATGCAAAATTAATTAGAAATGCAGTGTCAGAAGAAAGGTCGGAGCACTTTCAAGTTCCATCGTACCGCCCGCTTCCAGGATGCGGCGGCGCAGGGATAGAAGTCCGCCGCTTACCGCAATTTCGCCCTTCGGAGGCTTACCGTTATTGGTGATCCGAATGGTCTTTTCCTGATCGATGGTTACTGTGACGGTGTCGCCCTCGGCGTGTTTGACCGTATTGGCTGCACACTCGGTGATCGCCTGGGCAAGGATCACTTTGATGCGCTCTTCAAGAGATGCGACAGTCCCCTTCGCGTATGCGGAATCCGGATGCGCTGTATCTTTGATCTCGACGCGCACGCCGATACTATTGGACATGGCGATTGCCGATGTGACCGCATCTTCTTCGCCCTGATAAGGCTCCTCCGATTCACCGAGCAGGAACTGGTTCATCTGTTTGGTCGCCGCATAGACCACTTCCGGGTCTGTCACATCCGGATGAAGGATGTAATGGCGTCCCATCAGGAGTACCTGTCCCAGCTGGTTATGGAGAGCCGCACGGGCATCCGCCTCTTCCTGCGCCACGAACATATCTCCGGACAGGTCGCTGACCGCTTTCATACGGCGGCGGATATCCAGGAGATGGTCATTCTTCTCTTCGAGTTCATCAATGATACGGTACCGCTCGGTCACATCCACGGACGTGATCTGCGTATATGTCTGCTCATCGGCAGTAAAACTGCCTTTCTCGAAGAGCCATACCTCTTTCGAAGGAAGACGTACCAGATACTTTCCGCCCTGTTCTTTTCCCGTCTCAACGACGACAGACCACAGACGTCCGGCATCGGAAAGAAGATCGCCGGTAAGTGCTTTTGAAAGATCATTCATCTTCAGATTACATAGCCGAACTGTGCCGTCACGGCTACTGATAACGATTCCCTCAGGAAGGAGATCCACTGCCTGCCGGATCGTTTCCGACGTCGGACTCGAATTTGAGTACAGAATACTTTCCCGGCTTCCGATCAGAAGAAGAATACCGATCAAGACCTCCATACCTGCATAGAACAGCCACGGGAGATCAAAAAGGAATACCTCGAACTGAGTGAATCTTTCGGGTGACGACGTGATTTTCGACATGGCACAGTCCATCAGGATCAGGAAGATCGCAAAGGCCAGAATAGCATTCACCGCAGCAGTCAGTAGCGGAGCCTTCTTACGCTTCTCGGTGACCGCGCGGTACAGTATCGCCTCTGTCCCCGCGACGAAAAGCATCGAAAACGCGCAGAGGATGTACCAGAGCCCGGAATAGATTATCGTCTGAAGTCCGTTCATTCTGCTACACCTCCCCCGTTTCTCCGGATAGTGAAAAACAGGATGCCGTCGCTCTCTTCGCATTTGACAGGAAGCTGCGTCTCCGGAAGCTCCTGCGTGCCTTCTGCTTCCATCGCGATACGGATACCATCGGGTTTCAGTGAGAAAGTCATGGTCTTCGCGACCGGGAAATACGTCTCGATCACGGTCTCAAAGGTATCGTAAAGTGCATGGATATCAGGAAGCGGGAGTTCCGAATATTCTTCGCCGATAGCGGCGGCCTCGACTCCGCAGCACTTGAGGAAACGCGCGGTTTCCGAAAGCGCGAGGAAGAGTTCGCGGTTTGACTTCGGGAGCGACTCCTCTGAAAGGAGAAGAAGATTCGTCTTTCTCTTGCAATAGGCATTGAGAACACATACTTTTCCCAGTTCTTTGGCAAAAGCACTGTCACCGGGTGTTGTGTTCATAAGTAGTTCTTCAATTCTTTTCTGCTTCGGGAAAATAGCAGAAGCGATCCTGGCATAGACCTGATTCTGCGCATCCAGGCGTGCCTTCTTTTCTTTCAGTTTATTCTCCACTGCGATCAGATCGTTCTCCTCACTCAGAAGTGAATTGGCCGCGTCCAGACGCTTCTGTTCTTCATGAAGCTCATGCTCGTCCTCCGTCCAGAAAACATAACCGGCGCGGATCTTCGTGGAGTTCAGCCGGGTATCCTCATCGAGATAGACAGGTGCTTTTCGCGAGGACATCAGAGTTTCCTCCGGCGCGTTTATCGGTGTCGCTGATACATTCAGGACATGAAGGTCCGGATCGGTGATCATGACCGGGGTCTTCATCTTCTTGAAGAAGGCATCGTACTTCTCGTTATAGGGGATGAGCCTGCTTCGGATACAGCACTCGAAAACCAATATGAAACTGTAGATATCGATCTCCGGGATATTAAACATTTTCGGGAGTTTAAACCGGTCAACTACGAACACCTGAAAGAGAGTCACAAAAAGCCAGAGTACGATGCTTCCGATCAGGCTCAGAACGACGGGTCTTCTCTTTTTCTTCTTCGTGGATCTGAAAAAGAGGTAGAAGCTGATGATCAGCATCAGGAGCATCACGCCGAATACCATGAAGAAACCGAATCCCCGCTTGAAGTGTCCCCCCTCCATGTTGAAATCGGAAAAGTCTCCGGTCGGGCGATAAACCAGCAAATGCAGATCGTTCGTGATTACAAATAATGAAAAAGCACTCGCCACAGTAAGCACGATCCGGACTCCCCTTCTTCCGATCTTCGAGTCTTCAAAACGCAGATACAGAGCGGTGGATAAAAGTAATGCCGGTATCAGGACTCGGGGAATAAAATAAAGATATGCGGTGAATCTATACACGGGAAGGTCGTTCTTGCTGACGCGGTACCGGAATATACGCATCAGGTGATATCCGAGCATAACAAGTCCCGCCAGAACGATATACAGCCTCGCCCTTGTCGGGAGTAGTCTCTCTCTTACGGAGTCGATCCAGAATACGATCAGAAAAGAAATGATCGCCGCATTAACACAGAACAGCGTACCATTAATGATCGGGGTTTTGAAACGCATGAGAACATTGACGATCCCGGCAAGAAGCAAAAGACCGAAAAACAGCGATGTTTTCCTATATGTCCTTATGATCCTGATACACTTTCCCATACAAAGGTCATTATAGCACAGGAA
>DFFH01000040.1 GCA_002368805.1 Mageeibacillus sp. UBA3781 | reverse complement strand
CCCTCGGGAGAAAACATATAAAGGCCGATCATGCCTCCGTTATGCGTGTACCCGTGTTCGGAAACATACCCGTCAATATCGATCGTACAGTTCACGATATCCGGGTAACCTGCGCCGCAGATCCCTCCCATGAACTGTTCATCCTTCGTAGTTCTGTCTGTATCGATGCAGACCAGTGTGACATCCGTCTGCACCCCGGTAAAAGAACCATACCCGTAGCCGACGACACCGCCGACACCGAACATCCGGTCATGGGCGCGAAGATAGACATCTCCGATCACATTGACATTTGTGATCTTCGAATCACTCATATAGCCGGCAAGAGTTCCCACGAAGCACGGTTCATCGGAAGTAATATCCACATGCGAATCACGGAACGTCAGATCCCTGATCTGTGCCTGATCCAGGGAATCGAACATGCCGGCAAGCGCAGTGGAATAAGACTTCAGGTTGCCATCGTAGGTATCTCTTCTGGCCTCTCCTGTCGAGGTGACCGTAAGGCCGAAGATCGTATAGCCATGTCCATCGAGTATTCCGCTGAAGGAAAACGGCTTCCATTCCATACCGTTCATGTCGATATCCGAAGTCAGCAGGAACTTGCCGTCGGGATCTTCTTTCAGTTTCTGAAGATCCTCTGTGCAGCTGATCTTCGTATAGCTCATATACTTAAGTTTCTCGCCCAGGCCGAAGAAGGCAAAGGCCATAAAAACAAGCAATCCCAGCGCGGCGATCAATACGCCGGCCAGGATCAGGATATTCTTCCTATTGCTTTTTTTTGAATCATCCATAATGTTTTCCATCCCTGATCGGATCAAAGTATCAAAAACATTATATCAGACTTTCGAACGTGCCACTTTCGCAAATACTTCCGGTGCACACTCCTCAAAAAGATGAACCATCTCTTCATCGGAGATCACGGTGATACGGCCCTCGTCATACTGCTTATCGATCCACTCTTTCATCTTCGAGATGAACGGGTCTTTCTTACTGACAGTATTCTCACCGGCCAGACGGTAGTAGTTATTGATCCAGCAGGCAATACCGGCAAGTCCGGATACATTGCTGACGGCAACGAGCGGCGGACGGTCCAGAAGAGCCTCTGTATCGAAGATGTTATAGATCTCCGGATCCTTCAGAAGTCCGTCTGCATGGATACCGGCCTTCGTTACGTTAAAGTTCTTTCCGACGAACGGAGTCATCGGCGGCAGCTCATAGTGTGTCTCACGGGAGATATAATCCGCGATCTCGGTGATCACGCGGGAATCCATACCATCGAGTGTGCCACGGAGCTGTGCATACTCAAATACCATTGCCTCAAGCGGTACGTTACCTGTTCTCTCACCGATACCCAGGAGCGAGCAGTTAACCGCCTGCGCACCGTAAAGCCATGCGGTGGAAGCATTGACGACGCCCTTATAGAAGTCGTTATGGCCGTGCCACTCGAGCATCTCGCACGGAACACCGGCATGGTGCTGCAGACCGTAGATGATACCGGATACGGATCTCGGCAGAGCAACACCCGCGAACGGAACACCATAGCCCATGGTATCGCAGGCACGGATCTTGACCGGAATACCGCTATCCTCGGACAGTCTCATAAGAGCGGTCGCGAACGGTACTACGAAGCCGTAGAAGTCGGCACGTGTGATATCTTCAAAATGGCATCTCGGACGAAGTCCTGCATCGATGGCATCCTTTACGATGCCGAGATACTTATCCATCGCCTGCTGACGGGTAAGACCCATCTTATTGAAGATGTGGTAGTCAGAGCAGGAAACTAGGATACCTGTTTCCTTGATGCCGATATTGCGAACGAGCGCGAAGTCAGACTTAGTCGCACGGATCCATGTCGTGATCTCCGGGAACTTATATCCGAGAGCCATGCACTGCTCGAGCGCTTCTCTGTCCTTATGGGAATAAACGAAGAACTCCGTCTGACGGATGATGCCCTTCGGACCGCCAAGGCGGTGCAGCATCTTATAGATCTCCACCATCTGCTGGGTGGTATAAGGTGCACGGGACTGCTGTCCGTCACGGAATGTGGTATCTGTGATATAGATCTTTTCCGGCATATTCATCGGAACTTTTCTATAGTTATAAGCGATCTTCGGGACTTCGGCATACGGGAACAGTTCACGGAAAAGCTCCGGCTTCTCGACATCCTGCAGTGTGTACTGGTACGGATCCTGTTCAAGAAGATTGCTCTTGTTACTCAGCGCGATATTTTTCATGTTTTGTTCCTCCTGCTTGCAAAATAGTAAGCTGCACGTCTTTGTGCGCATATATAGTAAAAAGGTTTCGGGAGCGCTTGTCAACGGCAAAAACGTTTTTTCTACTTTTTCATTTCAACCTTCGATTTTTGCAAGATGATTTTGTCCAAATTGCATGAATGGTTGTTCCGTTATCCGGCTTTACCCTCAGAAAAAGAGTCTTCCGCTTCCGGATTCCTTCAGAAGTGCCTGGATTCTCTTCGGCATGATCGGATGACTGCTCATAAGATTCAGAACGAAGACGAAAAAGCCGCGTGTCTCATGGCAGTGCGTGACATAGTCCTCGACATCGACCTTCTTATACAGGTGCTTGCCGACGATCAGTGCGAGCATCGGCTCGACTCCGCTGACTCCGACCAGATGCTGTGCCACACGGTCACAGCTGTATTCTCTGGCACGGGAAAGTGCAGAAGACATGATCGGTATATAGTTCGCAAAAAGAATACTCAGCTGATATAAGAATGTCGCGTGACGGAGGCGGATATGGCTCATCTCATGCGCGATGATGAACTTGATGCTCTCCAGATCGTGATGTTCCAGATATGCCACTTCAAAGAGGTCCGCCAGAAGGACCACATACTGTCTTCTCAGGATAAATGTCGAAAATGCATTTAAAAGACCGTTCTCCTGCGTCAGATAGACTTTCGGAGTCTTCTTCATGCCGAGGCGCCGGGAATACTCCTCGACGACCGCATAGATCTCCGGGAAATTCTTCTCCGTGATCCTTATGGAATTTGCCCGATACTGCGCATAGTACAGATATGCGGCTATCAGAAGAATGAACGGAAGGCCGATCAGCGTCACCAGAAGCTGCTGATGGATCTCGACGAAGCGATTGATCCCGAGGATCTCCTCTTTTACAAAATCACCGGCCGAGTTGGTCAGCGGTCCTTCATTACTGAATGCGAGGATGCAGACGATGATTCCGAACACGAACATCAGGATATTCAGAACGACCATAGTGATATAGATCGGCATTTCCGCTTTGTGACGGAAAGAGCGGATCTCTTTTACCGAAAACGGCGGGAGTCCTCCTTGCGGTGCTTTTGCCGTCGAAGCGGGAGAAGCACTATCTGTCATATTCAGAAGATTCACACGGTTGTCCATATCTTTATACCGCTCCTGTCTTTTAATTCAATTCCAGTATATTATGATATACTTAATGCGTTCTTTTCTCAAGGAAGGACAGTTCGCACTGAAAAGAGGTCAAATATGAGCAAATTTTCCATCGTAAAGAAGATCACACGACAGAACATACGCACACGTTTATTGATTGCACTGGTTATCTTTCTCATCGGAGTCGTCCTTGCTATCATCCAGATCCCGAAGACTACCAGGTATTTTCTGGCGAATAAGAATGTTTTTTCCACTTCCTGCGACAATTACAGGGAAGGAAAATTCTATCAGGGAAAACTTTACTATCTCTATGACTGTTTCGGAACCAATGACGACGGCGGTTTCTATCTCGCGCCGGCCGAAAACGATGATGGCGAAAGCTATTTTCTGATCGTTTTCATCCCGAACAAATACGAAGAAAAAGCAAATGCGATCATCGATCAGACATATGAGTATATGGAGTCAGGAGATGATTCTGTACTGACCGAATCCATTAACTGCAGAGGTTTCCTCGATGAGGTCGATTCCACCACTTACCGATTCTGCTACGAGTACATGGATTACGTCGGACTTCCGCAGTCCGCAAGAGATAAGGTATGCAGTACCGAGTTTGTCTTCTATCCTGTGGAGAAGATCCTTCTTAGCGAGACCGGAGCCTTCATCCTCATTATTCTCGTTATCTTCGGAGGCGCGATCGCGACCGCCGTTACCGCATTTACGAAAGGATATCTCAAGCCTCTGAAAAACCGTCTTGCCAAAGAAAACATGACACTGAAGGATCTGGACGAAGAATTTGCAAACCCTGTTTTCAATGTGTCCAATATCTACGTCAGCAACGATCATGTAGTCCAGGCGACCGGCACCCCGACCATTCTGAATATCAAAGATGTGATCTGGATGTATCCCAGTATTTCCGCTGTTTCAAGCGGCAGTCAGGCGATCTTCTACTCCTTCTTCTACACCAGAAACCACGATTGTGTGAAGTTCTCGCTCAAGGACGCGACTTCTGCCGAGGTCCTCTGCAAGTCTGTCCTCGCTTCTCAGTCAAAAGCACTGTATGGTTTTGTTCCGGAAAACCAGGATATGTATTATCACCACTTTAACGAACTTGTCGATCAGGTATATAATAAAGCAGAAGATGCTCAGGAAGAGAGTGTCTCTGAAGGATCAACGGCGATCCCTTCTGAACCGCAGGATGCTCCGGCAGTAGAAGATAACACACCGCCGGCAGCCGGCGATATTCTTACCCCATCCAGCGTATCGCAAAAAGAGGAGGATCAATTATGAAAGATGGTTTTTTACGAGTAGCAGCAGCCACACCGAAGATCCGAGTAGCAGACATTGACGCCAATGCAGAGGCGATCATCTCCTGTGTAAACAGTGCAGATAAAGATTGCGCCCTTCTGGTATTCCCGGAGCTGTGCGTCACCGGATGCACCTGCGGAGACCTGTTCCGTCAGGAAGCATTTGTAGAAAAAGCCTGGGAAGCACTGTACCGCATCGCAGAGGAGACATCCGATGCCGGATGCGTCTTTATCATCGGTCTTCCCGCTTATATTGAAGGAAAACTTCTGGATCTTGCAGTCGTGATCCACGAAGGTGTGATCCTCGGATGTAATGTCAAGCTCACCCTTACCGAAGAACAGTCCCGTTACTTCTCTCCTTACGAGATCAACGGCTCCTTCTACGACGAGCACTTCGACGACGAGATCTCCTTCGGGCAGCCTCTTTATTTCTGCGAGAACGACCTGTTCTCCTTCTCCGTAATGTTTGACGAGGATCTTCGCGCACCGATCTCTGACGATGTCGATGCCGCACTTTCCGGATGTCATATCATCGCGACACTTTCGAGTCGTCCTTATACCATCAGTTCTGATGAGAAAACAGCACAGCTCCTGTGTGCACAGAGCCGCAAGCTTCATGCCGCATATATCTATGCCAATGCCGGATTCGGTGAGTCCACCACAGACCTCGTCTTTGCAGGAACAAATTTCATCTTCGAAAACGGCAGAGAACTCTCAAGAAGCAGTGCTTTTAAAGAAGGCGCGATCTATACGGATATCGACCTTAAGCTCCTGGCTTCCGAGAGATTAAGAGACGACTCCTGGAGGACGGATTTTGCCAATTCCTCTTCCGAGTCTGACTTCGATTTCATCACCTTCCCGATGGATCTGAATGAAAATCTCGACCTGATCCGTAAAGTCGGCAAGAACCCGTTTGCACCGGAAGATAAGGAAGAGATCGCCCGCCGCTGCGAGCAGATCCTCACGATCCAGGCGATGGGACTTGTTACCCGTATGACCCATATCAACAGCAAGAAAGTCATCCTCGGTCTTTCCGGCGGACTTGACTCCACACTGGCCTTCCTGGTATGTGCCCGTGCTTTTGATATCATGGGCCTTCCGAAGACAGATATCCATGCCGTAACGATGCCCTGCTTCGGCACGACATCCAGAACGAAGAACAATTCCATCGAGCTGGCGAAGGCCTATGGTGCGAAGATCGACGAGATCTCCATCAAGGATTCCGTTCTCTCGCACTTCAAGGATATCGGACATGATCCGGAAAACCACAATGTTGCCTATGAGAATGCCCAGGCCAGAGAGAGGACCCAGCTTCTCATGGATCTTGGCAACGACGAAGGTTCCTTTGTCGTCGGAACCGGTGACCTCAGTGAGCTTGCACTCGGCTGGGCTACATATAACGGCGACCACATGTCCATGTATGCAGTAAACGGATCTGTTCCGAAGACCCTGATCCGCCACATCGTTGCATATGAGGCAGACCGTGTCAATGATACACAGCCGCAGCTCGCATCTGTCCTTCGCGACATTCTTGCGACCCCGGTATCTCCGGAGCTTCTGCCCCCGACAGCAGACGGCACCATCTCCCAGAAGACGGAGGATCTCGTAGGACCTTATGAGCTTCACGACTTCTTCCTGTACTACTTCGTACGTCTGGGATTTGCTCCTTCGAAGATCTACCGTCTGGCGAAGGTGGCTTTTGCCGGCGAATACGACGATGCCACGATCTATAAGTGGGAAGAAAACTTCTTAAAACGCTTTATCTCTCAGCAGTTCAAGCGTTCCTGCCTGCCGGACGGCCCGAAGGTCGGATCTGTCGATGTATCTCCGAGAGGCGATCTGAAGCTTCCTTCCGATGCCACTTCCAAGGTCTTCCTTGATGAACTGAAGACAGTCCTGGAGTAAGCATGAAGCAGGATAGAAATTTTCCCAAAGCTGTTGTGACCGAGAAAGCGGAGGCCGCCATTAAGCGCGGCCATCCGTGGGTCTATGATACCGAGATCACCTCCTTTTGCGAAAAGAAAGTAAAAGACGGCATCTTCCCGGAAGGAACCGATACACCAAACGGTGCTCTAACGGACGTTCTTTCAGCGAAAGGCCGTTATCTCGGCACGGGCTTTCTTAGCTTAAACAGCAAGATCCGCATCCGCATTCTTTCCGATAATGCGAATGAATCCTTCGGCGATAGTTTCTGGCAGCGCCGCGTCAAATATGCGCTGGATATGAGACGGACCGTCATGCAGGATGACTATGCCTGCTGCCGCCTGATCTTCGGCGAAGCAGACGGCATCCCGGGCCTTACTGTGGACCGCTACGAGGATATCCTCAGCACGGAAGTTCTATCCTTTGGCACCGAACAGGTCAAGGACATCATCTACCGCGCATTGGTTGAAGAGCTGAAAAAAGACGGAGTTACCGTCCGTGGCATCTTCGAAAGAAATGAAGCCGTCCTTCGGGAGAAGGAAGGTCTTCCACTTGAAAAGGGCTGGTACCGGGGAGATTTCATCGGCACCCCTTCTTCTCCCCGCGTGGAGATCACCGAAAACGGGATCAAATACACGGTGGATGTCGAAAACGGCCAGAAAACAGGTTTCTTCCTCGACCAGAAGTACAACCGTCTTGCGGTAAGCAAGCTTGCCCGCGGCATGAAGGTCTTAGACTGTTTTACCCATACAGGTTCTTTTGCCATGAATGCGGCGAAAGGCGGAGCAGCGCATGTTACCGCCGTAGATGTATCCCAGTTCGCCGTGGATACCGCTTCTGAGAACGCGAAGATCAACGGTCTTTCCGACCGGATGGACTTTATTTGCGCAGATGTCTTCGAACTCCTGCCGAAGCTCGAGAAAGAACACGCAGATTATAACTTCATCATTCTCGATCCGCCGGCCTTTACCAAGAGCCGCAAGACCACAGACAATGCCAAGCGCGGCTATAAGGAGATCAATTACAGAGCCATGAAGATGCTGCCTAGAGGCGGGTACCTCGCGACCTGCTCCTGCTCGCACTTCATGCCGAACGAGCTCTTTAGAAAGATGCTTCTCGAAGCAGCAAGAGATGCCGGCGTCACCCTTCGTCTGATCGAAGAAAGAAGAGCGGCCCCGGATCACCCTGTTGCCATGGCGATTCCCGAGACCGACTATCTCAAGTTCTATCTTCTGCAGATCGTATGATTGCTCCCACCTCTTTGGCATCTCTAGCGATAAACGAGGCACCGGCATCTACCAGTTCTTTTTCAGAACCGTAACCATAAAGAACACCAATGGAATCGATCTGATTCTTCACGGCTCCTTCGATGTCATATAGTCTGTCACCGACCATGACGCAGGAACTTCGGATCGCATCCGGATCCTCCGGAGAAATATCACACATCGCCTGCCGGATCAGTTCTTCCTTGGTGTAGTTTATATCCTTTAATTCCGGTCCGATGACCTTCACGAAGTATTTCAGGATATCGAAGTGCTCGACGATCCTCTGCGCAAAGAAGGTCGGCTTGGAGGTCACGACATAGAGCTTGGTCCCGTTTTCATGAAGTTCCCGGAGCATCTCTTCGATCCCTTCATAGAGCGGGGCATTATACATCTCTCCCCCGTTATAGTGCTCACGGTAGTAAGCTGTCGCCTGCTTGGCATCTTCTTCGGACATCCTGCAGAACTCCATAAAAGACTGTACCAGCGGCGGTCCGATAAAGCACTTGATACTCTCCTTATCCTCCACCTTATAGTTCATCTTCTGAAGCGCATAAAGGATCGAATTCATGATCCCGAACTCCGACTGCGTCAGTGTTCCGTCCAGATCGAAAAAGGCATATTTATACATTAAGTTTCTCTCTTCTTTCTTTACTGAATATCCCACATCAGAATGCTGTCTTTACGAGGAATCTGCCGTCGATATCACGGACATGAGCAAATCCCGTGCAGCTCATGATGAAACGGAGTTCATTATGGATACCGGTAAGGAACTTCGTCATCCCCTCGATCCCGCCTTCTTCCAGAGATGGAAGCATGGATCTTCCGACGGCTGCTGCATCTGCGCCTAGCGCCAGGCACTTATACACATCCGCGCCCGAGCTGATGCCGCAGTCCACGATGATCTTCACATCTCTTCCTTCGAGTGCCTCCTTGATCTCCGGAAGCACCATCATCGGCGGAACTGCATAAGGAAGCCGTCCATGGTGATGGCTGACGATGATCGCTTTCGCACCAAGGTCCGCACACTTTACCGCCTCTTCGGCACTCAGGACACCCTTGATAAAGAAAGGAAGTTTCGTAGATTCGATATATGAGCGGATCATATCCGATGTCTGCACTGCCATCTTCTCTCCGATAACAACATCCAGGCCCTCATTTCCGAAGATGTGGTCGATATCCATTCCTATTCCAAAAGCACCCGCCTCTTCGGCAAACTGCATCTGGTCTCTGACCTTACCGTTATCCGCATACGGTTTTACGATACGAACGGTCTTTGCTCCGGTATTAGCGATCTTTTGAAAAAGGTCATTTTCCATCATACCGACAAAATTCAGGATATTCATATTCTTTGCCGCGAGGGAGTACTCCTCGAGCCCGGTCAGTTCTCTTCCCTTAAACTGCATCAGATGCGAAAAAGCCGGCGTCATAACGGGACTTGCGAAGGTTTCTCCGAAGAGCTCCGTGGATGTATCCGTAACCACAGAATCGATCAGGCTTTCCTTGATCAGGATGCTGTCCATATAACGGGCCGTGATCTCATTTGCATCAGATATTCTACTATATGCCATAAGGTGCCTCCTTGAGGTGATTCATATATTGAGTATAGCATTTTCCATCCTTCCAAAAGAACTCAGATCTTGTGGAAAAATACTCTGATTTTGCAAAAAAGAGGACCACCGGCAGAAAACCGGCGGTCCTTCTATTACTTCAATCCAGAACTTCCATTATGCCCACGGATTTGCCGCATCCGGTACACGGATACCGACGAGGATGAACTGTTCCCACAGGAACCACTCACCGGTGGAAGGCTTTGTACGGAGCTTGATCTGTCTCGGGCTGTCCGCTCCTCCGGAATTAAGGTTCACGGTCAGATATCCTTCGTTGATATTATCTCTGCTGTGTGCCAGTTCATATACTGTTACAGAATACGGACGCTGCGGCATATAGTTATTTTGCGGTGTCGCACCATTGAGATAAGATCTCGGGATATAGTCCGAATCTCTGAAACGGTCCGCGATAAAAGAGAGTTCATAGGGGGACAGCGGCTGCGGTCCTTTCAGGAAGTTCAGCATACGGATGCTCTCATCCTTATTAAACGGATACACACAAAGAGCCGCGACCGTGAGCGCTGCGACATCGAGAGGATCCTTCATGGAAGCCTCCGGAAGTGCTTTCATCTGCTCAAGTGTTTCCGGCATCTCCTGGAAAACCACTGTTTTCTTCGGAAGCGCACCGGATGCATTAGCTGCTGCGCTCTGAGCTCCTGCAATACCATTCTGTAAACTGTCAAATAAACCCATAGTTATTCTCCTTTGGAATTCTTCGTTCAATACTATCAGCGATTGACCGGTCCTCTATTTACGATACCGCCATTATTCGTGCCTTCATCCTTCCAGGATTTTCTCGTAAACATATTCTCGAGGTCTGTCTTTGTCTCAGGCTGCGGAGCTGCTTCCGGAACCGACGCATCGGCGAATGGAGCTGCGTAAGAAGTGTCTCCCGAAACGGGCGTGGACGGTGTTCCATCGACCGGTACCGGTGCTGCCATAGGAGCCATATATTCCGCAGGAACATCTGCAACAGGTTCTGCAGGTACTCCCGCTACTTCCGAGGAACCCGGATTAAACGGCGGCGGTTCAGGAAATCTGTCTTCCATCGGAGCCACAGGCGCTTCCGGTACAGCGGGAACTTCCGGTACTGCTGGAACTTCCGGTACTGCTGGAACTTCTGGCATTGCAGGGACTTCCGGTACAGCCGGTACTTCAGCAACCGGGACTTCCGGTGCGATCGGGGCAACCGGAGCTTCCGGTGCGATCGGGGCAACCGGAGCTTCCGCCACTGGCGCTACAGGGATCTCTGGTGCAACAGATGCCTCCGCGATCGGAGCTTCCGGGATTGCATCGAGCTTATTCCCGCAGTTCATGCAGAAAAGGTCGCCATCACGGACAGGATTCCCACACTTTAAACAATTCATAAATAATCCTCCTTTATCTTATAAAGTTAACTGAACATACCATTCTTCATTAAGGCTTAGATCCATCTTCTCATGAGAATCAGCCTTGATCTCTATAGAGAGTTTCTCGTATCCACTCTCATAAATCTATATTAAATTTTATCTTTATACCCTGAAAAATACAAGCGCTGACCCTATTCGACATTTTATTCGACATTTGAGGTCCCTGTGTAAAACAAATTGTCGAATACGCGACAGAAAGGGGCTCCGCCAGGAGCCCCCTCTATTCTCAGCTTATTCAACTGCAAAAGCACTTACGAACGAAGTGTGATATCGTACTTCGCCTTCAGGTTCTCGAGGATCGTATTTACAAATCCATCGATGACCTCCGGCTTGAACTCCTCATCCTTCGGTGTGAAGACCACACTGAATGCCAGACTCTTTTTGTTTCCGAGCTGAGCACCCTCATAGATATCGAAGAGCTCGATCTTTGTGATGTACTCACAGGAAGCTTCGATCTCCTTTTCTACCATTGCACAGGTGATCTTCTTGTCCATGACGAAGCAGAAGTCACGCTTCTCTTCCTGGAACTTCGGAAGCGGGATGAACTTTCTGTCCTTTCCGTAGTACTTGCTAAGAGCCTTCAGGTCGATCTCGGCAACGTACGCCGGAACTCTCATATCCATATCGTCGCAGATCTCATAGAGCACCTGTCCGAGATATCCGACGCATTCCCCGTCACAGAGGACTTTCGCTGTTCTTCCCGGATGGAGGAATGTCTTCTCATCGCGCTCATAATCGAACTTCACATCCAGCGCATCCGCAATGACTGCCACGATGCCCTTAAGGGAGAAGAAGTCTTCCTTTTCGCCCCACATACCGATGCAGATCGTCTCGCGCTCATCCGGATACTCCGTGAGCGGCAGGCTCTTCGGCAGGAACTTGTTGCCCATCTCATAGACACATCCGGAAAGGATGCCTCTCTTCTGGTTTCTGGCAATGGCGGCCAGCATCTGCGGCGCCAGCGTCGTTCTCATGAGAGAAAGATCGATGTTGATCGGGTTTAAGATCTTGATTGCGGTACGCTCCGGAGCGTCCTCCGGAAGCTTCAGCAGATCCAGATCGGATGGCGAGAAGAAGGAATAATGTACTCCTTCAAAAGCACCCGCCGCACAGAGTGCTCGCTTGATCTTCAGTTCAGATCTCTGCTTGAGGTTATATCCGCCGGATGTAACTTCCGCAGTCGGGATGAAGGTCGGTGTGATGTGCTCATAGCCATACATACGGATGACTTCTTCCGCAACATCCTGATAGGACTCCATATCGACACGATAGCCCGGGATCTGGATCGTCAGCTCATCTCCTTCGAGTTTCGGTGCGAAGTTAAGGTTTGTAAGGATACGTACAATATCCTCGTCCGGTACTGTAATACCCAGCACACCATTGACCTGCTTGACGCTGACTTTCAGTTCCTTCGGCTCCACAGAGTTTCCGGTGTTGATATCGAACTTTGTAGCGCTGACTTTACCGCAGCCAAGTTCTTCGATCAGGTGCAGTGCACGCTTCATCGCCATTACAGTTGTATATTCATCGACGCCCTTTGAGAAGCGCATGCTGGAGTCGGAAACCTGACCCAGAGCCTTAGAGCTCTTACGGATGTTGTCATGAGCGAACTTCGCTGCCTCGAACATTACCGCGGATGTGGAATCCAGGATCTCGGAATTCAGACCGCCCATGATACCCGCAAGTGCGACCGGCTTCTTGCCGTCACAGATAACGAGGTTTTCTGTGGTCAGTGCGAACTCTTTCTCATCGAGGGTAACGATCTTTTCTCCTTCTTCTGCACGGCGGACGTGGATCTCGCCGCCTTCGAGATACGAGAAATCGAAAGCATGCATCGGCTGGCCGAGTTCCTTAAGGACATAGTTCGTAATATCGACGACATTGGAGATCGCCGAGCATCCGACGAGAGCCAGACGGCGCTTCATCCAGGCAGGAGATTCAGCGATCTTGACATCAGAAACATAGTGACCGATATATCTCGGGCACAGATCCGGAGCAGATACGCGGATATTGAACGGGATCTCCACATCGGACTCGGTATAGTCGAGTGCAGGCTCTTTGAGCGGCTGGCCGAGAACAGCAGCAACCTCACGTGCAATACCGAAGATGCTCTGGCAGTCCGGACGGTTTGCCGTGATAGAGATATCGAAGATATAGTCATCGAGACCCAGGATCGGCTTTACATCCGCACCCGGCTCAGCATCTTCCGGCAGGACCAGAAGTCCGTTATAACCGGCACCCGGGAACATATCCTCGGTGACACCGATCTCGACACCGGAGCAGAGCATACCATAGGAATCATATCCTCGAAGTTTACCCTGACCGATCGTCATTACGCCTTCGACGGTAACGTGGTCTTTTGCGGTCGCATACACCTGCGCGCCGATCAGAGCGAGCGGGTACTTGCCGCCGGCGGCAACATTATCCGCGCCGCAGCAGATCTGAAGTGTGCCGTGGGATCCTGCATCCACCTGACAAAGATGGAGGTGTGTTCCCTCGATCGCATCACAAGTCTTTACCAGTCCGACAACAACATTACTGATGTCGTGTCCGACCTCATACTTCTCCTCTACCTCGAAACCACAGGAAAAGAGCTTCTCCTCCAGTTCATCCGGGGTAACATTTATATCTACATAATCTTTTAACCAGCTAAGTGGTACTAACATATGCTCTCCTCCTTATCAGTCATCGATCTGATCCAGCACTCTGAGATCCGATTCGAACAGCAGCTTGATGTTGTTGATGCCGTACTTGAGCATCGCGATACGGTCGATACCGATACCGAAAGCAAGGCCGGAATATACATTACTGTCGATACCGCAGCCTTCGAGTACTTTCTTATTGACGACACCGGCTCCGAGGACCTCGATCCATCCTGTGCCCTTGCAGAGCTTGCAGCCCTTGCCGTGGCACTGGAAGCAGCTGACGTCAACTTCTACCGACGGCTCCGTGAACGGGAAGTACGAAGGACGGAGACGTGTTCTCGTCTCCTCATCGAAGATCTTCTTTACGAATTCATCGAGCATGCCCTGCAGGTCGCAGAGTGTGATGCCCTTATCCACAACGAGGCCTTCCATCTGTGTGAACATCGGAGAATGCGTCGCATCATCGTCGGAACGGAATACCTTACCGGGAGAGATGATCTTGATCGGCGGCTTCTGATTCTCCATAACATGGATCTGACCTGCAGACGTCTGCGTTCTTAAGAGGAACTCCGGGCTTAAATAGAACGTATCCTGCATATCTCGTGCAGGGTGATCCTGCGGGATATTCAGCGCGGTGAAGTTATAGTAGTCCGTCTCGATCTCGTTACCTTCGTAGATGGAGAAACCCATGGAACCGAAGATATCAACGATCTGATTTTTTACCTGTGTATTCGGATGGAGCTTGCCTTGTTTGTGCTTCTTCTCGGGAAGTGTAACATCGATGGTTTCCTTTTCGTAGCGCGCTTTTCTCTCCTGCGCCTTGAACTTCTCGTCCATCTCGTCAAATCTCCCCTGTGCCCAGTTCTTGATCTCATTGACCATCTTACCGTAATCGGCCTTGAGCTCCTTCGGGATCTTACCCATCTCTTTCATGAGAGATCCGATCTTTCCTTCTTTGGCATCCATGACACTCTTTTTGTACTCATAGACACCCTTTGAACTGGAAATACCCTGAAGATCGCTCTCGATCTTCGATCTGATTTCTGAAAGCTTCTCTTTCAATTCACCAAGTTCCGCCATGTTTTCCTCCTGTTCTTTTTGCCTTAGGCATACAAAAATCCCATGACAACGTTTCCATTGTCATGGGACGAATTCACGATTTCCGTGCACCTTCGCGGTACCACCCATGTTCAGTCTTCGTCGGCAAAAGCACTTGTCCTTCGAAGTCCTGCTCTCATTAGTGCGCCTTTAATGCTGCGCCTGCATCTGCTTACTTACGGTATTTCACGCCCTCGTCAGAAGCTCCGGTGTTGAAATTCATTCTGCGCTCTCTGTGATCGTGCTCTCAGCCGGTGACACGAATCTCTTCTCACAGGTTCTAAGCCAAAACTACTTACGCACCTTCATTGCATGGAGAAATTGTACGCTTGCCCCTTCTAAAAGTCAAGCAATGCGCGAATTTTCGACTATTCGTAGTAAACGACATCGATCAGCGGGATCGTAACCTTAGCACCCAATACTGTCTTATACGAATAAAGTCCACTACATCTTCCATACACCGTGATTTTATCATCCTCGAGGATCCTCGACTTCCCGTAGTTATCAATTAATACAAAGATAACTTTATCATATCCGTTCTTTGTTGCGATACGATACTCAGAGCAGTCATTCGCTCCGCTTGCTTCCGAGCAGACCTGGACAACAGTACCACTGAACTTGACATACTTTCCTTTATACATATCCGGGTCTCGTGAGATGGCATCGTAAAGACCGCTCTCGCAGTTTTTCTTCAGCCATTTCAGCCGTTCTTCCTCTGTAAGATCGTACTCTTCCGTCTCGACGACTTCTCCGCACTTCTTACACTTTCTGACTCGCACTCCGCTCTCCGAAAAAGCCGCTTCTTTCTCGACGGACCAATCCTGCAGATCATGCGGGATCTTCTCTACCGGTCGGGTCGTTTCCTGGCCGCATATCGTGCAGACCCCTTTCTCCTCTCCTTCTTCTGTACAAGTCGGTTCTTTTACAACATCCCAATGCTCAACATTATGCGGGATCTTATCCACCTTTCTGGTGACCGTCTCTCCGCATACCGAGCAGACACAGCTTTCTTCACCCTCTTCAGTACAGGTCGGCTCTTTTGTTTTCTGCCATGTCCCGGGGGTATGATCCGCCTTTTCTCCTTCTGTCGTGCCGCACACCTTACATCTCTTCGGACTCAGGCAGGTAGCATCTTCCCACTGATGCTGTCCCTCCGGACAGACTGCCTCTGCCGACACGTTTTTCTCCGTGATCTCGATATGATCCATATGCGATTTCAGTGAGCAGAATACCGAGCAGTCATTCTCTACATTAAAAACATACGAATTACAGTTGTCCTTATCTCCGTTCTTTTCAAACGTCAGTTCATGTTCACCTGATTTCACCTGAAAAGATCCGAAGTACTCTTTACCGTTACTAAGGGTCGCGACCTCGTCTCCATCGAGTCTTACAACTATAGAGTATTTGGCCAGAAGGATATTCGATTCATAGTTGACATTCACAAGTAAGAGGCAGTCACTCGCTTCTGATTCCGCTTTTGTTTCTTTTTCCTCTTTGCCCGGTTCTTTTTCTGTCTCTTCTTTATCCGTATCAGTGCTCTTTTCCACAGTTTCGCTTTCCGGCTTGCCGTTTTCACTTTTGTCAGATGTTTTTGTTTCGAGACATCCCTGAAGCAACAAGGCCGCCAGAAGAATGGAAACCAGTTTCACTATTCTTTTTTCCATAAAGATTCCCCCTTTATGTCTATTATCCTGATTCGAGTATAGTTTCATTTCTATTCCTCCCACAAACAAAACGGGACAGTTTATGTCCCGTTTTTATGATTCTCTGCGCAGATCGCCAATGGAGCAAACCCGTTTTCTATCAGCCTTCTGTTACATTCTTCGATCGAGAAGCTGCATATCTGTGAATTGTTTCTGATGAGGAGCTTCGAGATAACTCTGTCACGATCGACATCTTCGCCAGACAGTTTTCTGGGATCCTCGAGTTCCGGCATCCCATACAGCCTCAGCGCTTCAGATAGTTCTCCCGGAAACAGTTCCAGCAGGATCCCGATGGCGATGATAAGATCTCTTCTTTTGGTCGGACGTTCTCTATTCAGGATCTTGGGAAAAGAACTCTCATTGAGGCCGAGGATGATTGCCATCTTCCGAGTGGTCAGCTGTTCATGATGCAATTCATTGTACTCGCGCCTTTTCTCGCGTATAAAACTGGCAAATTCATTCTTCGCAATCATGTTCAACTCCTCAGGAATCGCTTGCCCGTCTTTTTCTCTCCCGTTTTTATCATTTTTGAAACACATAAAAATTCCTCCGCTCGTTATAGATTTCATAACGGCATCGGATTTTGACGCGAACCTTGTTCAGTATAAGAAAACTGATAATCGCGTGACAAACAAAGCGGGACAGTTTGTGTCCCGCTTTGCTTTCAATAGAACATGTATGTGATTGTGAATGATCGGACGTTCGCCCGGAAAATGAAGTGTTAACTCTCTTTCTTTTTCATAGCATGAAAGATGACGTTTCGTTTTTTCAGAGCTATGGCGAAGACCACTCCGATAATACCGATGGAGATGATCTCACCGCCAAGTACACCCAGCATGATCAGCGGAAACGCCATAGAATCGCCATACGCGAACTTGATCACAAAGGGCACGATCAGGGTATTGGATACGATTGGAGGGATCGCTCCGGCAAGCGGGTGCTTGTTCCGAAGAAGATAGGTAAAGACTGCGCCTATCAAAGTTGCCAGTGTGCCGAACACGATATCCAGCGGGATGCCGCCGCCAAGAAAGTTTCCAAGAAGGCACCCTATCGTAACACCGGGGATCGCAGCCGGGGTAAAGACCGGAAGGATCACGAGAGCTTCTGCCACACGGACCTGTACCGCACCGAAGGAGATCGGTGCGAATACATATAGAAGCGCAACATAAAGAGCTGCGATAATACCCGCCTGGCAGATATAAAGGATATACTTTCTTCTCTTGTCGTTTGCAGATTTAAGAGTTTCGGGCATTATAGATTCAGCCCCTTCGCTTCATCCAGACCAAGTCTGATATTCATGCACTGGATCGCTGCGCCGGATGCACCTTTTCCGAGGTTGTCGAACTGCGAAGATACGATGATGCGGTCTTCATTACCTGTAACATAGATCTTCAGGCCGTCCCATCCGGAGAGAGAGTTTCCTGCGAGAAAACCACTTGCCGCAGTTTCATCGTCATCTTCTGCCACCTTGATGAACTTCCGGCCCTTATAGAACTCTCTGAAGTAGGCAAGAAGTTCGGACGGGGTCATCTTCTTACTGAGCATATCTGTATAGAACTGGCAGGTTACGACCATGCCGCTGTAGTAATCGTCGATGATCGGAGAAAAGAGCGGCAGTCTGGTAAGACCGGTGATCGCCTTCATCTCCTTGAGATGCTTGTGCTGCTGGGCAAGTGCATATTCTCTTCCGGAAGAAAACTCGGAAGGACGCTCGGGATCCTCATATACAGCGATGGTCTTCTTGCCGGCGCCGCTGTAGCCGGAGATGGCAAAGCTGGATACCGGATAGTCTTTCGAAATGATGCCGCCTTCGACCATCGGATAGATCAGGGAGATAAATCCGCTCGCGTAACAGCCGGGGACTGCGATAAGACGGCCGTTTGCGATCGCTTCCCTGTGTTTTTCGGAAAGCTCCGGGAATCCGTATGCCCATCCCTCTTCTGTTCTATGTGCAGTTGATGTATCGATGATCACCGTATGGTCATTGTCCGGATCCAGAAGGCTTGCGGATTCTCTTGCCGCCACATCCGGAAGGCAAAGGAAAGTGATGTCCGATGCATTGATCAGTTTCTTTCTCTCGCTTGGGTCTTTTCTCAGTTCCGGATCGATCTTAAGAAGCTCGATATCGTCTCTTCCCTGGAATCTCTCAAAGATCCTAAGGCCGGTGGTTCCTTCACTTCCGTCAACAAATACTTTCGTTTTCATGTTTATTCCTCACTTTATATTCTTAAGATATGCCAGGATCGTCTCCACGGCTCCGTCCACGTCCACCAGATCCGAATGTACACACAGATGATATGTGGAACTGTTGCCCCACTTCTGGTTCGTGTAATGGTTATAGTAATTCGCTCTTGCGGTATTCATGTCATTGATGTACCGCTCCATCTGTTCGTCAGTATAATCTTTCTTCTCGACGGCTACCCGTCGCTTACGGGCGATCTTATACGGCATGCTTGCCGCGATGAAGATATTGATGCTTCCTTCATTTCGCAGGACAAAGTCCGCACAGCGGCCGACGATCACACAGGGTCCTTTTGCCGCGAGGTCTTTAATGACTTTACACTGCTGAAGATAGATCGCATCGGAGAAGTCCGGTGAATAAGACAGCGAGAAAAACGGCATGCGCGATCTTCCCTTTTCAGAGATGCGGTGCGCACCTTCTTCATTTCTTTCGATCAGTTTCGGATCGAGTCCGCCCTCTTCAGAGGAGATCGTGATCAGCTCTCTGTCGTAAAAAGGCACACCCAGGCGCTCGGCAAGTTTCATGCCGATCTCATGTCCGCCGGAACCGAATTCACGTCCGATTGTGATCACTCTGCTGTTCATAGAAAAGACCTCCAATCACCATTTTAACAGATTAACGGAAGAAGAACCACGCGGAAAGCGTCATTACAACCAGGAATATAATATTCATCAACGTGAAAAGTCCGATGTACTTCTTCGTGTGCCCCGGGCGGAGCGTCCGGAAGTGGCTGAATGTGATCAGGCTGGCCAGAGATGAGATAAGAGTTCCCGTTCCGCCGATATTCACACCGAGAAGGAGTTCTTTATAGTTACCGGTAAATCTCGAAAGCAGTATGGCCGACGGCACATTACTGATGACCTGACAGGATCCGATACTCACCAGAAGCGGAGATCTGCCGAGAAGACTTCCCACAAAGTCCTGGACCGCCGGGATCCTGGCCATATTCCCGGAGAATACGAAAAACAGTGCAAACGTCGCGAGAAGCCCGTAGTCCACCTCTGCGAATGCTTTTTTATCGGCAAAAAGAAGGACCAGCGGGATGATGACCAAGCCGACCCAGTACGGGATCAGGCGGAATACGATAAGGAGCGAAAACGCAAAAAGCAGCAGATACAGCGCTGTTCTTTTCTTATTCAGTCCCTGGCCGGAATCGTCCTTAATGACAAGAGGTGTTCTCGGCAGGAGGAAGCACGCCGCCGTCAGCATCGCGATCGCCAGAAGAAACGGCGGGAACATGATCTTCATGAACTCCCCTGTCGGGATCTTGAAGTATGAATACAGATAAAGATTCTGCGGATTGCCAAAGGGAGTAAGCATACCGCCCAGGTTGGCGGAGATATTCTGAAGGATGAAGATATATGCCATCTTCTCCTCATTTTTCGTGACGGAAAGAGCAAAATAACCGAGCGGCAGAAACGTGATCAGCGCCATGTCATTGGCGATCAGCATCGATCCGATAAAAGTGATATATACCAGCGCCAGACAAAGAAGCCGGAGATTTCCGGTCGTTACGACGATACGCTGCGCCACGATACCGAAGAAACGGATATCTTTCAGTGCGCAGATGACGGCGAGTGTAAGAAAAAGGCAGGTCAGTGTACGCAGGTCAAAATATTGGAGATATTCTTTATCCGGCGGCACGAAAAAAGAAGTAACGACGGCGAGCATCGCGGCGATACACACCACAGTGTTTTTCTTAAAGAATTCCACGATTGGATGTTTTCTTTTTTCTACTGTGGTATCCACATCTTTCTCCCTTCACATCTAAAGTCCGTCTGATGGCAGTTCCTGCGCGGAAAAGAAGCAATATCTTCACGCGCCCGCGCTATTATAGCACCACGGCCTTATATAAGAAATAGTGAAATCCAACAAAGAAAGAGGACCGCCTCATATTCTGAGACGGCCCGTCTTCCCTGCGGGTGATTACGGGAAACTCTCGTTTCCGCATCGGAGGTCCCGCAACTTATTGTGCTACAGACGTTGTCGGTTTTTCTTCGGGTGCCTGCTCCAGCGGGCTCAGGAACACCACTTTATACTCACTGTGCACCTTGGCAAGTGTCTTGATGATGATCTCTTTGAGATGTGCTTCTGCTTTCTCATAGATACCATTCTTTTCAGCAGACTCGAGCTGCTGTGCCTTGACCTCGGTAAGGCGGACATTCACCTCGTCAGCACGGATCGGGTTAAATACATTGTTATCCTGCATGATCGTGACTTTCTCCTGCGGGAGATTGTTATCTACGACACTTGGCTTGAGCGGGATGGTGATGTAGATCTCTTTCTTCTGATTATTGACTACAGTCTTCAGTTCATTGAGATCGTAGCCGACTTTGATTGTTCCGGCATATACGATCTGGATCTTATGCTGTGTGCCCCAGATATCGAAATCTGTATAGGGGATCTGAAGATTATCGACTACATTAGCTGTTCCCGCATAATCCTCGGAATAGGTCATCAGCTCTGCGATCTCCTGAAGCTGCTCCATAACATTATCTCTTGTCAGGATGATGCCGTGAAACTTCTCTTCCTCTGCGATGATCGCCTCTCTCGAACCGCCGTTCTTCACTTTGCTGGAAGAACGCCCCCATCCGAAGATAAATACTGCCACATAAAAGGCTCCGATAATGGCCATCAGTATGACGAGTCTGTGGCCCCATCTTGCGAAGAAGCCTCTCTCATGTACTCTTCTGCCATTTACATATTCATAATTTCTCATAGCTTTTCCTCCTTCAT
>DFFH01000088.1 GCA_002368805.1 Mageeibacillus sp. UBA3781 | reverse complement strand
GTAGTTTTCCAGTAGATTTCCAAATCGCATGCCATTCCGAGAAAAATATTGGAAATCCATGCTGGTTTCTATCTTTATGCAGTAGTTTTCCAATAGATTTCCAAAAAGGATGTCTTTGCGAGAAATCTGCTGGAAAACTACAGGATGCAAGTGCTTTTCGCGAAAAACAGCTTCCCCACCGGGCTTGGGTGTCGGGTGAGAACACTTTTCCGATGGGGAAGTTTTCTTATATCGTTACCCGCGCCATTCGTTTTACGGAGGGGGCGGCGCAAGGAAACGGCAAATTATGGGGCGATCAACTTCTTGATAAACGAAGCGGTTCACGCGGTTCGCCTGTAGCGAACAAAACTGAGCAGCACACACGCGGTGCGCCTGTAGTAAACAAAGCTGAGCAGCACACACGCGATGCGCCTGTAGTGAGCAAAGCTGAGCAGCACACACGCGATGCGCCTGTAGTGAGCAAAGCCGAGCTCGCGAAGTTCTGTGCGACTGATCAGCTGCGGGCGCCGGCGCTGGCGAGATTCATATTCATGATCTTTTCGCGCATGGACTTGATGGAAGAAGCTGCGTCGCCGGAGCCGGAACCATAACCGGAGCCGGAATTTCCGCCGCTGACGTGCATATCCATATCCATATTGACGGTGCGGCCGTTCTCGAGAACGACGGTACGTGTGCCGTACATCGCGCATTTCTGGGAGTGGGTGACCTGAAGGATCGTGATGCCCTTCTCCTGATTGATGCGGCGGAAGAGCTCCATGATTTCTGCGCCGGACTTGCTGTCGAGGTTACCTGTCGCCTCGTCTGCGAGAATGATCTCCGGATTGCTGATGATCGCTCTTGCGATCGCGACACGCTGCTGCTGGCCGCCGGAGAGCTTACTGGGCATGAACTTTCTCTTCTCGGTAAGACCGGTGATCTCGAGGATCTCGTCAAGTTCTTTTTTCAAGGAAGCGCGGGAACGGCCGGCTACCAGGGACGGCAGGAGGATGTTATCCTCGACGTTCAGGTTCTGCACCAGATTATAGAACTGGAAGATGAAGCCGATCTTGCCGAGGCGGATCTTGCTGAGTTCTTTTTCCTTCATCTTGCTGATACTCTTACCGCAGAGACGGATGTCGCCGCTGAAATCACGGTCCAGACCGCCGATGAGATAAAGGAGAGTGCTTTTGCCGGAGCCGGAAGCTCCCATCAGGGAGACAAACTCACCCTTCTGCACTGTCAGTTCCGCGCCGTTCAGGACCTGTGTCTTTACGCCGCCCTTCTTACCAAATGTCTTATTTACGCTTCTTACTTCGATCATGTTTTCCATAGTTGTTACCTCTTTTCTTTCTCGGGCAAGGCGCCCGCTCACTGTATTTCGGGCCAATCGCCCGCATCTCATCTTACTCCGCCCCGGCGGGGACCCTTCTCGCTCCCCCGCCTCGCGGATCTTTTCTTAATCTATTATTCGTACTTGAGCTGCTCGGCGATCTTCATCTTGCGGATGTTCTTGACCGGCATGAGGACCGTGGACAGGAACAGCAGGAAGAGTGCTCCGAGGAAGATCATGGTGGACGGGACGTCGATCGACAGATCAAAGTTCATCTCGATCATGACCATGGCTTTGTTGAAGAGTCCTGCGATCACTGCGGAGAAAGGAACCGCGACTGCCATCGCCAGGATACAGGAGAAGAAATTCTCTGCAAGGAATGCTTTCTTGAGTTTGCCTCTGTTCATCGCTGTGGAGGCCAGCACCGCGCACTCTCTTCTTCTTCCGGAGAAGCCTATGATCTGGTTGCTGACAACTGCGATGAAGGTCAGCAGTACGCCCATGCCGATCAGCATGTAAAGGATCGTGTTCATGCCGGCGTTACTGTTCTTCATATCTTCCATATACTCGTCCATCGTCTGGCAGGTATCGAACATGCTGAAAGATTCTTCCTTGATCGTCGCGATCGTTCCTTCCGGATCCGTTGTGCGGATATATGCACGTACCGGATGATCCTCGAAGATCTCATTATAAGTATTCAGGCTGACTACATATACTGCCGAGCCGCCGGAGAATCGGATCGTGTCGCAGTAACCGCCAAGTTTCATCGTTCTGCTGACAGACTTTGTGCGGTTCGGCGCGATCAGCATCGGGATCTCATCGCCGACTTTGTAGCCGAGTTTTTCCGCAACTGACTTGTCCATGTAGATTTCATCGTCTGCGATCGTTTCCGGAAGATCCGTGATTGCGGTATTGATCTTGAAGCTGCCGGGTGTACCCATCAGTACGACGTTGTGATACATCTCTTTCATGCGCTTGCTGTTAGCGCTCGCATACTCTTTCACATCATCTTCGCCGATGACACAGTCCACGCCCCAGTTGAAGTTGAAGAACTCGACTTCCGTGACTCCGTCGATATCGTTAAAGTAGCTGTACTTGCTTCCCTGCTCGGTCAGTCCGTTGACAACAACGTCCGCTTCGGCCGGCTTCGAATTCACGAAGGAGATATAGGAGTAGGACATTACGAAGAGTGTCAGGCCCATGGTAACTGCCATGACGAAGAGTCTGGAGATACCGACCGATGCTTTCTTTGTTCTTGCCTGTACGCAGGAAAAAGCAGCTACCGGGCAGTTGGCTTTAGTGAAGATCTTCTCGAAGATCTTGCTGAACACTCGAAGGATAAAGGGATATCCCAGGAAGAGTCCCGCCACCAGAAGGACGATCGTCAGGAAGATAAAGCCGAGGCTTTCCATGGCCTTTGTGAGCACGAGGCTGAGGCACACGCCGCCTGCAATGGTGAAAAGGATCGCTGCGA
>DFFH01000146.1 GCA_002368805.1 Mageeibacillus sp. UBA3781 | reverse complement strand
GGATGCAGACGAAGGATCACTCTTCGCCGTTACGAACCTTGATTCCGACACCTCCCAGGCTCAGTGTCAGGATCAGATAGGAAGCCGTGACGCAAAGCAGTACCAGATATGCTTTTCTGTCGCCGACAAAGATCATCTCGGTCGCGTCCAGGAACCACTTCTGCGGCATCAGTGAAGAGAGCGCCTTAATGAAACTGGAAGTCGCATCCATCGGGAAGAAGGTTCCTGCCAGAAGCGAGGACAGCGAGAAGAGCGCAAAAGCCGCAATATTTGCATTCATTACGTCGCCGAGGATGACGCCGATCACCAGGCTTATGGAGCTGAAGATCAGGCCCAGAAGGAACATCATCAGCAGGAACTTCGGTCTTCCGATGCCGAATTTCTCCGCATCGATGACTAACGAGAAAACTCCGAGAACGACCGTCATCAGGAAGCTCGCGATCGCGCTGATGATGAACTTCGATGCGAAGTACTTAAACGAAGACATGCCCGTCAGGTGAAGTCTCATGAGCACCTTGTCATGCTCGTCTTTGATGACTGTGTGGGCGATAAATATCCCGCAGAATACATATCCCAGTGTCATAAATGCTATCGCATATCCGATCGCGGTCTTTCTGTTTTCCTGCTCCTGCGAAAGCGCTCTGGAGGATCCGCCCGAAAGCTTGACGATCTCCTTTTCCGGAACACTTGCAAGTTTCTGGTTAAGAAGTTTGACTGCTTCCGGAGCCGTCCATTCCGCGACCGTCTTTTTGATCAGGGCAAGTTCTTTTTTCACGGAATATTCGAACATCTCGATACGTCCGTCGTCAGAAAGAACATAGATGGTCAGTGCCTCGTCTTCTTTTCCTTCCTCGAGTAAGCGGTCGAAGTCTTTATCGATATAAAGCGCAGCGCCCATGCGGTCGAATTCGCCGTCGTGCTTGATCTTCTCGTCCGCGTCGGCCTTGCCCATATCCGGCACCTTGGCCCGTACGATGGAAAAAGCACCTGTCCCGGCCAGTTTATGGAGCATGTATTCGGAAAGTTCACTTCCGCAAGCGTCATAGACTTTTACGACAAATGCACCCTGGCTGCTGTAGTACGCGACTTTTTCATCCGCGCTGCCAAGTTCGGCAATTTGGTTTTCCGCCTGCTTCGACAGCGAAATCGAGTTCATCTGATGCTGGTTTAAAACGAATGTGGAAAGGATCGGAACGATCACCAGAAAGAACCAGAAACTCTTGTTCCTAAGTAATAATTTGAGACTTGATGTGATAAGTGTTCTCATGCTCTTCCCCTCCTTCTGATCGAGTTCGCCGCGACCGAGATCAAAGAACATACGACGGCGATTGCGGCGCAGTAAAGGATCGCGCTTGGAATATAGTTTGTCCTTCCGGACGCTGCCTGCTCGACCATTGCTCTATTGCAGTGATAGATCGGCGAGAGCTCCTTAAGGATCTGCGGACGGTCCGAGAACATGTAAGTCTCGAAACTTCCTCCGAAGAATCCCGCGATCCATACAAGCGAGAAGGTCAGGATGACCGTGATGATCATGTTATCCGTGATGCTCTGGAACATCAGTCCCAGCGCGGAAGCTGCCGCCGTCATGATGAGGAACAGCCCACCTGCGTATAGTATATTTCCCCAGTTTGTGCCAAAGCAGATCGCATTGAGGATCGCCGCGCCGATCGTTCCGAAAAAGACGACGATCGCAAGTGGCACGAATCGTCCCAGATAAAGCTGAAGATCGTTAAGTGCCGATACTGCATATCTTCTTCGGATACCGTATTTCTTCTCACTTGTCAGAATACCCGATGCACAGATGATCGCGCACCATGCGTAGTAGAGGACGAAGACGATCCCGTAGTAATCTTTTGAATCCACAGCCTTAAGGAAAGCCGGATGCTCGATATTGAGTTTGATGTCGTCAACAGAATCGATCCCGGCATTGGTCATATGATCACAGAAGGCCGACATGAAGTATTCCAGCGCCGCTCCCTGTGTCGGTTTTTCGGACACACGGTAGATCTTGTATTTTCCGCTTTCAAACTTCACAAATCCCGACAGTTCGTTTTTCGAGATCATCTCTTCGGGTTCTTCCTCGTCAAAACGGACAAAATCGATATCTGCCTGCTCGCCCGAGATCTTCAGCGCCTCTTCGGCGGTCTCCCAGATGCTTCCTGATTCGATCGAATATCCGCAGCGCATCTCCCCGCGCTCTTTATAGTTTTCCATCAGCTCGGAAAAAGCACTGATCAGGACAGCGGACACGATCACCGGGCAGATAGCAAACAATAGCACATTGACCCAGCTCCTGCCCATGAGCTTGGCATTGTTTTTGATTAGATACCTTATCATGATCAGATGTCCCTCAGTTTCTTTCCCGTAAGTGTCAGGAATACTTCCTCCAGCGTGATGGAAGATGTATCTTCAACGACCAGTTTCTTTAATTCTTCGGATGTTCCGGTCGCGATGATCTTGCCGTTATCCATGATGGCGATCCTGGTGCAGATCGCTTCCACTTCTTCCATATAGTGGGAAGTGTAGATGACCGTTGCTCCGTTTCTATTTGACTTCTTGATCCTCTCCAGAATGAAGTTTCTCGACTGCGGGTCGATACCGACCGTCGGCTCGTCGAAGATCAGAAGATCCGGGTGATGTCCGATGGCACAGGCGATATTCAGACGGCGCTTCATGCCGCCGCTGAAGGTCTTGGCATAATCATTTCTACGGTCGAGAAGTCCAACATATTCGAGCGACTCATCGATACGCTCTTTCAGTTCTTTTCCCTTGATACCGTAAAGAGACGTGAAGAGCTCGACGTTCTCCCAGGCCTTCAGTCTTCCGTGGATCGCCAGATCCTGCGGGATATAGCCGAGATGGCGGCTTAAGTCCTTCTTATTCTTCCTGAAATCTTTTCCCATGAATTCGACCGAACCGAGAGTCGGACGCACGATATTGCAGATCATGTTCATCGTGGTGGATTTTCCTGCGCCGTTCGGTCCGAGAAGGCCGAAGATCTCGCCCTTCTGGATCTCGATATTGAGATTATCGACGACTACTTTGTTTCCGTACTTTTTCGTCAGATCCGTAAGCTTCAGAATCGTTTCCATTTCTTTTCTTCTCCGTTTTTATGTGTTTATCGTGGAAGGCAGAAAGGAGGGTGCTGTTAGGAGGAACTCTCACGGCATTCCTGCCTTCCACTGGTAACAGCATATCAATTTCTCTTCAACAGAATAAGTGAAAAAAGACAGGTTTTCGGGTATGACAAAAGTCATATTCTAAGTTAAACTTTCTTAAGAACGATCTCCACGACAAATCCGCCGCCGTCTCTGTTTCTTACCTCGAGGCCGCCGCCCATTCGTTCCATAAAGACCGATGCCAGATAAAGCCCCAGTCCGGATCCGTCTTTCCCGGCGGATACCGAGCCGCGGTAGAACTTTGATGTCAGAAGTGAGATCTCCTCCTCCGGCACACCGGGTCCTCTATCCATGAAAAGAACATGCACTTCCCCTTCCTGTGAGGAAAACTCGATCTCCAGAGGCGTTCCGGCATACTTAAAGGAGTTTCCGGCAATATTATCGATGACCTGCTCGAGGCGGAGCTTATCCGCGAGGATCAGGCACTCAGGAACTTCATTTTTCGTCTCGACGGTCCCATAGAACCGGAGCTCGGATATCATGTCCGAGAGGATCCTCGAGCTTTCTTCCGCAGGTTCGACCTTCAGTTCCTCGAGATCCTCGAGGGTCGCTTTAAACATATTGTCGATCAGCTGGTCCACGGAGTTGGCTTTTGCCTTGATGACCTCCACTTTCTCCAGGACATCCGGATCTTTATACTTGACTTCCATCACTTCGCAGGTCGCCTTGATCGTCGCCACCGGGGTCTTAATGTCGTGGGACAGCTCGGCGACAAGTTCTTTTTTACTGCGGTTCGCTTCGTTTTCCCGGTCGGAAGCCCTCTTCAGTTCTTCTCTCATGCGGTCAAATGACTCGGTAAACGCTCCGAAGTAGTTCCGTTTCCGCATCTTCAGAGGTACGTCAAGATTTCCTTTCGACACATGTTCTGCAAACACTTTCAGATCCGAGAACGGACGCACGAAAAGATACCACACGACAAAGAGGAGCCCGAGCCCGAGAAGGAGCGCACCGGAAAGGATCAGAAGAAGGATCATCTTCTCATTATTTCTTCTGCTTTCATACTCTTCTTCTCTCGCTGCAAATGCGATCTTTCCGCAGATCGCATCTGCCTCTTTATAATCGAAAACAGAATATCCTTCGCGGATGAACAGATTATTCTCGGCATCATAGGTATCCTCCGAGATAAGTACGATACTGCAGTTATACCTGGACTCCAGGTCGTCGGGAGCTCCTCCCGCGGAAAGTTCCTGCGTGATATTATAGGCGCGGGTATTCAGATCGAGCATATCGATCTCATACCCCTTCCGCTTCTCGATCTTTCTATATAGAAAAGCACCGGTCAGCACCAGTATGATGATATATGCGATAGCTATGACACGTATCTTCATGACGGGATCTCCAGTTTATAGCCGGTGCCCCAGATGGTCTTGATCCACTTCGGGGAGTTCGGATCTTCTTCTATCTTTTCACGAAGTCTCCTTATGTGCACATTGAGAGTTCCATCTGTATAGAACGAGTCGCCCCAGACTTCGGCGAAGAGTTTTTCTTTCGTCACGATCGTATTCCTGTTCGTATAAAGGCATGAAAGGAGCTGGAATTCCTTTGCTTTCAGCGGGATGGATCTTCCTTCGACGATCGCGCTCATGGTCGCCTCGTCGATGGCAAAAGCACTTGTCTCCGGTGCTTTTGCGGAAGTGGCGGAACGCATGCTCTCCAGCCGCTTGAGCTGCACTTTCACCTTTGCCAGGAGAACAGATAATGTATATGGTTTCTTTATATAGTCGTCGCCGCCGATATTCAGCGCAACGAGCACGTCGTCATCACTCTGGCGTGCGCTGATAAAGAGGATCGGCGTGTCGTATGTCTCGCGGAGAGTCTTACAGAGGGCAAAGCCGCTTTCATTTCCGAGGTTAATGTCCAGAAGGAAGATGTCGGCCGTGTTTTCTTTCAGAAACGAAAGGCACGATTCCGAGTCGGATGCGACCGCGCAGGTCACCCCGAACATCTCGAAGTACTCTTTCGTCATCTTCGTAAGTTCGACCTCATCGTCGATGATCAGGCAATTGTAATTCATCGCTCTTTCTCTCCTTTTATCCTTCAGGATGCCCGGATCTTCCGGACATCCGAAAGAAATCTTCCAAGTCCGGAAACTTCCGGAAGATCATCACGTATCTCTTTTCCGGCAAAGAATCTTTCCATCCCTGTTTCTCCGAGCGGGATCTTCTTATTTCCGCCATGGTAGTCGCTGCCCGCTGTTACATACAGCCGGAGATCCTGCGCGATCTTTAGCGCTTCCCGGATCTGGTCATCATCAAAGTCCGAATAAAACGCTTCGATGCCCAGCAGTCCGTATCCCGAAAGACGCTCAACTCTTTTCCTTAGGTTATCGACCGGTATACGCGAGCTGCCGCTCCCGAAGAAAGGATGTGCCAGCACCGGGATGCCTCCTGCGCCTAAGATCCCCTGTATCGCCTCCTTCGGATGGACATACTTATCTGCATTCGGGATCTTATTGATATATTCTTCAAAAGCCTGCTTTCTGGAAGAGGCAAATCCGCACTTCACCATGAGATTCCCGATATGAGGCTTCCCCGGATTATCCAGTGCCAGAAGATTCCTGACCTCTTTTTCCGGGAATCGGATGTTCCAGTTCTCTGCAAGAAACTTCAGTCTTCTTCTGACGGTATCCATGCGGTACCCGTGGCCGGTCTCGACGACCTTGCGGATAGATTCCGCCTCCGGATCATATCCGTATCCCAGGATATGGTATTTCCCTTCCTCATCTTTACAGGAGAACTCGACACCCGTTATGAATTCCGGATCCCCGCTTTTCAGAAGGCTCGGGATGATGGTGCTGCACTTGATTGCGTCGTGATCAGAAACAGAGAATACGGAAAGCTCCGCTTCCCTTACCTTTTCCATGATCTCCTCCGGCCGGTCCGTACCGTCCGAAACTGTCGAATGCATAT
>DFFH01000149.1 GCA_002368805.1 Mageeibacillus sp. UBA3781 | reverse complement strand
GGAGACCAAGAATCGAAAGTGCACGAGACTGATTTTTTTTTCTTTGCGCGATACACCTTCATGATACATCTTTGAAAAAAGCACTTGACTCTGACGTTACGTCATAGTTTATAGTTAAGGCACCAAGCGAAGTGGAGGACGAAACACATGATGACAGTACATGAAGTAAGTAAGCTCGCGGGAGTGAGTATACGCACTCTGCAGTATTACGATAAGATCGGTCTTTTGCATCCGACGGGATACACCGATGCGGGATACAGACTGTATGACGATACGGATCTGGAACGCCTTCAGCATATCTTACTGTTTCGTGAATTGGAGTTTCCGCTTAAGGACATTCAGGCGATCCTGAATAGCCCCGACTTTGACAGAAACAAGGCTCTGGATCAGCAGATCGAGCTTCTGCGTCTTAAGAAGGAGCACATCGAGAACCTGATGAATTTCGCGCTTGGAATAAAGAAAGTAGGAGTGAGGCATATGGATTTTAAGGCCTTTGATAGAAGTAAATTAGATGAGTATTCCCGCAAGGCAAAAGAACAGTACGGGAACACACCGGAGTTTAAGGAGATGCAGGAGAAGTCTAGCAGCCGGACGAAGGAAGAGGAGAACCTCATGATGGACCGTTTCATGCTGCTGTTTAAGGAAGCCGGAAAGATGAAGGAGAAAGATCCGGCATCGAAGGAAGCACAGGACATGGTGAAGAAGATCCAGGGATTCATCACAGAGAACATGTACACCTGCACGCCCAAGATCCTGCGTGGCCTTGGAAAGATGTATTCCGGCGGAGGAGAATTTACCGAGAACATCGATTCCTGGGGCGGAAAAGGCACAGGTGCTTTTCTCGATAAAGCGATCCAGATCTACTGCGATCAGGCAGAATAATGCGCATGATAACGCATCGAGCGAAACCTGATGTTGACATATGTCGGAAATGGACATACGATAATAAATGACATATGTCGGAAACGAGGTGACGCTATGCCACGAAAGCCAAGATGCAGAAATATCGGCGGGTACCCGGACTACTGGACGTTTACGCCTGAAGAGACCTCTTCTGAGGAGGCGGTCGTGATGAGTCTCGATGAATTGGAAACGATCCGTCTGATCGATTACGATGGGAAGACTCAGGAAGAATGCGCCAGTCAGATGGAGGTGGCAAGAACGACCGTCACAGCCATATATGACAGCGCACGAAGAAAGATCGCATCCGCGCTGATCGACGGAAAGAAGCTTCAGATCCGTGGCGGAACATACCGGGTAACCAGCCGGTATCGGATTGATATTCATGAGAAAGGGATGAATGTTATGAGAATCGCAGTAACCTATGAGGATGGAAAAGTATTTCAGCACTTCGGTCATACCGAAAAGTTTAAGATCTATGACATTGAGGACGGGACAATTAAAGACGCTAAAGTCGTAAATACCAACGGAAGCGGCCACGGCGCACTGGCCGGTTTTCTCAAGGCAGCGGAAGTGGATACCTTGATCTGCGGAGGGATCGGCATGGGCGCGCAGATGGCGCTTGAAGAGGCTGGAATCAAGCTTTACGGCGGAGTTTCCGGCGATACCGATGCTGTGGTAAAAGCACTGTTGGATGGAAATCTTTCTTATGATCCGGATGCCAAGTGTGACCATCACGAGCATCATGGGGAGCATGAATGTGGAGAGCACGGCTGCGGTCACCATGAAGGTCACTCCTGTCACCATGGACAATGCTGAATAGGATCCTAATGGGCCGTTTCATGTTGTTGTTTAAGGAAACCGGCTCTCTTTTGTGAGAACTGATTGCTGAAGTGGAAGGATAAGGAACAGGATGAAGATAGAGTGGATCAAAGGTAAGACGGATAACTGCTACATCGTATCAGAAGGGAAAGATGCGATCCTCGTGGATACGGCCAGCGGGGAGTCTTATGAAAAAGTACTGGAAGAATGCAGCAAGTATAACATGCGCCTTATCGTACTGACGCATGTGCATTTTGATCATGCGGAAAATGCAGCGAAGCTTTCAGAACACTTTGGGATACCGGTCGCCTATCATGCCGCAGACGAGAATCTCTTCGAGAGCTTCGATAATCAGCCGATGAAATCCTACGGGATCGTCGGGAAAGCCGTATTGGGTGTATCGCTGAAAGTGCTGCGCAATACCGTGGTAAAAAGACCCGAAAACGTGATCCATATCAAAGAGGGAGACGATCTGTCCGAATATGGGATCAACGCGAAGATACTGGAATTTCCCGGTCATACCAAAGGATCTATAGGTGTGGATGTGGAAGGAACGGACCTGATCGTAGGAGATGCTCTCGATAACTGGATCACACCTGCCACCGGACACCTGTATAGTGATAAGAATGCCCTTAAGGCGAGTGCAGAGAAGATTCGCGCCTTAGGCCCCAGAAAGATCTACTATGGTCACGGAAAACCGACGGAGAGTAAGTAACTGCAACGCATCAGATTGAAAAGAGATGATGGGAGTATGCGATGGGTTTTATCGGCTTATGTGTGACATGTAAGGGGCAGAAAAAATGGCGAAAGACAGGAAGATAAGCGGCTGGTCGTGGAATCTGTTTATATCCGATGATGAGAAGCTGATTGCAACGAGTAATAGCAGAAATGGTATCTATGTTTATGATCTGGAGACATTAAAGCCTGTTCTTAAGACTAAAACAGTCAGCTATGTTTCTAATGTTGCGGTTTCGCCGGACCGGAAGCTAGTGGCGGCGAAGAACACCAGCGGGCTTCTGGCGCTTCTATCCATGGAAACCGGTGAAGAGATCTGCCGGAATAAGATGGCGGAGAGTGAGGGCTACCTCATGACGTTTACAGATGACAGTAAGCATGTTCTGGATCTGGATCATTGGGGCAGAACGATGCTTCTGGATACGGAGAACCATTTCAGTATGTTGGACGAAGGTTTTAAAGACAAAGACGGACATACTTTGTTTTCTTATCTCCATTATGACCGTTTCAGCCGGAATATCTATAAGATCGTGGATCGGGGACACGGATATAAATGTGCGGCAGCGATGGTTACTCCTGCCGATAAAGATAGCATCGCATATAAAGTGATACAGGAATTTCAGGGACCTGCGCCGAATCATCTGATGGGCATTTCTTTCTGCAAAGAGAAGAACTATTACCTGACTTCGGACAAGAAACAGATCGTCGCTACGGATAAGAATTTCCAGGAGATCGAAAGGATCCCGCTTCCGTTTAAAGATGAAGAGGCATATAGATATATCCAGAAAGTTCTGGTTTCTCCAGGTGAAAAAAATGCGTTCATTTCTATGGGCGGGACGGACTCTGCTTTGTTTGAACTCTCGTCCATGAAACTGGTCCGGGAATTCGAATATGATTCCATAGCTGATTTTAAGATGATAGAAGATGACCGAAGATATATTATTTCCACCTGGTTGGGAACATATATAGGCAATATATAAACTACCAGTTTCTGTCGCGATGAAATCGAGTAGATTATAATGACAGAAGAATAATCGAAAGAAGGCATGTGCGATGCAGGTGATGACAAATACGATCCGTCCGGATGAATATATGGCGATGAGAAAAGCGGTCGGCTGGCACGAGTTTCCGCTGGAACAGGCCGCCGAGGGCTTGAAGAACTGCTATATCTGGTGTATCCGTGAAGACGACCGCCCGATCGCTCTGGGAAGGATTATCTGGGATCATGGCTATGTGATCTATATCGCAGATGTTATCGTGCTTCCGGAGCATCAGGGACAAGGCCTGGGAAGAAAGATCATGGAGACCATGATGGACTTCATCCGTGCCCAGATGAAACCCGGATATCTGTTTATGGTGTCCCTTATGTCCGCAAAAGGGAAAAACGAATTTTATAAAAAATTCGGATTTGTGGATCGTCCCGCCGAACAGTTCGGACCCGGCATGCATCAGTGGCTGGAAGGGGAGAAAGAAGTGTGAATATACGTACAAAACAGTTTCAGATTTTAACTGACATCGAGCTTGCATGGAAACTCATGACGGATGTCTATGATCCCGAGGGAAGTAACGGACCTGCGGCCCCTTTTCTGGAGTATGCGATCACTTGCTGCTGGATGGATAAGAACTATCTCCGTCTCAATCGTTTCTGGCTGGATGGAGACCTGCCGGTGGCTTTTGTATTCTACGAAAATCCGGTCACCTCTACTTACTTCGTTCTTCGTCCGGGTTATGAGTTCCTGGCCGGGGAAATGATCGAGTATGCAGAGAAAGCTTATCCGAAGTTTGATGATCCGCGCGAGTTAAACCTGTACGGCAGCCAGACTGCGCTGATCGAAGAAGCAAAGAAACGCGGCTATCAGGTCGTATATGAGGAGCCGGAGAATTACTTCGATTTCCGGGAAGGAAAACTCGATTATCCGCTTCCGGAAGGATACCATTTTGTGGATTCAAGAACATCGGACCCGCTTAAGTCGGCCAAGTGTATGTGGGACAGTTTCATGAGCGAAGACTTCGGTGAATTTACAGATGTGGAGACCCCGAAAAAGAACGGTGGTGCTAGTGCCCATGAACTTTATCAGGATGTGTATGGCTGCACGATCGCTCCTTCTCCGCACGCCACTTATGAGTACACCGTGATCATCGCTGATGAGAACGAAGAATATGTCTGTTTCTCAGGCATGTGGTGGGTACCGGAAAATAAACTTGCCTACATGGAGCCGCTCGGCACGGTTCCTTCCCATCAGCGTAAAGGACTTGCTGCCGCGGCGCTGTCCCGTCACGATCAGGTAATGCGTAAGCTCGGTGCCGAGATCATGACCGGCGGCGGAAACTCTTTCTATAAAAAGATCGGTTACCAGAAGGAAAAGAAACTTCTTCACATGAAGAAAGATCATGAATAAGTAGTCGAAAATACGTTCCTTTTATGATATAATGAAACGGTAGGAAGCAGTTGGTTCCCTTTCTTCCCTCGATGACTATTGTCAGAGAGGGGGTGATTATATGGTAAGTTGGAGTGATCTTCTCTCGTTACTAGTTCTTCTGGTATCAGTGGTTGCATTAACTGAAAGGCTTTCGAATAACCGCCCAAAAAGAAAGTAACCGCCTGACTTGGACCTCAGCGGTTACATGATGTAACTATTCGAGGGAAGCAAGTTAACTGCTTCCTATCTCCATTATACTTGCAATTGATGACTTTGCAAGTCGGAAAGTGTTTAACATTTAGCGAAAATAGGTATCATAAAGATATCCGATATCGGCGGCTAGTCGAAGATATAACAAAGGAGATGCGCGATGCACTTTGTGGATGCAAAAGGGATCCTGACGAATAACCACGGTTCCTGCGGGATGAATATCTACCGTGGGTGTACGCACGGGTGCATCTACTGCGACAGCCGGAGTACCTGCTACCAGTTCAAGCATCCTTTCGAGGATATAGAAGTGAAGCAGAATGCACCGGAGCTTCTGGAGAAAGCACTCCGCTCGAAAAGGAGCAAGTGCATGATCGGCACCGGTTCCATGTCGGATCCGTATATGCACTGCGAAGCGGATCTTCATCTCATGAGGAAGTGCCTGGAGGTCATTAAGAAGTACGGGTTTGGTGTGGCGGTACAGACGAAGTCAGACCGGATATTGATGGACATCGATCTTTTAGCTGAGATCAATGAGGCAAGTAAGTGCGTCGTGCAGATGACTCTTACCACATACGATGATGATCTTTGTAAGATACTGGAACCTCATGTCTGCAATACGAAGCGCCGTATCGAAGTGCTGGAGGAGATGAATAAAAGAGGAATCCCGACCGTTGTGTGGCTGACGCCGCTTCTGCCATACATTAACGATAACGAAGAGAATATAAGACCGATCCTGGAAGAATGTGCCAGAGTCGGAGTGAAGGGAATCTTATGCTTTGACATGGGAGTGACCCTTCGGGAAGGCGACCGGGAATACCTTTATGAAAAGATGGATCAGCACTTCCCGGGCATGAAGGAACGCTACATGAAGGCCTTCGGAAATGCGTACATCATCCCGAGCCCCAGGTCGGAAGAACTGATGAAGATGTTCAAGTGCTTTTGCAAAGAAAACGGGATCATGCATGACCCGGATGAGATCTTCCGGTATATGCACGAGTTCCCGGAAAAGTACACCCAGATGAGTCTTTGGGATCTATAAGCAGCCCCTTTTGAAGAGGGGACAAAAGGCGATCTCGAAGAAAATGAGGAGAAAGATGAGGAGAGAAGAATGCAGATCAGAAGAGTAGAAGAAGAGAATGAAAAGATCGGCGAGTTTATCGGCGATGGGTTTGCGAATTATGCACGGCAAAACGGCGTGGACCTGAACTTCGATGATTACTGTTTTGTCGCGGAAGGCGAGGACGGGAAGATCCTTGGCGTGATCACCGGAAGGGCCTACTATAACGAAGTGCATATCGGTGATCTGATCATCGCTGAGGGAAGTAGAAGGAGCGGACTCGGAAGCAAACTCGTGCATGCCGTGGAAAAAGCATTCTCCGGTAAGGGATATGAGAAGATCACGCTGACCACATTTGGATTTCAGGCGCCGGAATTCTACAAGAAACTCGGCTTTCAGGTGGAGTTCATCCGCGAGGATAAAGACCCGAAGCTGACGAAGTATTTCCTGGCAAAAGCACTGGCATGATCTGAT
Source organism: Mageeibacillus sp. UBA3781 (assembly GCA_002368805.1). Taxonomy (GTDB): domain Bacteria; phylum Bacillota; class Clostridia; order Saccharofermentanales; family Saccharofermentanaceae; genus Scatonaster. The sequence continues at coordinate 19,947 of DFFH01000149.1, read as the reverse complement.
GCGGTGAAGGCATGTTTTCCTATACGCAGGAGGAAGAAGAATCCGGATCCGGTGGTATAATAAATTCATCGGGGTGCGTGTTCGTACTATTCCGTAAGTGAGATAAACCCACGAAATAGAAGGAGGATCTTCCTATGTTGTATCGAGATTTTCAGGACCTTAAGCTTTCTGCACTTGGCTTCGGCGCGATGCGTCTTCCCGTGATCGACGGCGATGACAGCCGCATCGATGTGGAACTTACTAAGAAGATGGTGGACGAAGCATTTGATGCAGGAATCAACTACTTCGATACGGCATTCGGATACCATAACGGAAACTCCGAGATCGTCCTGGGTGAGGCGCTCCGGAAGCACCCGCGTGACAGTTATTATCTCGCGGATAAGTTCCCCGGGTATGATCTCTCGAATATGCCGAAGGTCAAGGAGATCTTCCCCAAGCAGCTAGAGAAAACAGGTCACGATTATTTCGATTTCTATCTTTTCCATAACGTCTGCGAGATGAATATCGATGCGTATCTCGATCCGAAATACGGCATCTACGATTACCTGATCGAGAAAAGAAACGAAGGTAAGATCCGCCATCTCGGATTCTCCTGTCATGGTGAGCCGGATGTTCTCCGCCGCTTCCTCGAAGCGTATGGAAAAGATATGGAATTCTGCCAGCTGCAGCTGAACTATCTGGACTGGACGTTCCAGCATGGTAAAGAGAAGGTGGAGATGCTGAAAGAATACGGCATCCCGGTATGGGTCATGGAGCCGCTTCGTGGCGGAAAGCTCACGAACCTTCCGGAGAAGTTTGAAACCGAGCTAAAAGCACTTCGTCCGGAGGAAGAGATCCCTGCATGGGCATTCCGCTTCCTGCAGTCGATCCCGGAGGTAACGGTGGTGCTCTCCGGCATGTCGGAGCCATCGCAGCTTCGTGCGAACATCAAGACTTTCTCCGAGGATAAGCCTCTTTCTGACAGCGAAATGGACGGGCTTCTGAAGGTTGCGTCCAGGATCCTCGGCATGGGTTCCATTCCTTGTACCGCATGTCATTACTGCGTGAGCCATTGCCCGATGGGCCTGGATATCCCACGTCTGATCGCTCTTTATAACGAGCATAACATCACAGTTGCCGATGGCGGATTCGACTTTATCGCACCGATGGCAGTGGGCTCGATGCCGCAGGAGAAGAAGCCGTCCGCATGTCTGCACTGCCAGAGCTGCGAGCAGGTCTGTCCGCAGAGTATCGGTATCTCGGAGATCATGGAACACTTCGCTGAGATCGTGGGATGAGTCTGTGAGCAAGTCAACAATACGCTTCTACTTCGAACCGGCGCCCATACTTATATACTGTAAATATGAGGAGAGGATAATATGAAAAGAAAAACGATTAACTTGATTTGTGTGCTAATGGTGCTGCTACTGTCGGCTTCGCTTATATCCTGCAAAAGTAAGACTGACTCGGTTTATTCTTCCACGCAGCATGTGGTGGAATCGCCTCAATGGGTTAAAAGTCTCGCCGAAGAGAAAGCCGGAAATGCTTCTCAGCTCCTGGTGGTCAATGCAGCCGGAACAGAACTGACAACAGCTACGATATCCATGCATGAGAAGGATAAAGAAGGGACGTGGAAGCAGATTCTTTCTTCTCCGGGATATGTCGGAAGAAATGGTCTCTGCGATGATGCTGCACACGTTGAAGGATGTGGGCAGACACCAATCGGCATTTACAGATTCAATAAAGCCTTCGGAATTGCAGATGATCCCGGATGTAAGATTCCATATACCAAAGTGACCGATGACACATACTGGTCAGGAGATATGCGGGATGGCATGCATTATAACGAGATGGTCGACATCAAGGAGTGCCCGGATCTGGACGTTTCAAACAGCGAGCATATTACAGACTACGAATACCAATACAGATACTGTCTGAATATCAGTTTTAACGAGGAGGGTACTCCGGGCAGGGGATCGGCTATCTTTATGCATTGCCTGGGACCTGTCAATCCGTACACCGGAGGATGCGTAGCAGTACCGGAAAATATTATGAAACTGATCATGATGAATGTGAAAGAAGACTGCACGGTCATCATCGATACAAAGGCCAACCTGGAGGGACCGAATACAACTCTGGCGGAGGATGGAGTAAAACTCAGTGACGATGCCTCGGATTTTGTCCTGATAACGGATGTGGTTCCGGATGCGATCCTGGAGATTCGCTATTACTCCACCTATAACTTCGTTGGAGAGCGCGTCGATGGATATGAAGAGCCTCTGGCGTTCCTGACGAAGGAGGCGGCAGCCGCACTTAAGGATGTAAGCGACGAGCTGCGGGATATGGGATACCGGCTTAAGATCTACGATGCATACCGGCCTCAATGTGCGGTGACGCACTTCGTCAGATGGGCGAAAGATCTTGAAGATACCAGGATGAAACCCTACTTCTATCCTGAACTGACGAAGGATGTACTCTTCCCTCAAGGATATATTGATGATCATTCCGGGCACAGTCGTGGAAGTACAGTCGACCTGACCCTCTTTGATATGACAACAGAGAAAGAAGTGGATATGGGTGGAACATTTGATTACTTTGGAGAACTGAGCCATCCTGATTATACCGGCATTACAGATGAACAATATAACAATCGTATGATTCTTCGTGAGGTGATGATTAAGCACGGTTTTCGCCCACTTGCTGAAGAATGGTGGCATTTTACGCTGGAAAATGAACCGTATCCTGATACTTATTTCACATTCCCGGTAAACAGCCGGTATGTGGCCGATCAGTCCGGACAGTCAGAAGCAGCCTGAGTGTGAACAAGAGGATCATGGATCGCAATGAGATGAAAGCCTACTATCACCTGCCGGGACTTTTCGAGTTCTATGATCTCTATAAGGTCTTTCTGCCGCTTTTCCGGGAGCATCGTGAGTACTTCTACGACTGGTGTGACATCGGCTCGATCTACGGAGCTCCGGGGGACTGTCTCTGGGGCGGAGGACGCGTCGGCTTCGGCGAGGCGGATCCGCGCGATGTTGCTGATCTCATGAAAAAATACGGCATATCCTCGCGCCTGACGTTCAGCAATTCTCTTCTTCAGAAAGAACACCTTTCCGATAAGAAATGCAACGATCTTTGCGCCCTGTTCGAGAGAAACGGTAGCGCAGAGAATGGCATCATCATCCATTCCGATCTTCTTCTGGAATATATCCGCTCTAAGTATCCGGGCTTCTATTTCGTGTCTTCCACGACGAAAGTCCTGACGGCTTTTTCGGAACTTGATGCTGAACTGGACCGTGAAGAATTCCGCTATGGGGTGCCGGATTTTCGTCTGAATAAAGATCTTTCTTCGCTAAAAGCACTTGCCCCCGAGAAGAGAGCAAAAGTGGAATTCCTCTGCAACGAGTGCTGCTGGTTTGATTGCTTTGACCGCAAGAACTGCTACGAAAATGTCAGCCGCAAAAGCCTCGGGGAAGACGTGGAAGACCACGTCTGCGTATCGCCTACTGCCGCTCGCGGTTACCGTTTCTCCGACGCTATGAAGAACCCGGGATTTATTGGGATCGATGACATTCAGAATACCTATCTTCCATCCGGCTTTTCCCACTTTAAGATCGAGGGAAGAAGCCTCGGAAGTGCCGTGGTCCTGGAGTTTCTGCTATACTACATGACGAAGCCGGAATACCAGCTGAAGGTCAGAGAAGAGATCTATCTGGACAGCTCGCTGGATCTTTTCTGACGCCCGACCCGCAGGCTGTTTGCGAATGAATAGAAAGGAAAAATATGAACCGGATCTACTGGGATATCGATAAGATCGCTTCACTCACGGATCACCTGGAAGCCGCGATGCACAGCCACGGCATGATTCAGTTTTTCCTGTTTCTTCATGGCGCGCCGGAGATGAAGGTGGGAAAGGAAAAGATCCATGACCGCTGCTTGTTCGTGAACGTCAACGTGAAGCATGCTGTGAAGTTCTCCGATGGCCTTCTTTTTACCTGCGTGATTGAGCCTGCTTCGGATATGGGGCGGAAGCTGAGCGCGCTTCTTGATGAGAAAGAGTATTTCGCATTGGAAGATACGAAGACGGATGAACTGATCGCACTGGCACGACCGATGACCAGTGCTTTTTCCAAAGAATCGTACACGAAGCTGATGCAAAAACTCTATGAAGTGCTCGGTGCAGGACTTTGCGAAAAGCACCTGGACGAGCGCATCACGGAGTTCCTTTCTATGCTGGAAAACTGCAGCTGCACGGATCACTCTGTCGATCACTTTGCGGAAGAACTGCACCTGTCCTCGTCCCGTCTGTCGCATCTTTTCTCGGAGCAGGTAGGGATCACCTTGAAGGATTATCTGCTCCTGCACCAGCTGGAAAGAGTTTTCCAGGATATCTTAAGCGGAAGAAAGATCACGGATGCCGCGATGGATGCGGGCTTCGACTCGCCGTCGCATTTTGCCTCCACGGTAAAAAGACTCATGGGACTTCCAGCAAGAAGCACCATAAAAGATAGCGAATTTCTGAAAGTTTATTAGTCAGCATTTTTCTATACTGATGCCAGAAAAGAAAATACGCACGGCCACGCGAGTCCTCAAAAAAGAGGGCGCGCGGATCCACTCGAGAAGCGCGCAGCCGTGAGGCAGCGGAAAGAGGCACAGTATGGAAAATAAATATCTTAAGAAAACCCCGATGGTAAACTATGACGCCGCACCGATCAAGGATCTGATTCGTTCTCGTGGATGGAAAGATCTCGACACCTTCAATCGGATTGGCGCAATCTATGACTACGTCCGAAATGAGATCCTTTTCGGATATAACCGCTCCGACACGCTCACCGCGGAAGAGGTGCTCGCGGATGGATACGGACAGTGCAACACCAAGGCAACACTTCTCATGGCCCTCTTTCGCGGATGTGGGATCCCCTGCCGTCTGCACGGATCGGAAGTCAGCAAGTGCTTTCAGAAAGGGGCGACCTCGGGCATTATCTCGATCCTGGCGCCAAAGACGATCGCCCATACCTGGGTGGAGGTTTTCTATGACGGGAAATGGATCGCACTGGAGGGCGTGATTACGGACGAAGCGTATGTGCAGGGCGTGAAGAAGAAGGAAAACCCTAAGAAAGGGACTTTTCAGAAATATGCTATATCGGTTCCGGACTTAACAGAACTGGATCTGACCTGGCGGGGACAGGATCTTTTCGTGCAGAATGCATCGATGGTGAAAGACTTCGGAACCTTCGATGATCCGGATACTTTCTTTACTCTTCACAAGCAGACCTGGAGCAAAATCAAGGACTTCGCCTATGTCCACTACGGAAGAAAAGTCATGAACCGGAACGTCGCCAGGATGCGGTATAATTAACTTAAGATAAACGCGCGGCGGAAACCTGGTGGTGCCGGACCGCATCACGAAAACACGGGACGAACAAAGGGATGGTGAGCATATGACGGATCGAAAGAAGATCATTATCATAAGCATAATTCTTACTTTGCTGGCGATCGTTTGTGTGGACATCGGATTCGGATACTACATGAAAACCGCTAAAGTGGTTGATGCTGGCTATCCTTATTCTGAGTATAGAGTAACTGGCGGGACCCACAATGAAGATTGGGGTCTGGGTGAACCCGTTTCCGTATTAGATACAGAAGAGGTGACCCACGTAAAAAGAGGGGAAGAATCGGAGAGGAGAACTCTTGAAAACGGCCCCATCCTGACGATCCTCATCGTGACGGATATTGCTTTGATCTTGGCAGGGGTTTTCGCCTGCCTGATCTGTTTGAATTTCCGGAAGTGGGATATTCGGGATCGGGTAAAGATGTTCGGCCTTTATGCTATCTATATCGGTGTTGCTGTATTTGTGGTTTTGTCCGTATATTTCCAATTTGCGAATAAGACATATACACCTTAACAAGTGGAAATTTAGATCAACTGTCTTTTTCATCCATATCCATGAAAGAGTCATCGACGGCTTCTTTCCAGGAGCGCTTGGGGGCTGCCGGGGGCGGCGGAACGGATCCTGATCGATTCCGGGCGGGGTCAGCTACCGGTTCGATCTTAATATCTTTGATCGGAGAAATGATCTGGCCGGTCATTACCGCAAATCCGTTTCTCATGGTGATACCCTGCGCGCAATAATCAATATCCACATCCAGTTTGTTCTTTATTGAATCCTGATATTCAGGAGTCGACTTCATTTTCTCAAGAGCGTAAGTCAACTGACTTTCCCAATCAAGGAGCGGCTCTTCGTCACTTCTCTCGATCAGGGTGATCGGCGAACTGATCTCTTCTGTATCGGTAAGGCTGTTCCCCACTATATTAGACTTCTCAAGAAGTGTAGCCATGAGCAGTTTAGCTAAACCCATTCCTAATGGTATCGAAAGCAAACAACAAATGAATAGTAATCCCATAGTGTTCACCCCTGTCTTTTCTTCACGAATTTGAAAAGTGAAGAATCCTGTGTTAGATGGACGTACTTCATGACCTTTTTCATTTTGTTCTTACCCATGACCCATAGACCTAGTCCGCAGAGAATAATTATGACCGGCATAAGAGCGAGAGAGACCCCTTCTTTGAATTCAGATGGTTTTCCCATCACTTTGTAGAAACCATACAAGACAACGCCACAAAGGATCGTGAAAAGGATAGAGAGTGTTATTGTTAATCTATCTACTGCTTTTTTATCCCACGGCAGGCCTCCGACGACCTTGCCGGTCTGGGCATTGATCAGGATGGTATGATGCTGTCCCTCGTACCAGAATGTGGCAAACCATACCGGGAACAAGGCATACATAATCGCATGTTTATTTATATATGTTTCGTATTCACCGCGTGTTACACGCGCATCAAATCCTCGAACGGTTTTTATCACCTGACTATGAAATGCATTGATGCCACGGACATTTGCTGCCTGCTGGATCATCTCGTCAGAAGCATCGGCAGCATTGGAATAAAAACCGAGAAGATAACTCTCGTTAAAAGGTTTCATATCGTTAAGATCGTAGGGCTCTAACTGCTGGGAACTCTCATCGGACAGAATTACCGATGCATCTATCGGAAGATTTCGCAGCTGCAAGAAGCCCGTTCTTTTGGTATGGATTGTTTCTGCGTGATTTCCACGCATGATTTGACTGCAAACGTTCACGGCCTCGAAATGCCGGCCATTTACGATCTTATAGGGGATATAGATACCTCTGACCATATCCGGATTGATTCTTTTCAGATCTTTCGGAATAAAGGCGCGTCGCTTAAATGCCTTCCGGATCGAGGCCACCGCATCTGCCGGTGTGGTTTGGAAAGGGAGGACGAAGTCAGGTGCTTTTTCCTTGGAAATACGACTGAAGATCACACTCGAATTTCCGCAGTAGATACAATTGGTGGAGGCTTCGGATCCGTGGACAAAGATCTCCCCGCCGCAAGACTGGCAGGTGTAAACTTTACAGGCCATGAAGTGCTTGTAGATCTCATCAGCATCTTCATTTTCCTCGATAAAATCCTGAAGGTCCGGAAACTCTTCGTGCACATCCACAGTCTGGGGATCCCAGGAACTCCCGCATGTATGGCAGACGACCTTTTGTGTCTTCGGGTCAAATGTGATCTGTGCCGCACAGTTTTTGCATATCGTTGCCAATAGTTACACCTCCCTCCTATTCCTTTTCCGATTATACCAAAAGTGAAGAACAGTTCTCATGGAAAAAGTGGAAATTCCGAATGATTTTTCATGGAAAAAGTGGGAAAAATTAAGGAAAAACCATGGGAAAAGTGGAAATTCGGACCGTTTTTGCATTGAAAAAGTGGCGATTTCTTTTTATAATCACTGTATAGGAGTGATGCCCATATGCTTAAGAGACACTTAGAGACAGCAATTAATAATTGGATAACGGATGGTCGGAATGCGATGCTTGTCAGTGGAGCGCGACAAGTTGGTAAGACGTATCTGATTAGAAACTGTTTGAAGCAGAAGAATGCTGATTACATAGAAATAAACTTCATCAAAAATCCGGAGATGGTGGCTGTATTTGAAAACAGTAAATCAACAGAGGATTTAAAGATAAGTATTTCTGCTTCGTTAAACAGAAGTCTTACAGAAGGCCAGACGATCCTTTTTCTAGATGAAGTTCAGGAGTATAAGGATATTGTAACGAAAATTAAATTCTGGGTCGATGATGGGAGTTTCAAATACATACTGAGTGGCTCACTCTTAGGGATAGAGCTGATAGATCTGCGATCTGCACCTGTTGGATATTTAGATGAGATAACCATGTATCCACTCGATTTTATTGAGTTCTTATGGGCATGTGGTGTAAAAGATGAAGTAATAAACTATTTGAGGAAATGCTTCGATGAAGACAAAGAAGTATCGGAAAACGTCCACAATAAGATGATGGAACAATTCAGAAGATACTTGGTTGTTGGCGGCATGCCTGCCTGTGTGAATGAATTTGTGGAAAGTGGTGATATTAAAAAAGTTTCAGCGATTCAGAAAAACATCATCTCTGAATATAAAAGAGACTTTACGAAGTACGAAGCGAAAGAAAAGAAACTCATGCTTCAATCTGTCTATGAACTGGTACCATCCGAATTGCTGAAGCAAAATAGAAGGTTTAACTTAGCAGATATAAAGAAAGGATTGAAATTCGAACGTGTAGAAGACAGTTTCTTGTGGCTCAAAAGCGCCGGAGTTACAATCTGTGTATATAATGCTACGGAACCGAAAATTGCTCTTAATCAGAATATGAAAAGCAGTCTTGTAAAACTATATATGTCTGATGTTGGACTGCTAACAGATATATACGGACCGTCTATGAAACTTGGAATTCTTTCAGAGAATAAAACAATCAATTGTGGAGGCATATATGAGAACGCGGTGATGCAGGAACTGTGTGCTCATGGGTTTGATACATACTATTACAACAGCAAGCGGCTAGGTGAGTTGGATTGTGTAATTGAACATAATGGACATATCCTTCCCATCGAGATTAAAAGTGGAAAAGACTACTATGTGCATTCTGCTTTGACGAACTGCTTGAATAATGAAGAATTTGATATCCCCGAAGCGATTGTGTTCTCTGGATACAATGTGTCGAGGAAAGAGAGAACGCGATATCTCCCTATATACATGTGCACGTTTGTAAAGAATGATGTTGAGCTTCCGATTCTAAATCCATTAGCGGAAATCTAATCAAGAGAAAGAAGAAAACTATGCACACACCGCAGATCCTATACTGAAAGGATAAAGCCAATTTCTTTGGGAGATGCTATACTTTTCTTAAAGAAAAATACGATGGCTTGTGTCGTATGAAGAAAGATCCTGACGGAAAGGAGAGTTGCGAAATGATTCGTGAAATGAAGCGGGAAGAGATCCCGCAGTGTGTGGATGTGATCCGAAAGAGTTTTCTGACAGTGGCGGAGGAGCTTGGTTTTACCACGGAAAATGCACCTCGTTTCACAGCTTTTGCGATCTCTGAAGACAGGCTCTATTCGCAGCTGGAAGAAGGCCGTCCGATGTTCGTCTATGTGGATGAGAAGGGAAATATCTGCGGATATTATTCTCTGGCGATGCAGGAGAATCTCGAGTGTGAACTCAATAATCTGGCCGTCCTTCCGGAGTACCGCCATCAGGGAATCGGAAAACTTCTTCTGGAGCATGCTTTTTCCTATGCGCATAGCGTCGGATGTACGATCGTAAATATCTCCATCGTGGAAGAAAATACCGTCTTGCGCAAGTGGTATGAGAGCTTCGGCGCCGTGCATATCGGCACGAAGAAATTCGATTTCTTCCCGTTTACTTGTGGCTATATGCAGAAAGAAGTGTGACGCGATTTGAAATGGTATATTGATCGATTTTCTGAACTTCGGAAAACGCCGCCGGTCTACTCCGTGTGCGGGGATGATTGTGCGGTCTGCCCCAGATTTCTGGCGAGAACAGAGGAAGAGCTTCACGAGACGGCGGAGTTCTGGTATCGTTCCGGATGGAGGGATCACGTAGTCAGTAACGATGAGATCCGGTGTACCGGCTGCGGCTGCCGTCCGACTTGCAGCTTTATGCTCCTTCCCTGCACGAAAGAACATGACGTATCCTGGTGCAAGGAATGCCCGGAGTTCGAGTGCAAAAAGATCGAGGATGTGTATCTCCGCTCTGCTTCGAAAATGGAGCAGTGCCGAAAGGCCTGCGAAAGTGAAGAAGAGTTTCAGATGTTCGTCCGTGCCTTTTACCAGAAGGAGGAAAATATACGCGGAGTCCCGATGCGGATCGGCGTGATCCAGGCAAGCTCCCAGAGCGAAAAGAACTCACTTCTATTCGAGAGCGTGAAGAAGTTTGCAAAGTATGCGACGGTTCTGAATTTCGGCTGCACACCGGAGGAAAAAGAGAAGTACAGTTACATCGAGATCTCCATTCTGGCGGGGCTTCTTCTGGCGTCAGGATCTCTCGATCTTGTGGTGACGGGATGCTCTTCCGGGCAGGGCATGATGCTGGCTTGTAATAACGTGCCGGGCGTGCTCTGCGGGTATGTTCCGACACCGATGGATGCATATCTTTTTGCTCAGATCAACGACGGAAATGCCGTGTCGGTTCCTCTGGGTGAGGAATATACATGGCAGGGAAAAGAGAATCTTGAACAGACGGTCGAGAAGCTCTTTTCCGAGCCTTTCGGACAGGGATATCCGAAGTCGGAAGCGGAGCGAAAAAAGAAGGATACACTTCTTCTGAAAAGAATCAGGAAGAATTCGCAAGTTTCTATTTCGGAGTTTCTTTCTGCCCTTCCGAAGGACCTTATGGATAAGATCCGAACGAAGGAAAACGTGATAGCATATATACGAGAAAACGGAAAGGATCCGGATATCCTGGCATGGCTTCGATGACGGATCTGTTCCTTCTGAAAAAGAGTAAGGTGAGAGATAAAATGAACCTGAAAATAGCATTACTTCAGATCCTTCCCGGTAAGGATCTTGATGAGAATCTTCTGATCGGGAAAAAGGCCTGTGAGGAAGCAAAAGAAAAGGGCGCGGATGTGGCGCTTTTTCCGGAGATGTGGAGCGACGGATATGCGCTTCCACAGGATGAAGCCGAAATACGCAAACTCGCTATCGAAAAAGACAGTGAGTTCGTCAATACGTTCCGGGATCTTGCCTCTGCACTTCAGATGGCGATCGGCATCACTTTCTTAGAAACGAATGAACCGAAGCCGCTGAATTCCGTGATCTTCTTTGATCGGACAGGGAAAGAGATCCTTCACTACTCGAAGGTACATCCATGTGCTTTTGCCGATGAAAAAGTCTTAAGTGGCGGAGATGATTTCTACGTCGCGGACCTGGATTTCGGAAGAGGAAAAGTAAAGTTCGGATCCATGATCTGCTTCGACAGGGAATTTCCGGAGAGCGCCCGGATCCTGATGCTCAAAGGTGCGGAACTGATCCTGGCGCCGAATGCCTGCCCCATGGAGATCAACCGGCTTTCCACTCTTCGAGCTAGATCTTACGAAAACATGGTGGCGGTGGCGACCTGCAACTACCCGGAAGGACAGCCGGATTGCAACGGTCACTCGACGCTTTTCGACGGTGTGCCGTGGCTTCGGGATGATCCGGGCGTGAGAGATATGTGCGTACTGGAAGCACCGGGCGAGCCGGGTGTGTATATCGCGGAACTCGATCTGGATCAGCTGCGAGGACACCGAAGCAACGACATCATGGGCGACAAGTACAGACGTCCGGAGAAATACGGGATCCTTGCTGATCCCGAAGTGCGGGGCGTGATCGGCGGAGAGTTCGTTCACTGGTAACGAGCAGAGGAGAAAAGAGTATGCGATTCAATCAACTGGTTCCGGAACTGAGTGTTTCCGATATTGAGAAATCCAAACGGTTCTATACGGACGTACTGGGTTTTAGGATCGAGTACGAACGGGTCGAGGATAAGTTTGCTTTTCTATCGCTTGAAGAAGCGCAGTTAATGATCAACGAGATCAACGGCCATTGGGAGACCGGGAAACTGGAGTATCCTCTCGGAAGAGGGATCAATTTCCAGATCGAGATCGACCACTTGGAGGAATTCGTTGCCCGGATAAAAGAAAAAGGCGTGGTTCCGTTTAAAGATATATTCACCAGCAAGTACCGCTGCGACGGTGTCAGCTATGTGGAGAAAGAAGTGCTGATCCAGGACCCGGACGGGTATCTCCTGCGGTTTTCTGAGACATTGGAAGAGGAGTGAGCCGATGAATCATGATGAGCAGAGAATATGGCTGATCAAGCAGCTTCTGGCGGAGAGATCGGATGTAGCCGACGTGGAAATACCCGCCGGCGAAAAGGAGCAGAAAGATCTCCTTCGGGGGCTTATGAATATCCGTATGCCCGATCCGATCAGTGAGGAATTTCTGAAGATTCAGGATGAATATCTGACGGCGGAAAATGAAGCGGAAGGCATCGTAAGATTAGAGGATCTTACGCCCATCGGATCGGATGCACAAATCTATCTATGGCAGGGAGATATGTCCAGGCTTTCTGTGGATGCTGTGGTAAATCCGGCAAATTCCGGCTTCACCGGCTGCTATCAGTGGCTGCATTCGTGTCTGGATAACATCCTGGGATCTAAGGCCGGCATCCAGCTTCGGCTTTACTGCAATGACATCATCGAGAAGCAGGGATATCCGGAACCGACCGGAGGCGCCAAGATCACACCGGCATTTAATCTTCCGGCTAAGTATATCATCCACACCGTCGGCCCGATCGTACAGCATGTTCTGACGAAACAAAATGAAGACGATCTGGCATCCTGCTACCGTTCGATCCTGAAACTGGCAGATGAAAACGGTCTTTCGAGTGTTGCCCTCTGCTGCATTTCTACCGGTGTATTTATGTTTCCGAATGAAAGAGCAGCGGAGATCGCCGTGGCGACGGTGAAGGAATATCTGGATACGACCGGAAGCGGCATCAAAGTGCTTTTCAATGTGTTTAAGGATATTGATCTTCTGTTTTACCAGAACCTTCTAAAATATACGGATACGCTCCAGGCAATTGAAGAAGGCCGTCGAATTGCTGACGATCCGACAATTCCGGGATATAAAGATGCAGAATCCCTTAGGAGTGCTTTGGAGACAAAGTGACATACTGATCCAGATACATCTGAATACTTGTGATAATAGGATTTTGATTCCAGAATAAACTTGTTTGTCCAGTCTGTACAAACAAGTTTATTTTGTTATAATTTTAATGGAGGGGAAAAATCTATGATGAATGTTAACTGCAGATACAAAATCAAGGAAGATATTGAGTTTATTCTTGAAGCGGAAAGGATAAACAAACTGGAACTGTCAGAAATGACCAGGATTTCACGAACCACGCTTGATGCTATAGAGAAGAAAGGTATGGCGACAGATGAAATCTGTGAAAAACTATACTCATACATCTATGGACAGAAATATAGAATCAATTCTGTGAAAGAGGAATTGATAAGAGAGAAGTATGGAATGGTCTTGTTTCATGGTTCTAAATACGGCCTTTCTGACATATCCGTTACCGGGTCGCGAGATAATTGTGATTTTGGGAATGGTTTTTATTTGGGGCAAACATACAATCAGGCACTATCTTTTGTATGTGAATATGATAAGGCTTCAGTGTATTCCTTTAAATACTCACGAGAAGGGATGAAGTGTTTGGAATTTGATTGTTCTCTAGATTGGATGATTGCAATATGTTATTTTCGGGGAACGATTCGAAATTATGCTAAAAGTGAGAGAGTCAAAGCTGTTATAGAAAAAGTGGAGAAAGCAGATGTTATCATAGCACCGATTGCAGATAACAAGATGTTTTATGTAATGTCTCAATTTGCAGAAGGGGAGATCAATGCTGATGTAGCCCTTCATTCATTATCTGCCTCAAGATTGGGATTGCAATATATCCTAAAAACGGAAAAGGCATTAATGAATTTGGTTCCAATAGAACGATATTATTTGTCTGTTCCGGAAAGAGAGGATTGCAGAAAGAAACTAATTGAAAGAGGCTATGAAATAGATACAAAACTCAAACTTGCCAAAAGAGAGTATAGAAATGGACTATATATTGAGGAGTTGCTGAAATGAAAGAGTTTGATCATGATGGTCTTTTACTTGCGGAATTTCAAGGCAAACTATTTGAAAAATCTGCAGACTTACACTGCTCTACAGCAGTATTCATTCGAAGGTTCTTACACTCTGACTATCTAAAAAAACTTGATACAAATAATTTGTCAGTTTTATCATTAGATGTGAATGAAGGAATAGACAGTATTCAAAAACAGTTTGGAGACTCGAATTATGGTCAAACAAAGTATTCAAAAAGCGCTCTGTTTTGGATGGGCTACATATATAGATATCTTGCATATACCAGAGAAACGACAACAAAATTTGTGATGAGTCTTTTCCCTTATAGGCAGCTCAACGATGTCTATTATTCATTTCATACCCAAGATCCTGAATGGTGTGTGCGTAGTCTGTTGGAAATGAGTAATTTGAATGAGGATGTATTTGATAAAAACATAAGGCTGAAGGAAGTTATAATGTCGCGTGGAGAGTATTAACATGGTTAGTATGGATTTTGCGGAGAGCGTTAAGAAACTGAAGCAAGCCCTCTCTGAGGCGGATGCTGTCGTGATCGGTGCCGGTGCGGGTCTTTCTACTTCGGCGGGCTTTATCTATAGCGGTGAGCGGTTCGAGAAATACTTTTCCGACTTCTCTGAAAAGTACGGTTTTACGGACATGTATACCGGTGGCTTTCATGTGCTGGGGCTGGAGCCGGAGATCATGTGGGCGTACTGGTCCAGATACATCTACATCAACCGCTATCTGGATGCGCCGAAACCTGTGTACGACGAGCTCTTCTCGCTGGTGAAAAATAAGGATTATTTCGTCCTGACGACGAATGTGGATCACTGCTTCCAGAAGGCGGGATTCGATAAGGAAAGGCTCTTTTATACCCAGGGGGATTACGGCCTTTTCCAGTGTACGGAACCCTGTACACAGGACACCTACGATAACGAAGAGATGATCAGGAAAATGTATGAGCAGCAGAAGGATATGCGGATCCCTTCCGAGCTGATCCCGAAATGTCCGAAGTGCGGGAAACCGCTTACCATGAATCTTCGTTCCGACGATAAGTTTGTCGAGGATGACGGATGGAAACTTGCGTGCTCGAGATATGAAGTATTCCTGGAGACGCATAAGACGGGGAAAGTCCTTTTCCTGGAACTGGGTGTCGGGTACAACACACCGGTCATCATTAAGTATCCGTTCTGGAAAATGACCATGCAGAATCCAGAGGCGACCTATGCCTGCATCAACTTCGAAGAAGCCCTCTGTCCGGAGGAGATCAAGGACCAGGCGATCCTGATCACGGGCGATATCGGCGAGGTCTTAAAGGAGCTGAAATCATGATCATCCAGACAGGCATGCGCACCGATATTCCGGCCTTTTATTCCGAGTGGCTCTGTAACCGGATCAAAGAAGGCTTCGTTCTGGTGCGTAATCCCTATAATCCTTCGCAGGTGACGAAATACAGTTTGTCTCCCGATGTGGTGGATCTGATTTCTTTCTGCACCAAGAATCCTACGCCGATGCTGCCGAAGATGGACGTACTGGATCCTTACGGACAGTACTGGTTTGTGACGATCACGCCTTATGGAAAAGACATCGAGCCCCATGTTCCGGATAAGGAGCGGGTGATGGAGTCTTTTCAGAAGCTTTCGGAGCGGGTCGGTGTGGACAGTATGGGCTGGCGCTACGATCCGATCCTCGTTGATGCAGCTCACTCTGTGGAATGGCATGTCGACATGTTCGAGAAGATGGCAGCGACTCTTTCCGGCTACACGAAGACCTGCGTCATCAGTTTCCTGGACATCTACAAAAAAGTGGAGAGGAACTTTCCGGAGGCGCGGGAAGTCTCTCTGGATGACCGGATGACTCTCGGTAAAGCGTTTATCGAGATTGCAGGAAAGTACGGCATGACGATCCGTCCCTGTGCCGAGGGAAAAGCACTTGCGCCTTATGGTGCGGACTGCTCGGGCTGCATGACGGTATCGACCTACGAGACAGCGCTTCACTCTCACCTGATCGTTCCGAAGACGGGGAAGAACCAAAGAAACGGGGAATGTGCCTGCCTTCTGGGTTCGGACATCGGTGCCTACGATACCTGCGGACATTTATGCAGATACTGCTATGCCAATACAGATCCTTCGCTGGTTCGGGAAAACATGCGACGCCACGATCCGAAGTCGCCTTTCCTCATTGGGACAAGTATGTCTGGTGATACGATCCATCAGGCTGATCAGAAGAGCTGGATCGACCGGCAACTGCGACTGGATCTGCCATGGTAGGAGACAGGCGCTCTTTTTTGCTGATCGAGACATACAGTGCTTTTGTGATCATCGGCAGTAGCACGGATCAGCAGTGACAGTCTCTCTGCATTAGTGGAACAAGATAGTGGTCCTTTTGACGTGTGATCTTGAAGAAGCGGATCATGTGAAGAACAATACAATCGCTAATATATGCCTGATCTGTTGCTTAAATTACACCTTGCTGCCGATGTGTTAACAAATCAAATGAGAATAGTGCTTTTTTAGAATAAATCAATGTCGACCCATGTCTCTTATTCCGCAATTTTCCACTTGGAATTATCTACCTGCAGGCTGTAGCCGCAGTAGGAGCATGCACCATGGTCATCAGGAAGAAATGGTACACCACAGGAGGGACAGGACTTGTTTACGAGGATCTCCCCTTGGGACTTCAGCTTATTCGGGTAGCGTGCCCGCACCATTTTGAGTCTTTTTCTCGTTGTTGCGGTAGAGATCTTCCCGGAACTGTCGATCGTTCTTGTCCGTAGCGGGACCATCGCCGTAATGAAGCTCTGATCTTCGGTATTCGTGACCGACTTATACTTGATCTCTCCGAGATACATTTCCAGTGTCGTCTCCGGATCTGCCCGCTTCCAGAGTTCTTCCAGGATCGAGCTTCGGAACAGGTTTTCGGAGAAACGGGTGATCTTCTTAGTCTTACTGCTTTTGTTAAAAATATGCTCAAACAGAACCAGCACGATAAGCGTCGCGATAAAACCGACGATCACGCCTCCGGCCAGTAACATCAGAGCAAATGCGGCATCACCTTTAATCACATCCATAAACGGAAGGAAGATCAGAAGTGTCACGATGAACGTTACCGGAACGACGGGCAGGAACATGAGAAGTGTTTTCCCGAATCCTTCATTCTCGATGACGAAATCCTGCGTCTGCCAGTCGTAGAAATTCGAGAATACCGGACGTCCGCAGAATGGACATGTCGTCTCCGCACCACTGATCGTGATCTCCGCGCCGCAGGAATAACAGCGCTGCTCCCGGACTTCCTCGTAGAATTCCTTATTTCCTTTCTTACCCTGGCGTTTTCTCTCTTTCTCGGCAGCCAGATCTTTACACCGTATATGCCGGCTCTGCCGTACCGCGATCCGGGCATTTCGTATCAGTTCGTCGTTGACGGTTCTCCCGGATGCATCAACATAGGTGTCTCTTAAAGAGCCTTCTGCCTCGCCTTCACGCCATTGACGTCCGCCGTCGTTCCAGTTCTTGAAGTTTCCCGGCTTCCCGGTATTCTTCATCTTTGTTTTCTGCAGCCGGATCACGCGGCGTAGTCCGTGTCTTTGAAGAAGACGGATGCTGTTCTCCTGCATCTGCCGGAATGTGGTATCCATCCTTCCCGTGAGATAGGAGCTATCTGCGTTTCCCCATGAAAGCAGAAGCGGCTCGATCGCCTGCTTCATGTCTTTAGTAAGAGAAGATCCGGCCAGAAGGGATCCCTCGACCGGCGTATTTGCACTCGGGCTATTCTTCTTTTTCTTCGAATCATAGCTTCCGAAAATCTTATTGAACACCTTATCGGTAAAGTCGACAATGTTGTCACTGTATACGAGAAACAATGACCCGGCAAACCCGATAACAGAAGCGATGATCGCATAGATAAAAATCATAGTTCTCTATCCTCCAAGAATATAACTAAGTATCCGGCTTTACTGGCATGAAAGCGGGTGACACTTCTTTTGAATTCCTGAAATCATTTTAGCATGTCTCTATTACGAATGATAAACCAAAGATGCGAGATTGATTTGCATAATGGTAGAATATGTATATCAGCTTTCCGGAAAAGGGGACAAAACCATGGTGCTATCAAACGAGGAATTAAAGAAGATCTATTTCGGCGCATATGAATTTTCGGAGACGGAGGACGGATATCTTCAGGCCTTCCAGTACACCAAGGAACAGGTAGAGTACTTCAAAGGTGCTTTTTTCATGTGGTACGAAAGATGTACGGCCACCACGGCAAAAACACTGGAATTCACAACGTCTGCGACGAAGCTTTCTTTCGACTATAAGACCATCTGGAAAGGATCTCCGGATTCCTTCGAACTTCTGGTGGATGGTTTTGTCACGAATATCGCGCGGGTCAAGGACATCATGGACGTCGGGACTTTCGAGTGGGAGCTTCCGGAGGGCGAAAAGTCAGTGGTCATTTACCTGCCGGCGGATGCGACAGTCTTGATCCGTAACTTCACTATCGATGCGGAAGTGATCCCGGCCAGGAAGAACGAGAAAGTCCTGTGGCTGGGTGACTCCATTACTCAGGGATATGGCCCGCTCCGCTCGTCCTGCACCTACGTCAGTGTCGCCAACCGGATCCTGAATTACGACATCATCAACCAGGGCATCGGCGGCTATATCTACGATAAGAAGTCCCTCATGAAGATGGATGGCTATACGCCGGATAAGATTATCGTGGCTCTCGGCACCAACCAGTATGGCGAGAAGGATATGACTCCGGTCGAGGAGTACTATGAGACTCTGATCAGCATCTACGGAAACGAGATCCCGATCTTCTGCATCACGCCGCTCTGGCGTGGTGATTCCTGGGACGGACTTCCGAAGCTGATCGAGTTCTGCGGGAAGGTGAAGGCCATCGCAGAAAAGTATAACAATGTTACAGTCATTGACGGAATGAAGATGGTGCCGCATTTTCCGGAATACTTCCTTGATAATCTGCATCCGAATGCACTGGGCTGTGAGATCTACGGCAGGAACCTGGCCGAGGCCATTTTGTCGGCGACTGGAAAGAAAGCGTGAGAAGGGACGCACAAGAAATGCAAAGGGTGACGGACAAGGAGACAGAAAGAGCATGATCGACGGACATATCCATATCGAAAAGGGCCCGTACAAGCTTCCCTGGATCCGGGAGTTTGTGGATCAGGCGGTGAAGATGGAGCTTTCAGAGATCCGGCTTCTCGAGCATAACTACATGTTCCCGGAGTTCGCTCCTATGTACGATTCTACCCGCGCGGCAAGTGATTTTGTCGATAACTGGTTTCAGCGAAAGGCGGGGAAGAAGAGCTTTTCCGAGTATCTGGAACTGGTGGATAAGGTGCGGCAGCAGGACTATCCTGTGAAGATCAAGTTCGGCCTTGAGGTCTGCTACTTCGAAGAATACGAAGATCTGATCCGTGAACTGACGAAGGATAAGGGACTGGATTTTCTTCTCGGAAGCATGCACTTCGTGGGTGATTTTGCATTCGACCATAACGCGGAGCTGTGGGAAGGAATCGATGTGGACAACACCTACAGAAGGTATTTCGAAGATTCCGTGAAACTCGCAGACAGTGGGCTTTTCGATGGGATCGGCCATCCGGATACCATCAAGCTCTTCGGGCATAAAGCGTCTTTCTCGCTCACAGATTACTACGAGAAACTGGCAGAAGCCTTGGCGCGGAACGGCATGTATGCTGATGAAAACAGCGGCGCCCACCGGCGCTGCCCGGACACCGCTTCCCTTGGCATGGAACCGGAACTGATCCGCATTCTGAAAAAGCATAATGTGCCGATCATCACATCCTCGGATGCGCACTGTCCGGAGGATGTAGGCGATAGAATCAAAGAGATGGTGGAACTGATTACCGACTGATCTTTATGCGAA
>DFFH01000097.1 GCA_002368805.1 Mageeibacillus sp. UBA3781 | reverse complement strand
GCTGCTTCTATCTATGGCAGGAGCCTGCACGGCATGTAAGAAAAAAGCGAAAGATAAAAGAAAAAGAGAGATACTGGAGTCGGACACTTTCTTTGAATCAGAGGTCGGGGAACTAAAATTCCCGGTAGATGAATCAAAGAAACTCTCTTACCTGATGGTCGACTCCGTAGAGTATCTCGGAGATATGCTCCTGGTCAATTATACAGCAACATACGAGCTTCCGGAGGAGATCTCTCACTCGAATATGCCCTACATACCGGATTTTGACTATGACGCTTTTTCTTCGCAGAAAACCGTACTGTTTGATCTTCATGGAGACCCTATCAGTAAAGGAAACCTTCATGATCCGAAAGACGGAGAATTGATGACTTGCGCTACGGACAAAGACGGAAACCTGGGCTTCCTCATCAGAGACAATAATGCGAATCCGGAACTGAGCGAATACTTTATTCTTATCAAGAATAACGAAGGCGAAGTTGTTAAAAGGATCTCCCTGGAAGTTCCCTGGTTCAAGGATAACCGTCCTATAAGCAAGATGCAGTTCCTTCCTGACGGCCTGATTACGATGACGGAAGCCAGATCGGGTATGGAGATGCCGATCTATGTGTTTGATGAAAACGGAAAAAATCTCGGGACTATTACCCCGATGGGCCGGGCGATAATGAGCGACATTTTTGTGCAGAACGGGAAATACTATATACTGACGGCTCCCTCTGACTTCTTATACTCAAATGAAATCAGCTATACGATCAATGAGGTCGATATGCAGACCTGGTCGCTCAAAGAAGGAAAGAAGACAAATGGGATCATGAGTACGGAGGCTGTATCCGCTTCGGAGGATGGCCTATATTCAACGACGCCGAATGGGATCGATAAATATGACATTTCTTCCGGGGAGATGAAAGAAATACTTAACTGGAATCAGACGGATGTGAATCATAATGTTCTTTCCATGGTGAAGAGCTATCCGAAAAATGAAAATGAGATCTTTGCCATCGCAGAGTTTTTTGATCCGGAGAATACTAGATCGACATACTATGTTATAAATCTGCATCGCGCAGAGAAGAATCCTCATGCGGGAGAAAAGATCATGTATGTGGGAGGATCATATATTTCGGACGATTTCTATGATTTTGTGCAGCGATACAACGCAGATCCCGGAAACAAGCTCCGTATCGAAACGATCGATTACGCCTTTTCCGAAACAGAAACAACAATCGAAATCGCTGAAAAGTCACCGGGTGGACTGGCCGATAAAGTCTATCTTCAGTTTCTCAGCGGGAATGCCCCGGATATTCTTCTGGGATTTTCCGGATTTGACCAGTTCCAGTACGGAGGATTTCTGGAAGATCTGAATCCATACATCGACGGGGAGGATGGACTTGACCGGTCACTATACTTCGATAATATCTTCCGTGCGATGGAATCTGACGGCAAACTCTATTCCGCGCCTCTGTGTTTTGAACTGGATGGCTGTATTGTGGCTCCGGATCTGGTCGATGCGGAAAGGAACTGGTCTTTTGAGGATCTGGATAAGGTGGCGGCTTCTCTTCCTGAAAATGTCGAGCTGCTCCCGGATATGAAATGCGAAGAGATGCTGGCAAAATATCTTTCTCCGGATCTTACCGATTATATGGATATGAAAAAGAAAAACGTATCCTTCTCTTCGGAGAATATGATCCGGCTTATGGAAGAAGTGAAAAAGTACGGAAAAACAGATGAGAAGATAAAGCCTGCCCGCTGGAGTAAGTCGATAATGGGTACCTCAGGATACGAGGGGGTAATGGGATTAGGCATAGGCTCAACCTTTAGCATACAGGATGTCGGTAATTTGCTTGCCTGCGGGAACCTGGCAATGTGTGATGTCACCGTATCTGATTTTCAGGATTATCACCTGTATAAGCAGGTAGTTCCCGGTGGCGGAAAGCTCCTCGGGTATCCTTCCGCGCAGAAAAAAGGGATTCTCGCAGATCCTGTGAAATCGATCTCTATCGTGGAATCTTCGCCGTATAAAAAAGAAGCATGGAGCATCATTAAGAGCTTCTTCGGTGAAGAGTCACAGCTCGAAACCACTGCTTTTCCCGTCAGCAGAAGTGCTTTTGCAAAAATAGGACAGGAAGAGACGGATAAACTTGCCCGGGTATATGAATATTTTCTTAAGAGCAGAGACCAAAAGGATGTCATTTATTACCCTGCCGATCCGAATATGCCGGAAGAACTGACGGAGATCGTAGAAAGCGTGCGCTTCTGCATCCATAGGGATGATGCGGTGATGAACATCATTAAAGATGAATCGGCCGGCTACTTCCTGGGCTCCAGGACAGCGGAAGATGTCCTGAAGATCGTGGATAACCGGGCGCGCCAGGTCGTGCAGGAAAGGTAAGCGGGAGGAACCCGACCGGGGGCTTTGGGAAACTTTCCGGGGTGAAAAAGAATAGGAGAAACAGTGAGACGGTCCGATGCGATCGTCTCATTGTTTTTTAAACGGATTTTTGGCACAATAGTGGCAGAAAAAGCGGGCGGCGCGGGAACCGGGGAAAGATGCCGGGAAAAGTCCTTCGCTACCTTAGGAAGAGGAACTGCATGATCATCTATAACGCAGAAATATATACGATGGAAGGTCAGGATCCGATCCGCGACGGGTATGTGGTCTTTGACAGAAAGAAGATCCTGGAGATCGGATCCGGTGACGGCTGGCAGGCCTTTATGGAGAAGATGGGAAAAGAAGACCCGAATCTCTATGTGCGCCGCGATTTTGCCGAGAATGACGAGCGGACGGAACTTCTGAATACTATCGATGCAAAGGGAGCAAGACTCTACCCCGGATTTATCGATGCACACTCGCATCTGGGACTTTTTGATGACGGCCTGACGGATGAAGGCTCGGACGGAAACGAGATCGTATCACCGATCTCCCCGGATCTTCGTGCGATCGACGGCATCCATAATGCGGATCCGTGCTTCCTGGAGGCAAGAGAAGCGGGTGTGACGATGGTCGCAGCGGGACCTGGTTCTGCCAATATCGTCGGCGGCCAGTTCGCACTGATCAAGACATATGAAAAGACAGTCGACCGTGCACTCGTCGATCCGTATATCGCCATGAAGGCGGCGCTCGGCGAGAATCCGAAGATGTGCTACGGCAAGGAGAATAAATCTCCGCAGACCCGTATGGGAAATGCGGCGCTTCTCCG
>DFFH01000014.1 GCA_002368805.1 Mageeibacillus sp. UBA3781 | reverse complement strand
TGATCCAGAGAAGCACCGTATTCACAATACGAAGAAGGCGCATTGTTTTTCCGGCGGTTGCGACCCCTGAAGCGATAAATGCCAGAAGTGCCTGCGGAGAAGCCTTCTTCTTCACATTCATTTTCGTGCATGCTTCCAGTTCTTCCAGGAGCTTTAGCTGTCCGGAGAGCTCCCCGACCGCCTTTTGACGGGCTTTGATCTCATTAAGATCCATCTCCTCGGAAGCTGCAGTCAGGAGCCACTTTTGCAACTGCCTTCTTCCATAACCCGTATGGGCCACCGAGATCAGCTGGAAAAGAGACTTTTTCCCGAACAGATCGAGATCGCCGGAAAACGGGTGTTTCTCGATTGCAAGATCAGAACCGTCATCCGGAAGTTTCGAGAAATCGTGGCGTGTTCTGGCAATATACTGGTCGTGGATCTCACGCAGCATCGCTACCCTCTTCGCCTGGGCTTTAAGCGCACCATGCCGGATCACGAAAACAATAAACCCTAAAAGAAAAACACCCGCGCCGATGGCAAAAGGGATCTTCTCCTGTCTTGCAATGAATAGAATAATAAAAACCAGCACACCTATAAATGAAATACCACGAAGGTTCGCAAGGTGCCCGGTTTTTTCCTGAATTACTTTCAATTCCTGATCAAGATCGGAACTTCTCAGATCCAGATCAGCATTCCTTTTTTCCGTTTTTTCGCTCATTCAATGATCAGTCTTTCTTTTTTGTCCCTGTCTTTTTTCCGGAAGTCGTTTTGGAAGCCGGCTTCTTTGCTGCTGCAGGCTTTTTGGAAGACGATGTTTCTTTGGAAGCAGGTTTCTTAGCGGTAGTTTTCTTGGAAGTTCCCGCCGTCTTTTGGGCCGTAGTCTTCTTAGAAGCGGAAGTCTTCTTCGCCGTTGCCGCTTTTTTCTTCGGGATATATTTGGAAATGACTGTATCCAGAACCGTTCCGATACTGTCATGGATCGTAAGCATTGCCTGAAGATCAAGATACGTGGAGCTCTTATTGATAATAACCACACGATCGCTCTTAAGGAACTGGGCAAATGTCGCCGCAGGATATACCGTCAGCGAAGTACCGCCGATGATCAGAAGATCAGCTTTCTTTATCGCTTTTACCGCCTTATCGATATTCTCATGCTCGAGATGTTCTTCGTAAAGAACGACATCAGGACGGACGATACCACCGCACTTCGTACAGTGCGGGACACCCTTCGACTTCAAGATGAAGTCCAGATCATATTTCTCACCGCATTCTGTGCAGTAATTGCGGAAAACAGATCCATGAAGTTCGATCGTTGTCGTACTTCCGGCCATCTGATGCAGATTATCGATATTCTGAGTGATAGTTGCCTTCAGTTTGCCCTGTTTCTCAAGGCGGACGAGGGCACGGTGCGCCTTATTCGGACGGGCCTTCGGATAACAGAGTTTTCTTCTGTAAAAATCGAAGAATTCTTCCGGATGCGCTTCAAAAAAAGAGTGGCTGATGATATCGACAGGACGGTAAGAAAGTCCGCTCTCCTGATTAAAAATACCTTCTCCGGATCTGAAATCAGGAATACCGCTTTCCGTGGACACACCCGCGCCGCCAAGGAAAACAATATAATTCGATTCCTTGATCAGCTGCTTTAACTGCTCGAGTTTTTTCTCGCGAGCACCTTCATATCTGTCCAGTCTGGTTTCCACTCTATATCCCCTTAACAAGCAACATCGGCGGGTACCGATGCTGCTTTGGTTTTTATGCTGATATCCTATTAGTCAATGAATGCATCGTTTGCGACCGAACCGTCGTTCATGGCACCAAACATTTCCTTACCAAGAACACGCTTCTCGTCACGTTCTTTCTCAGCGATCGCACTGAGCGCGTCACGGGTACGGTCAGGATTCTTAATATTCTCAAGAAGAATGATCGGTGTTGTCTTATCTGCTGTGGAGAGCTCGATCGTTCCCACACGGAAGAGACGCTGTCCGAAGGACTTCTTAAGACGAACATCCAAAATACGGTACATCAGAAGTTCATCCTTCACCGACTTAAAAAAGCCTCGCTGAATAAACAGACGGTTCTCGCTGAATGAATATTTTGTAAAAGAGATTGGCATGCCGAGGATTCTCTTTTTATCCTGCCAAATGATCTGTTCTTCTACGATAAAGTCGTTTAGCTTATCAATTTTCGCCATCTCTGATACCTCCATAATGACCTAATGCTATTATAGTGTTATAGTTTTTTTTCGTCTAGCAAAAAAAATAAATATCACATTTTCGTAATACAATATTTAAACTTTACAGCGGATAATCGATGTAGCACTCCTCAAAATACGGACACCACTCGTGAGTCTGCTTCATCATGCTATCTCCCTTTAAGTAGAAATCATAGCGGATCGCGCCATTCTGGTCCGGGATCGGATCATCCCAGGTAACATCGACGTGATACCAGATATAGTCGACCTTCACCTGGCACCATGCATGGGCACCCTCGCCATATCCGAAGGTGGAGTTTCCAGAGATCACATGGCTCTCCAGACCGCTCAGAAGGCAAAGTGCCGTAAATGCCTCCGAATAGCCCTGACACTGCGAAAGACCATTATTGACCAGAGATTTCGTGTCATTATATGTGTACGCGTCCATATCCAGGGCATACGCACAGTTCATGATCAGATAATCATGGATCTTTTTTGTCTTCTGTTCTTCCGTCATATCATCTGTGATGATCTCATTTCTGATCGCCAGTAATGCCTCACCGACCTGTTTTGCTTCTTCTGTCGGATAATCCTCGACATTTTTCGCATACAGATACTGCATCGCCTGACCGCAGGGATTAAACTTCATATGCATCTGTATACGGCAGACATCTTTTTTCTCCAGGCGGGAGATCTGTATATCTCTTTCCCGGAAAGCCGAATGAAGCGCGAATTGCTGGTCAAGGTCATTCCAGTACGTCATAAACTCATCATATGAAGAAGTCTCCACATAAACATCTTCTTCAAACCGGTATAACGTATCATAGATCATCTTAAACAGATCCTGGGAACTGTGTATGACCGTGTAATCATGGGTATCAGCATTCATCCGCAAGAGTTTCGAACATCCCGGGATCAGGAAACTGAAGATCAATACGAAGGAAAGGAGTACGGCATGCAGTTTACGCATTCTTCTTCCTGCTGCTATCATATACTTCCTCCTTCTTAAAAAGTCTCGAATAATCCACATTTCTTAATGTATCACCTGTCAGCATACACCGGTCGAAATACAGATAGTTATCTCCATAAGTATAATACGGAGAAGGTCCTGCGCCAAAGAAAATTCGGAATCCCTTGTCTTTCAGGTACACACAGCGCGGATCAGAACCCCGGATAAAGTCTCCGTTCGGATACACCAGTATCGAAACAGGGCCTGTGATCTGGCCGACCTGCGCAAGCCATTTTTCCGTATCATTGCGGATCGTTTCGATCTCACAGTGATTGGCGTTAATAAATCCATATGTGGAGGAAGCCATGATCCAGCCGGATTCTTTTAGCTTCTCGGAGATCGCTACAGCTGTTGCGCGGTTCGTCTCGATATCCTTATCTGTCGGATCGATCGTTGGAAGACCCGCGGACTCGAGTGCGGCATTTCGGTCATCGACCTGGTCCATATCAGTTACATATCCGAAAACGGACTGATATCCGGTAAGCGAGATGACACCCTTGACACCGTTATAGGAAAAGTCAGGATGTTCTTCCACAAAAGCATCCAGAATACCGATGGCTTCGCTGTTTCTGCTGACGACCGTCTGTCCGCTGTCACTTACATACTCACCGCAGACCTGGCCGACATCATTCAGCACCAGTCTTCTGCACATACCGACCTTCTCTCTGGCAGCTGTATAGGAAAAGTCCTCCAGAATAATGACCAGCGGCTTTTTCCCCTCGGGTACCATGACTTCTTTTGTCGTGACAAATCCGGTATTGGAAAGATCCGCCATCGATGTCGGATCGATAAGGCAGTATCCCTTGGCATACAGACTCTGAAGAATCGCCTTAAACTCAGCCACAGTGATGTAGTAAGCATCTGTGGAAGATACATAATTTGTCTCAAATGCCAACGTCGTATCCGCGATAAGCGGCTTTACACAGACAACTTCGACAGGACCTGTATATGCTGCTACCGGTGAAGTATGGGACGTAGCCATAAAGAGATTTGATTGGATGATCTGATCTTCCGGGAATATTCTGGCAAGATCCGAAAGCAGCGTCTCCGCCGAATAGTACTGGAAATTCGCCAGCATCTTGTCCGCACGCATCATCATCGGCTGATACATGTCTTTCTTACAGTCTTCGAGACGTTTATTCGCGAACTCATTTACAAATCCTTGCGACGTGGAAATAACATATTCGTAGTATTTTACAGCCTCGATATATTCTCCGTTGGCATAAAGAGTCTCCGCGCTCTGCACGTCGCCTCGGGAAAGCTCGATCTGGTCGATCTCCGTGCGCAGAGGCCTTGCCGCCGCAGACAGATTACTCAGACCCTCGAGCTGATCAAAGATGAACATCAGAGTCGGTTTTTCGATAGTTCCGAGAAGAAACTCTTCGCAAAGTCCGGTCAGCCAGTTCGTCATCCTGGCGCCGGTAAGCTCACTTAAGCCCTCTAAAAAGGCGATATCATCATTTGTCGGAGTATAGCGTTCATTTCGGATCTTTTCCTCGATCAGGATGACACGTTCATTTACTCTTGCTTCCATCTGCGTAAGGATCTCATACTCGTCTGAAAGGTCCCGGTCATCACCCGGATCACGGTTGATGATCGCGTCATTCATATCACGATACATGGAAAGAGCCTTCGCATAGTCGTGCTTATCGAGTGCTTCGTTAAAATCCGGAATAACACCGGCAAGCCGTCTGGAATCCTTGGTGACAAACATCATAATGGCGAACATGGCAACAAGACTTGCAATTCCAAGTCCGATCAATATCCACATCCCCATCGATCTGGGTTTATCCACCGAGACAGAGTGTCCGCCGAATTCCATCATGTGTCAGGATTCTCCTTCTTCTTCGCTGCACTCCATCATGAATCACAGATCGCCAAGTGTCAACTGTCTATCCTCGATCGTTTCTTCCTTAAGATAATATCCGATGGCAGGAAGTCTTCTTACGCGATAATATTCCGGATCCGTAAAGCCCGTATCTTCGAGGCGTTTGACCTCCGTCATGACACTTCCGCGCTTACTGGTCAGGACCTGAACGCCCTGCGAGGAACGTGTCGTTTTCAGCGGGATCAGGGATGTATCAAAGACGATCGCTTTTCTAAGATTGGAAAAAGCCGCCATCGTGATGTCTTCCGGCAGGAAGTGAATACTTACGATCGGTGAAAGATCGCTATATGCATGGATAAGTTTCTTTCTGTTCTGCTTGGTCTCATAGGCAGACATCGGGATCTTACTGATCTTGCCGTTCTCAAAGGCAAAGAGTACATTTCCCTTGAAATCATCCGCCACATGCATGAATATGATCTTCTCTCCATCTTCCATAGAAAGCAGGTTCGGAAGATATCCGCCGTACTCACTCGGCTTTGTATCCGGAAGTTCAAATCCCTTTACCTTATAGCAGTTTGCCTTATCCGAGAAGAAAAGGATCTCGGATTTGTTCGTACCCTCAAGCTCCATCATGATCGTGTCATCTTCCTTGATCTTGAGATCACCGGCATTACGAAGCGAAGTAAGTGCAATCTTCTTGATGTATCCGTGTTCGGAGAGGAAGAGCTTCAGACGGTAATCCTCGATCATATTCGAATCATTAAATGTAGCCGCCTCTTCCGCACGCAGAAGCTCGGTCCTTCTTTCCTGACCGTAGTTCTTCGCCACATTCTCCAGTGCCTTGATGATCAGGGCATCCAGACGCTCCGGTTTTCTGATGATATCTTCGAGATCCTTGATCTCTTTTGACAGATTCTCTCTGTCCGCCGTACGGTTCAGAATATACTGACGGTTGATATTACGGAGTTTGATCTCAGCGACATATTCAGCCTGGAGACTGTCGATATCAAAGCCTTTCATGAGGTTCGGAACTACGTCAGCCTCGAGCTCTGTATTACGGATAATGGCGATAGCCTTATCGATATCCAGAAGGATCCTGGCGAGACCGTCGAGGAGATGGAGCTTATCTTTCTTCTTATCCATCTCATAGACGACTTCTCTCTTCTGGCAGGTCCTTCTCCATACGATCCACTCGGCAAGAAGCTGAGTGACTCCCATAACTCTCGGATATCCGTTGATCAGGACATTGAAATTACAGGAGAATACATCTTCTAGCTTCGTAAAGCGGAAGAGCTTTGTCATCAGTGCATCAAGATCAGTACCTCTCTTGCACTCGATACAGATCTTCAATCCATCGAGGTCTGTCTCATCACGGACATCATTGATCTCCTTGACCTTACCGGACTTAACCAGCTCGGTGATCTCATCGATGACCGCTTCGGCTGTCGTGGTATAAGGGATCTCTGTGACCTCGATGAGGTTATTCTTCTTATCGGCAAAATACTTCGAACGGATGCGTACGGGTCCTTTTCCCGTTTCATAAATAGAGCGCATCGCGGATTCATCATAAAGAATGATACCTCCGCCCGGGAAATCCGGTGCAGGCATGATCTCCAGGATATCCGAAGACGGGTCCTTCATATAAGCGATCGTCGCTTCACATACTTCTCTGATGTTAAAAGAACAGATATTGGAAGCCATACCGGCAGCAATACCCTGATTGCTGTTCACCAGGATCGACGGATAGGTAGCCGGAAGAAGCACCGGCTCCTTCATCGTACCGTCATAGTTATCGACGAAATCTACGGCATTCTTATCCAGGCCTTTGAAAAGCTCCTCACAGAGCTTCTCAAGACGCACCTCCGTATATCTCGGAGCCGCGTACTGCATATCTCTGCTGTACTGTTTACCGAAGTTACCCTTTGAATCAACATACGGATGAAGGAGCGCACCGTTTCCTCTGGCAAGACGGACCATCGTCTCATAGATCGCCATATCACCGTGCGGGTTGAGCTTCATCGTCTGGCCAACGACGTTACTGGACTTCGTTCTGTTTCCTTTGAGAAGGCCCATCTTATACATCGTATAGAGGAGCTTTCTGTGTGACGGCTTAAAACCGTCGATCTCCGGGATCGCACGAGATACGATGATACTCATCGCATACGGCATGAAGTTTGTCTCCAGGGTATCGTTGATCACCTGCAGTGTCGGCGGTGACGGCGGAAGTCCCTGGGACTGGTTCTTCAGGGAAGACTTCTCCGGTACTTCGCTTCTGTCGTTTTTACTTTTTCTAGCCATTCTCAATATCCTTCAATCGTTAATCTTCTGCTTACTTTCCGGCGGATCAGTCAACATCCAGCATCTCAAGATACAGATGTCCGTCCCGCTCGATATGTT
Organism: Mageeibacillus sp. UBA3781; assembly: GCA_002368805.1. Lineage (GTDB taxonomy): Bacteria > Bacillota > Clostridia > Saccharofermentanales > Saccharofermentanaceae > Scatonaster. The sequence continues at coordinate 327 of DFFH01000014.1, read as the reverse complement.
CTTTTCTGCCCGCAAGATTGTCACCGAGCAGGAGTTCAAATGTCTCCATGGTCGCCTGCTCGTCACCGGGGACAACCTTGATCAGGCGGCGTGTTACAGGATTCATCGTGGTCTCCCACATCATTTCCGGCTCATTCTCACCGAGACCCTTGGATCTCTGGAGTGTGCACTTCTCGGCAGGATACTTCTGCAGGATCTCCGCCTTCTCTTTCTCGTTATACGCGAACATCGTCTTCTCCTCACCCTTATTTCTGTAGGTGATCTCAAAGAGCGGTGATTCGGCGATAAATACCTTTCCTTCCTTAATGAGCGTAGGCATCAGGCGGA
>DFFH01000110.1:19880-26279 GCA_002368805.1 Mageeibacillus sp. UBA3781 | reverse complement strand
CGCAGCGTCTGCAACTGCTGGTTCTTCCGGTTCCTCCCGCAGAGCCGCCGGCCCTGAAGATTCCGAGTTCCTGAAAGACCGCGAGACCCCGAAGCTCGTCCGCCGTCTGATCCTTTCGGCAGGCTTCCTTCTGATCCTCATGTATGTGTCGATGGGGCACAACATGTGGAACTTCCCGCTGCCATCTTACTTTGACCATAACCACCTGGGCCTCACGCTCACGCAGATGCTTCTGGCCCTGATCGTCATGATCATCAACAGGAAATTCTTCAGTAGCGGCACGAAGTCTCTCCTTCACGGCGCTCCGAACATGGACACGCTCGTAGCGCTCGGCTCGGGAGTGTCGTTTCTATGGAGCCTTTTGGTATTCTTCAGAATGTGCGGTATGATCACGAACGGTGCCGCCAACTCCGAACTCCATGAGATTTACCACAACCAGCTTTATTTCGAATCCGCCGCTATGATCCCTGCGCTGATCACAGTCGGAAAGACGCTCGAATCCCTGAGTAAAGGCCGCACGACAAATGCTCTGAAATCTCTGATGAATCTTGCACCGAAGACCGCGCGTGTCCTGCGGCCCGACACTGATTCAGCTGAGATGACCGTCCCGGTCGAAGAGGTCGTTGTAGGCGACATTTTCATAGTCAAGCCCGGCGAGTCTATCCCGGTCGACGGTGTGGTGATCGAGGGTGAGTCCGCGGTCGATGAATCTGCGCTGACCGGTGAGTCGGTCCCTGTAGATAAGGCGTCCGGCGACAAGGTGAGTGCCGCGACGATCAACCGCTCCGGCTACATGAAGTGCCGCGCCACGAGAGTCGGCGAGGATACGACGCTTTCGCAGATCATTAAGATGGTGTCGGATGCTTCCGCGACAAAAGCACCGATCGCCCGTATCGCAGATAAGGTCTCGGGGATCTTCGTCCCGGCTGTCATTGGCATCGCGGTCCTTGTCACCGCCGCCTGGCTGATTGCGGGAAAAGAAGTGAGCTTTGCCCTCGCAAGAGGTATCTCTGTATTGGTTATTTCATGCCCCTGTGCGCTCGGGCTTGCTACCCCTGTTGCCATCATGGTCGGCAACGGTCTCGGTGCGAAGAACGGTGTGCTCTTTAAGACGAGCGAGGCACTCGAAACTCTCGGAAAAGCAACGGTCGTGGCTCTTGATAAGACGGGTACGATCACCTCGGGTGAACCCCGTGTGACATCGATCCTCCCGGTGGAAGGCGTAAGCAGAGATGAACTTCTCCATAAAGCATATGCACTTGAGAAAAGAAGCGAACACCCGCTGGCAAAAGCAATCGTTGCAGAGGTAGAAGGTGCGGCAGATGAGAAGTCTGACGCAGGCTCACTCGACTCGACTGATACTTCCGCCTGTGCCGCCGGAAACTGTGATCTCTTCATGATAGAGAACTTTTCCATCCATTCCGGAAATGGACTGGAGGGCTCGATCGGCGGCAAGCTTGTTCACGGCGGAAGCGGCAAGTACATCCGTACGTTCGCTTCTTTCCCGAAGGAATTTGCGGAAGCAGAAGAGAAGGCCGCGAACTCTGGCGAGACACCGCTTTTCTTCGAAGAAGACGGCGAGCTCCTCGGCATGATCGCGGTTGCAGATACTATGAAAGAAGATTCATCTGAGGGAATAAGACAGCTGAGAAATCTGGGCCTTACGGTCGTCATGCTGACTGGTGATAACGAGCGCACCGCCCAGGCGATCGGCGATAAAGCAGAAGTGGATAAGGTCATTGCCGGCGTTCTTCCGGATGAGAAGGGCGCGGTCATCCAGACCCTTCAAAACGAAGGAAAGAATAAGGTCATCATGGTCGGAGACGGCATCAATGACGCACCCGCGCTGACGACCGCTGACACCGGCGTCGCCATCGGCGCCGGCACGGACGTCGCGATCGACAGCGCCGACATCGTTCTCATGAACAGTTCACTGACAGATGTTGCCGCAGCGATCCGTTTAAGCAGAAAAACCGTCCGGAACATCCACGAGAACCTCTTCTGGGCGTTCTTCTATAACGTGATCTGCATCCCCATCGCGGCAGGCGTGCTGTCCTGGAAGATGAACCCGATGATCGGCGCCGCCGCGATGAGCATCAGCAGCTTCACTGTCTGCATGAATGCACTGCGCCTGAATCTTTTCAATATGCGGGACAGTTCGCATGACAAGCCTCTTCACGGAACCGCCGCCACAGTTCTGGAGGACAGTCCGAAGCCTGACGGAAGTCCGGCTCCGGACCAGAAACAGAACCCGGCGCCGGCCCCCGAAGAAATAACTATTGATCCTGAAAAAGAGAAAAGGAGTACCACCATGAAAAAGACACTTAAGATCGACGGTATGATGTGCGGCCATTGCGAAGCGACCGTAAAGAAAGCACTGGAAGCGCTGCCTTTCATCAGCTATGCCGCACCGGATCACGACGCGAAAAACTGCGTGATCGAGGTATCTGACGAAGCTGCCTACGATGAAGCAAAGGTTAAAGAAACGATCGAAGATAAGGATTTCAAGTACTTAGGAGAAGAGTAAGCCGGGCCCGGCGCGGCCGCCGGCACGTGCCCCAGGCCAATCTTAAACACGCTGCCTATCTTGCGGCGCGGCCGCCGGCGATGCCTTTTTAAGGGGATAAGTGCTTTTGCTGAAGAACCCTCTTGATTTATTCCGCGACTTTTAGTAAAATCTGAAAGTCGCAATAGATGGGTGGTTAGCTCAGCTGGTTAGAGTACTTGCTTGACATGCAAGGGGTCGATGGTTCGAGTCCATTACTACCCACCATTGAGGCGGACCTGTCACCCGCCGGACATAAGACCTCGGATCCGAAAGATCCGGGGTCTTGTTTTTTGAAACGCGCTGCGCGGCCTCACACCAGATCCACCGCCGCGCGCCTGGCTCTCCCATGATGCACTTTTAACCATTCTTTAATTCTCCATAGTTTCCCTTTTAATATTTTTTTTGTCGCTATATACTGGTGTTAAGGTTTTTTTATGTTTGCGATGATGTCCCTAATGACCGCATTTTGTAGGAAGACCGAAAAGAATTTAAGGTCCCTGATTCGAGATTCCGAATTAAGAAATCGGATCTAAAAGCCTGATTCGGGCTCCCAATTAGGAGCCAGATGAAAAGCCTGATTCGGGCTCCGATTAGGAAACAGATGTAGAGGAAGAGAGAAAATGAAAAAGAAGTTGCGTGTTTTATCGGCCTGTCTTACTGCGTCGATGATGCTTCCGCTCGCGGGATGTAAGAAAAAGGACGGCCCGGCAGAAGTTCCGACGGAAGACGAATTCATAAGTTACCTTGAGGATAAACTCGGAGCAAGTGAATATGAAGAAGTATTAGATCCGGATGACTTAGAAAACGGTGTCTATTTTCAATCTGACAGTTATTTATCTCCGTTATCTGTAAAAGTCCGCTTTACTTCCGGTGCCACATTTCCTGCGGCACAGGTCTATCGGCCATTTACTCTTATGGACTCGCTCGCTCTATTAAGCAATACCAATGGCGGGTTGGAGGCGTATGGCGCGGAAAGCATTACAAATTATCTGAAAGCATCAGATGATATGACTACGCCTGTAAGATCCAGGAACAGCCCGTCACGGTTTCAGGAGGAAACGCAATCCTTTACTTGCGCAACGCTTCTGACTTTTGAAGATGAGGATTACGCAAAAGAATGCTTCGAGGCTATTATCGAAAACACTTTTGAAAAGAGATCAGAGATTTACGAGGACCGTCTGGATGAGTATGAAGATAATAAAATGATCATGGTTAGATACCCCCATTATCTAATTGATAAAGATGCAGAGATGAACGACCGGAAAGTCTTTAGTCTCAAGGATCTTCCAGAAGACGTGTATTCATTTGATAAGAAGAAAAACGAGGGCCATTTCTCGTATCATTCCGAGATGCAATGGCCGGCTGTTGCAGATATCTACAAAACAAGGGGAGAGCCGGAGTGGATCTCGCTCGTGCAGGATTCGATGAACTATACACTTCTTCTGAAAGAGGACCGTATCCTGCTAATCTATCACCTCGACTATTATGCGCAGAACGGAAGTGAAGATGTGTACCCGAATGATTGGACCTCGATGACGTTCGAAGAAGATGAAGTGTTAAATGAACTCTATAAAAAATACAGTGTGAAGGATCCGAAGAAGATCAAGCTGGAGGAAGATCTTGATACCCAGCTGAAATTTGTCGCAAATTTTGATCACTCCGAATATTATATCGATGCTCCGGAGGTGTTCGTAGAAGGTGATTGATCTATGAAGTATTTTAGAAGATATGGTTTTGTAGCACTTGCAGCCCTGATCGTCATGGGCGGTATCCTGATCCTGTTCACCGTTGTTTTCGGCGGCGGAAAAGATAAGAACGGTACGAAGGACAACCACTATAAGCGCATGGATGAGGCCTGTGCCAATGTAAACAGCAGAAATCTCGATATCATGGTTTATGGAAAAGATTTTGCACCGCCGGCGAGCTTTAAGTACCGTGGGGTGACCGGCTTTGACGATTATTCACTGGCACTCAATAAGGATGGACATAACAATTGTTCCGCGCACATGCTCATAATCAATGATCCGAACAATGAACTTTTCATCACGGAGGATCAGTGGATGCAGATCAAGGCTCTGGTCGATCAGGGTGATTTCTATCTGGTCGTGCTCGGCGACAAATTCGGGATCATGTCTGCCGTTGGCTTGATTGATACTCTTCCGAAGGCAGGTACGAGAAGCACTATCATCTGGAATAAAGGTAAGAGCAGTGCGCCGGGATTTGCCGACAATCCGGAACTGGTCCCGTTTTACGTCGAGCAGGATCTCACCAATAAGGACGAGCAGCTCCTCGGCTACACCATGATCATGGAGCTTTCGACACATGATATATACTGGACATAAACATCTGGCTTTATAAGCCGGTGAAGCGGCTGGCTCATCTACATAAGAGAATAATGGGCGTCTCAGCATGAAGATCTGAGACGTCTTTTTTGTGGCCGCTCTTTGGTATGCTCGTTTCACATGTCCATTTCATATGTTCGTTTCATATGCCCGTTTCGCATTCTATTGACAGAACCTAATTGCAGGTATAATATAAACGTGTTTATATAAACGCATTTACACAAAAATGCCATTTCGGAACCGCCTGATCAACGATCCCGAAAAGAACGAAGCCAAGTGCTTTTGAAAGAGCCAAGTGCTTTTGAAAAAGAAAAAGTGCTTCTAGAAAAGAAAGGGAAAAACTATGATCCTTATCGTAAATACGACATCCGACCGGACGATCACTTCCGAACTCACATCTGCGCTGGCGAAAAAGGGCGCGGAGTTTGAGGTGATGGAGACATCGGACAAGAGAATCTCGCACTGCATCGGCTGCAATTACTGCTGGCTGAAGACCCCGGGCATCTGCTCGATCAAAGACGACTACGAGGAGATCCTTAGGAAACTGGTCCACGCGGAGCAGCTCTGGGTCGTCTCGGACACAGCGCTCGGATTCCTCGATCACAAGGGGAAGAACATTTTCGACCGCATCCTCCCGCTGGCGACGATGTACCTGAAGTTCAAGGGGAATCAGATGCGCCATGTTCTCCGCTACAAAGGAAGAACGGACATCGGCCTGATCTACAGAGGAGAGGCGGACCGAGAATACCTGGAACGCTGGAATTCCCGCGCGACATTGAACTTCGGAAGCAAGTCTCTGGGCGCGTTCCCGGACTCGGAATTAAAGGAGGCGGTAACATGCATGCACTGATCATCAACGGCAGCCCGCGTGTCAAGAAATACAGCAACACCGACAAGATCCTCGAGAAGATAACTTCCGGCATGAAGGCAAGTGGCGCTACATTTGAGCAGTTCGAGATCTCCGACCGCAAGCAGTGGGATACGATCCGCGAGCGTTTCTATGCCTCGGAGCACATCCTCATCGCGCTCCCGCTCTTTGTCGAGAACATCCCCGGGCTCCTCCTCGAATTTCTCGAGACCCTTCCGCTCGAAAAGCACTCGTCCCGGCCGATTCTGTCGTTCCTCCTGCAGAGTGGATTTGCCGAGGGATGCCAGCTTCGGTGCGGTGAAGAATATCTCACGATGCTGGCCGGAAGGCTCGGCTGCGAGTATGGCGGAACTCTTGTAAAAGGGGATAATTTTAGTATAAGATTGTTTGAAGGGCAGCAGCGCGAGAAGATCGTGTCCAGATATGAGGAAATGGGCAGGATCTACGGCCGTGACGGTGCTTTTACCGATGAAGCGTGCAAAGCGTTTACCGGGCCCGAGGTCTTCCCGCTGCCGATCCGTCTCCTGGTGGGTCTGATGTTTAAGACCCTGGCAAAAAAGTCGTTTAAGGATACGGCGAAAAAGTGGGGCTGCACGAGGCCTCTGACCGACCGCCCGTACGGGAAGTGAGCCGCCCTTCGG
>DFFH01000110.1:10472-19804 GCA_002368805.1 Mageeibacillus sp. UBA3781 | reverse complement strand
CCGCCCGCGCGGCTACAGTTTGGAATAGCCGGCGCCGGCCCGCCCGCAAATGCCGCTCCGCGCGGCAGCAGAAAGGATAACATGGGACGAAAAGCGAAGATCAGTAAGGATATGGTGCTCCAGGCGGCCTTTGAGCTGCTGGACGAGTCGGGGATCAGCGCCGTGGCGATCAAGCCTATCGCTGCGAAGCTCGGATGCTCGACGCAGCCTGTTTCCTGGATCTTCGGCAGCATGACCGAGCTGAAAAAAGAGCTTTTCACATATTCCGCAGGGAAGATGTGGGATAGCCTTGCCGGCGAGATGGAAGGAAAAGATGCGCTCGATGCATTTTTTATCTCTGGCGTGCATTACATCTCGATCGCGTGCGATCACCCGAATGTTTTCCGTTTCCTGAATATTGACGATCCGGTGCAGTCGATCGGAGAAGATATACTCGGCTCGCAGAGCATTTTCACCCAGCAGATGAATGCTCAGTCGGTGGAAGCGCTGGCCGCGCAGTTTAAGGATATTCCGAAGAAAAGGATCGGAAAAGCCGTGCAGGATACGGTCATTTACACCCACGGTCTTTCCGTCATGATGATGTGGGATAATTACCGGCTCCCGAAGAAGGAGGCATGCCACATGATCTTCGACATGGGCTTGAAGATGCTCAGCGAGATCGGCATCGACACGAAGGGAATGAAATTCTCCCGCCTGTATCATGAATGATGGGAGGAAGAAAATGGAGACGATCTTCTCGCGGAAGCGAGAAAAGCGCACGTGAAGAGAAGGATTATCACGTTTAATTCAGAAGAAGAATCTGCTCCGCAAGTTTCTCAGCCAGAGTGATGTGCGCATCCTCGGTCAGATGCAGCGAGTCTTCTTCCGACGGCTCGACGCAAGTTGCGGCATCAAAGAAGATGCATCCTTTTTCCGCTGCGATCTTCCGGTAGTTTTCTGCGAAAAACATCGATTCGCCGATCGATCTTTCTGCAAAAGCACTGGAAAATACCGATTCCGGCATGCCTTCTCCGATGTGCGGTGGAGACACCAGGATGATCTTCGGGATAAATCCCTGCTTTTCTTTTGTTACCTTTTTTATCTCATCGACCAGTTTCCCGGCATCCTGCGCGATCTGAGCGGCGGTCTTTCCGAAGACTTCTTTCAGGTCGTTCGTGCCGAGCATCATGATCACGATATCAACAGGTTTGTGGGTATTCAAGCAGGGCGCTAAGTAGTCGAGTCCGTTTTTCCATCCCTCGATCGGATCATCGGTCACCGTCGTTCTGCCATTGCAGCCTTCTTCGATGACCGTGTAGGACTCGGGGCTCACTTCGGAGATCTCTTTAGAGACTTCATTAGTGCGCTTGTTAGGGCTTTCTTTCGGGATCTCATTAGGAATCTCTTCGGAGATCTCATCTCTCAGATCCATCGCGCCGAGTAGATACTGTTTCATGGAATCATATGCGGCCTTATTATCCAGGATCTCCTGGAGGTGCCCCGGCCAGCGGATCGTCCGGGGATACCTAAGCCCGTTATTCGGGTTGTAGCCATATGTGTTTGAATCGCCGTAACAAAGGATCGTTTTCATAGTACCGCCTCCTGTTCGGAATCATCTGATTTCAATACCCAACTGTTTTAATACCCATCTGTGTTTATTACCCAACCGTTTTCATTATAGCAGAAGAGCGCGTGATGAAGACACAAAGATCCTGCGGCTTATTTGCTGATGACTTTACTCGGTGAGTCGGGGCGGCCGGGCAGGACGAAAAAAGTTGCGGGAAAAGTGCTTTTCGAGAAGAAAAGTGACAATGGACGTTCTTTTGTCGAAAAATGTCGAGCAAAAGGGGTAGAAAGGAAAGCTGTGTATGTATTTGAATAGGGAAGAGATCCACAGGATGCTGATGATTATCTCAATAGATATTTTGATTGAAAAGCACTTGGATTCAGGCGCGATAGGATCAAATGACGGATTCTATGATTTTAATCCTATCAGAATGGAGTGGTGATAGGATCCAAACCTTGAATTTAGAAGTATGATCCTATCAAAAGGAGAGCCGCATAGGATCTGATTGGAGAAAAACCTGAAAATGATCCTATGGTGTAAGAGAGCGGATAGGATCGGATGCAGGGATTCTTGAAAAAAGATCCTATCATAGAAGAAAAGAGATAGGATCAAATAGGCCGAAAATCTTATTTTGATCCTATCGCGTACTCAAAGACATAGGATCGAATAGACCGAATATCATATTTTGATCCTATCGCGTACTCAAAGACATAGGATCAAATTGAAGATAAACAATAAAAGATCCTATCAGACCAAAAAACATAGGTTTTATAGAGAAAAAGTGAATGCAAATATAAACAAGAAAAGGGAAAATGTATGAAGACACTGTTGATGCTTTTCCGTAGAAGACTTGAGGAATTAAGGATCGCGGAAGAAAAGACATTAAACCAGATAAAGGATTCTCCCGAAGGATCTCTTCGAGTCGCGAATAATGACGGGTTTGTAAGGTATTATCATGTAACGCAAAAGAATGGGAAAAATGGCAAATATATACGAAATGAGAGCCGTGATCTTGCCTGTGCTTTAGCGCAGAAAGACTACAATACGAGGCTGCTCCGGTCGATCCAAAAGGAGAAAACTGCGATAATGAGTTTCCTTAATAACTATCCGGGCCAGTCTCCGGAAGATGTGTACTCGGATCTTGCTCCTGCGCGAAAAATGCTGGTGAGTGCGGCTTTCATGGAGGGGAAGGACCTCGCGGAAAAATGGCTGTCACAGTCGTTTGAAGCGAATCCTTCCTTTCCGGAGGAAAAGGTCTTTGCGACGAAACGCGGTGAATTTGTGAGATCAAAATCGGAGGCTATGATCGCAGATGCATACTTCGATATGGGGATTCCGTACAAGTATGATTATCCTGTTGAAGTAGAGCCGGGAAGATACCGTTATGTGGATTTTGCTGTATTGGATGTGCGAAACGGAAAAGTATTCTATCACGAACATCTCGGGCGTGTGGACGATCCGGACTATCTCCGCAAGAATATGCGGAAAATCAAGGAATACCAGCGGATCAAGATCTTTTCCGGTAAGAATCTGATGTTGACGCTTGAGACAGAGGAGTTCCCTCTGGATATGAGTCTGTTTCGCCAGAACGTAGCCGAGTTGTTCGGAAAGACCTAGCCCCAACTCCCCCCCCCGCCGTGATTTCCTGCATTCCCGCTGAATTGCGCTGACATATTTCCGACCGAAAAGCACTCGTCCCGCGGCCCCGGGATGATATAATAAAGCCGTTGGGGAATCCTTGGGAGGCATATATGTGGAAGAAAAATCTGCTCAGCTCGATCATCAGCATCATATCCACGCTGGCTTGTGTGGCTGCGATCATCGCTATTGCTTTGTTCGGGGAAAAAATCATTCAGGATCTCAACAAAAACACGGAGAAGCAGCAGCAGATTATCGAGGCGGAATACGAGGAGCAGAAATGACGGAAAAAGACATTCAGAAGATGCTTTTTGAGAAGCAGGATAAAGAGTACCGCGATTTCCAGGCGAAGCTGATCCCGGATGAGAACGGCGAACTGAAGACGGATTCCATGATCGGTGTCCGTACACCGGATCTTCGTTCTTTGGCAAAAGCACTTGCCCGCGACCCCGGTGTTTCCGGTTTTCTTTCTGCGCTGCCCCACAAGTATTTCGATGAGAATCAGCTGCATGCATTTATCATCTCCGAGACCCGTGATTATGAGACATGTATGGCGCAGGTGAAAGCATTTCTCCCGTATGTGGATAACTGGGCGACCTGTGATCAGATGAACCCGAAGGTGTTAGGAAAAAAGGCAAACCGCGAGGCTCTTCTTAAGCAGATCAAGATCTGGCTGAAGTCGAAGAAAACATATGAAGTACGCTTTGCGATCCGCATGCTCATGTGCCATTTCCTCGATGAGGATTTTGATCCGAAATACCTTCAGATGGTCGCGAATATCCGATCGGAGGAGTACTATATCAACATGATGATCGCTTGGTATTTTGCGACCGCGCTGGCGAAGCAGTATGAAGCGGCGATTCCGATCCTGGAGGCGGGAGCGCAGGCCTCTGCCGCACTAGACAGTAAAAGCGAGAAGAGTGCCGGCCCGCGGAAGGTGGAGGCGAAACCGCTGGTTCTTTCCCCGTGGGTGCAGAATAAGACGATTCAGAAGGCCTGTGAGAGTTACCGCGTGAGCGACGATCAGAAAATTTATCTTCGGACGCTGAAGATCCAAAGCAGAAAGTCCGATGCGAAATAAATAGGAGGCATATATGTGGAAGGGTGACCTGAAGGGCATAATCCTGAGAATCGTATCTTTTTTTGCCTGCACGGCAGCAATCATCTTATGCTTTCTCTTCGGTGTGAAAGTATTGAAGGATGCCGGTAAAAAAACAGAGAAAATGCGACAGAATATTGAGGCAGAGTATCAGGAACTTCACGATGATAATTTCGATGAGGAAACCGGAAAGAAGATCCTGACGGAAGAGTTCCTGAAGAAGGAATATCGTTTGTACTATGTCGATGCCAAAGAAAGCAGCAAGACGTTTGTGACTATCACTACGCTCATGATCCTGGGGTTTATCGCTGTTTATCTGGTGACGGCAGTGGTGACGATGCTGATCGATCTTTCACGCGGAAGAAACCCGAGAATAAGTAGTCTTGTCATACCGATCATTCTGATCCCGGTCATTTTTGTCGGCATGCACTATTTACAGAAATTTTTAGACCGGAAACTCCCGCCGGCTCCGGAAACAGTGTCTTTTAAGGCGTACCCCTATAAAATCGTCAATGTGAAGACGCATACGGAAACCAGACATAATGATGACGGTCCGGATGACACGATCACCACATATTATCTGGTATACGAGCATGAGGGGCAGGAGAAGACCCGGAAAGTCGATGCGCGGATCCACTCTGCATTCAAAAACGCCGGCATGTACTACCTTTACCAGGCGGAAGGCGAGGACAAACGGATCGATTTCATGATCTATCCCATGAGCGAATACGAGGAACAGAAATAAAAGGATCTGAAAAAGCCGGGCCGGAGATTCCGCCCGGCTTTTCCAAGTAAATGTCAGAGCATCCTAACATAGTGATATAATATCCCTATGGGGGATTCGGATATGTTGGATTTTATTCGGCAATACATTATATGTGTGGTATTTGTGGTGATGGGGCTTTTCCTTATCATCGGAAATATCTCCATCATGATCTCCCACAGATTTAAAAAGACTCACTCTTCCGGCATTCCGTTTCTCGGAGGCCTTTTGATCGCCATCGGTTTCCTGACGACGCCAAAGCCCTTCAAATATCTCGCGCTTCTCGGTCTTCTCGATCCGACGATCTGGATGATGTTTGTATCTTTCTATTACTGCAAGAACGAGGATGCGATCCTGGAGAAACGGTACGCTTCTTTCCTTTCTGAACACGGCTTTTCTACAGTCCGCGAGGACGATGATCTGAAGATCGCAAGTGAGATCATCTACAAAGGCCGGGAAGAATTCCCGCATACTCAGGAGTACTACTATAAGACGAACAAAGCTTTCCGCGTCGGCTATCCCTGGGCGCTCATGATGGTCACGGAAAAAGACGGGAAACGCTTCCTGGTCCTGGATACCGGTACGGAAGGGAATCTGAAAAAACTCGATCCGGAGAAGATCAGCATTCATCCTTTTGAAGAGAACACAGTCATTTTACACGACGTTGCAGAGTTCCTCGAAGGGCAGATAAGCATAAGGATCGTTAAGAAAGATGATCCAGAACATCCAGCTGACGTATGACCTGCGGAAATTCCGGAAGCACCGGGCAGGGGATGTGCGGCTCGAAAGCAAGTTCTCTAAACCATGACGCCTGAAGTGCTTTCATACCGATATCACGGGCAGCGAAGAGTTCTTTTGACCCGCCGTCGCCGACATAGAGACACTCTTCCGGTGTGACACCGAGTTCTTCCATGATCGAAAGATACATCGACGGATCCGGCTTCAGAACGCCCTCTTCGTAAGAGATGCGCGTTGCGTTAAAGAGAGGGAAGAGCTTCGAACTGCGGATGAGGTTTCTCTCGTCGGAAAAAGTATTCGTGATGAGCCCGACCTTGATGCCGCGTTTCTTGAGTTCCTGAAGCAGCTGCACTGACTCGTCCGGGATCTGGTCAAATGTTTCCTGCAGCGCGAAGAGCCGCTTCCCGACGATCGTCTTCAGAAGTTCATCAGAGTACACACCGAGTTTTTGCAGCGTCTCGCCGATGCCTTCTTCGATGGTCATTTTCCCGGTCGTTCTGTCCTTCTCGTTTTCGTGCCACACTTTCCGGTAGAGGACTGGGTCGACACCCGCGTCGGACGCCGCATCTTCGCCGAAATACGTGTGCTCCGTAAACAGCGTGATCAGGGTCTCAAACATGTCGAAGATAACAGCTTTAATCATTTGCGTGCCTCACTTCATTGATTTTGCGCACTTTGCGCGCCGCAGATCTCGTATATTGTGATGAGTTTACTTATTCAAACTGTGCCTCCGCTTTTTCAGCGGTCATTTTTCTTTTCTGAAGTGTCTTCTCGAAAAGCACCCGTGCCGTTTCCGGGAAGTTCTCATAGACCACTTTCGTGCCCTCTTCCGTGATGCCGCCCGGTGTGGCGACACGCTTGACGACGTCTTCGAATGACATGTCTTTCTTCAACATCAGTTCTCCGGTAGCGATCATGGTCTGAAGGACCATGCGCACGACCTGATCATGCGGGATCTTCGTATGTTCTTCCGCCGCCTTGACCAGCACATCGAAGATCGACGCGATGAACCCCGGCATGCAGCTGACGAGTTCCGAGCCCATGCCCATCTCGTTTTCCGGGAGTTCGATGATATCGCCCATGCAGGAGAGAAGACGTTTCAGATTTCCTTTGTCTTCGGTAGTCACATTATCGTTATAGCAGACGAGAGTCTGCGAGCGGTCCACTTCGGCGGTCACGCTCGGGATGACTTTTGCGAGGCGGCGCGCGCCGCCCGTCAGGCTCTTTTCGAGATTTGCAAATGAGACGCTGCCGTTCAGCGAGACCACCAGGGTTTCCGGTCTCAGAACATCACGGATCTCCTCGAGCACACCTTTAAGATCGAAAGGACGAAGACATAAAAACACAATATCCGAAGAGGCGGCGAGTTCAGAATTGCTGCCTGCGACAGTTGCCCATTTCTTTGCATCCTGTAGCTTCTCCGGGGAGCGGCTGGCCAGAAGAAGCGAGTTCTTGCTGACAAGACCGGAGGCGGCAAACTTCTCCGCCATCATCCTGCCCATGCTTCCAAAGCCGATGATTCCAACATTCATGGATATTACCTCCTTGTTTTCAACCACAATTTCATGATAACAGACATTTGATGAAAGGGGATATATACGGTAAGTATACAGCGTGTTGAAATGAATTGTAGGCTGATTTTCTGGTGGAGGCATATAAGCCGCACGGGCTTTCCCGAAGAACCGGTGATAAGAAATAGTGAAGGCAAACTTTCTTGATTTAACGCCTTCGAAAAGTTAACATAAAGAGTGTGGGCGGCAGGTGCTTTTGCCGAAAAAAGGAAAAGATACGATGCCCGCCGCCAATTCTTTTTCAAAGGAGAATCATTATGGAAAGTATCGAAAGAGCATGTAAATTTTTGAAAGACGCGCAGACATATTACCTGGCAACCGTTGAGGGGGACCAGCCGAGAGTCCGTCCCTTTGGCACGGCACATATCTTCGAAGGAAAGCTTTATATCCAGACCGGTAAGGTGAAGCCGGTATCCAAGCAGATCCATGCTAACCCGAAGGCAGAGATCTGTGCATTTATGAATGGTGACTGGCTCCGCATCGCCTGCGAACTGATCGAGGACGACCGCCGCGAGGCCAGAGCCGCAATGCTCGATGCATACCCGACACTTCGTGGAATGTATAACGAAGACGACGGCAACACCGAGGTCTTCTTCCTGAAGAACGCGACAGCAACCTATTCTTCATTTACCAAAGCACCGGAAGTTGAGACTTTCTGAGTCCCGTCCCGCGGTGCCCCCCGGTTTTCCGGATGAAATCTCTGACGTAAAGGAAAAACATCATGTGGTTTGAAGAATCGGTTTTTTACCAGATCTATCCTCTGGGTTTTGTTGGTGCGCCCTTTGAAAATGCACCGGCCGAGTATAACAGTCAGGGCGTCGAGGTCTCTTTTCCCGGCGCGAAAAGCACTTGTCCGGAGACGGATGCCGCCTCTTCGAAAAAGAGTGCGGAGAAGTCATCTCCTGCGCCGATCCGTAAGGTCATCGACTGGATCCCGCATTATCAGAAACTGGGCATCAACGCCATTTATTTCTCGCCGGTGTTCGAGTCGGACACCCATGGCTATAACACCAGAGACTACGGCCTGATCGACCGCCGCCTCGGCACGAATGAAGATTTTAAGGAAGTCGTCAGGGCACTTCACGAAGCAGGTATCCGTGTGGTACTCGACGGTGTTTTCAACCACGTCGGAAGAGGCTTCTGGGCTTTTCACGATGTGCAGGAAAAGAAGTGGGATTCGCCGTATAAGGACTGGTTCCATATCTCTTTTGACGGCAACTCGAACTATAACGACGGCTTCTGGTACGAAGGCTGGGAAGGCTGCTTTGATCTGGTGAAGCTCAATCTCCGGAACGATGCCGTGGTAAATCACATCTTCGATAAGATCCGCTACTGGGTCGAGTATTTCGATATCGACGGACTGCGCCTTGACGTGGCATACTGCCTGGATCGTGATTTTCTGAAGCGCCTCCGAAGCTTCACGGAGACGCTGAAGCCGGAGTTCCTGCTTCTGGGCGAGCTTCTGCACGGCGACTATAAGATGTGGGTCAATGGAGAGATGTGCCATTCCTGCACGAACTATGCCTGCTATAAGGGACTCTTCAGCAGCTTTAACTGCATGAATATGTTCGAGATCATCAACACCTTGATCCAGCAGTTCGGTCCTGAGAACTGGAGCTGGTTTAGAGGTCTCCACCTCATGAGTTTTGTGGATAACCACGACGTGACGAGGATCGCATCGAACCTCAATAACCCCGCGCATCTGCCGCTGATTTATACGCTGGCTTTCGGTATGCCGGGATTTCCGTGCGTGTACTACGGTTCCGAGTGGGGGGCAAAGGGTCGAAAGGAAGACGGTGATCCGTCGCTCCGCCCGTGCTTTCAAAAGCCCGAGTGGACAGACCTTACGGAGCATATCTCCAATCTCGCCGAGATCAAGAAAAACAGCCCGGCCCTGAACTACGGAAGTTTCCGCTCGGTGCACCTGACGAATCACCAGTGCATTTTCGAAAGAAAATGGGAAGGTGACGGAGCAGG
>DFFH01000110.1:0-10298 GCA_002368805.1 Mageeibacillus sp. UBA3781 | reverse complement strand
GATCTTCTGACGGGAAACATCCACGACTTCGGCGGAGGATCCGTTCTCCCGCCATACTCGTGCGCGATCTGGAAGATGGAGCACTGACCATGAGTGACAAAAAATACAAGAAGATCAGCCGTATCCAGTTATCGAGTTCGTCTTCCGGCATGATGATGGGCAGCAACAAGAGTGATTCGATAGAAGTGATCCGGGAGAAAGATGGAAAGACCGTTCTGGTCCGGACGGTGATCGAGGGATATCTTCGCGAAGTCTCGACCTGGAACCTGACCCCGGAGATCGCGGAAGAGATCCGCCGGACCGCAGAGAGGATCGACATGGCCTGCTGGGGCGACCTTAAGTACGAAGAGGATCCGCGCTTTATCTGCACGGATTATTCATCGTCCGCCAGAGGATCTATCATCCTCGATTACAGTGACCTCGGCGGCAAACCATATGAGATCGTGAACTTTGATCAGCGTGCGGTGACAGCAGCCGGGAAAGGGGAGGATCTGAAAGCCATGGAGGATCTTCTAAACAGCATCGCCGCCCCGGACACTCGCGTCAGCGTCGAGAAATCCGAGACGAATAATACCTCGGCGCCGATGATGAACGGCTTTATGGGTATGGGTATGGGCATGATGGCGGCTTCTTCTAAAGACGGATGGACCTGCAAGTGCGGAACACTAAACACCGGAAAATTCTGCTGTGAATGTGGCCTGCCGCGTCCGTAATGAATAGTAATCCGGCGGCAAAAGCACTATAATACTTATGTAGGCATTCTCATAAGAGAGTGCGGTGAAATCAATATACCCATGAGGTAGAAAGAGGTGGCAACTATGGCAAATCCGAATCCGTATTCCGGCACACAGACCGAGAAGAACCTGGAGGCTGCTTTTGCAGGTGAATCCCAGGCAAGAAACAAGTATACATATTTTGCATCCGTGGCAAAGAAGGAAGGCTACGAGCAGATGTCCGCGATCTTCCTGAAGACCGCCGAGAATGAAAAAGAACACGCAAAGATGTGGTTCAAAGAACTGAAGGGCATCGGCGACACAAAGGCGAATCTGGCTGCCGCTGCTGACGGCGAGAATTATGAGTGGACCGACATGTACGAAGGTTTTGCGAAGACCGCAGAGGAAGAGGGTTTCCCGGAGCTTGCCAAGAAATTCCGTCTCGTTGCCGCGATCGAAAAGCACCATGAAGAGCGTTATCGTGCCCTTCTGAAGAATATCGAGATGGCGCAGGTCTTTGAGAAGAGTGAAGTTAAGGTATGGGAGTGCAGAAACTGCGGTCATATCGTAGTTGGTACAAAAGCACCTGACGTATGCCCGGCCTGCAACCACCCGCAGTCCTATTTCGAGATCAACGCAGATAACTATTGATCGGATCTAAACTTAAATGAAGTGCGATGATGGATCCGAAAGCGGATCCATCATCTTTTTGGAGGAAACCATGGACTTTACAACTAATATTTTTGAAACATATGACAAGCAGTGGGCACTCCTTACCGCCGGAAATATGGAGAAGTTCAACACCATGACGATCTCCTGGGGAGGTCTCGGGACGATCTGGGGAAAACCGGTAGCGACCGTATATGTGCGCACCTCCAGATACACCCATGAGTTTATGGATGATAACGAGTATTTCACGGTAAGCTTTTACCCGGAAAAGATGAAAAAGACCCTGGGCGTGCTTGGTGCAAAGTCCGGCCGCGACATCGATAAGATGCATATGCCGGAGCTTACTTCCGAAGCAGCCGGAGAGTCCGTGACTTTTAAAGAGGCAGAGGTCACCCTCGTCTGCAGAAAACTCTTTATGCAGACTATGGACCCGAAGAACATGCGCCCGGAGATCGCGGAACAGTTCTATGCAAAAGACGCACCGCACGATATGTATATCGGCGAAGTCGTAGATATTATCCGCCGCTGAGTTTTTATACACTGTATTTGCTTTAGTTACAGAAAAAATCCAGTTTAAATATACAATTAAAGAAAAACAGTCTTTTGTAGCTGTCCGAATATTTGGACAGCTATTTTTTTATCATTAAGTCAAGATAAAGAGAACAGCAGCTGAGAAAAAGTCAGCGGAAACAGGAAAAGTGAGGGTTTTGAACATGTGGAGTGCACTGGTTTTTTTAGCAGGAATGATCTTCCTTCGTATGGCGTCTAAGGACATGGAGAAGAAAGCGGCAGAAAGACGAAGACAGAGTAAAAATCGTGTGGTAAGGAACACTTCCAGAAGTGCCGGAAGGAGTATCCCGCCCCGTCAGAGACCCGGACATTCTCAGCGCCCGAACAGTGTGAGATACACGCAGCCGAGAAGACCTGTCCGGCAGGAACAGGTTATCCGAAGTTCGATTCAGCGTCAGGTGCGCCCGGTTCGTACGGTGCTGTCTGCTTGAAGGGTCATTGATTGAGAAAAGAGATGCGATTGTTTGTCAGTTCTTTCATAACTACCTCTTTTTGAAGGGTGAGATGCCTACGAAATGTAGGCATCTCACTCATTTCTTTGTGAAAAGAGACAAGTCAGATCGACTTGATGCTATAGCATTTGTTCATTATACTGTATGTTGTAAAAAAGAATGGGTCACATGTACATCATGTGAGGACTGGAGGAGAAACATGAAAAAACTGGCGAGCATTCTTCTGGCAATGATGATGTTTACATCTGCTGTTGCTTGTAAGAAGAGCGAAGAAACAAAGAAGACAAAGAAGACGAAAGCGGACGAGGACATCGAAGACATCGAAGACGACGATGAAGACGAAGACGAAGACGAAGATGACGACGATGACGAGGACGACGACGAGACAAAAAAGACAAAGAAAACAAAGAAGACTAAAAAGACAACAGCTGACGAAGACGACGACGAGGACGACGAGGACGACGAGGACGAGACAGAAAAGACAACTAAGAAAACAAAGAAGACAACTACAACGGCTGATGACGATGATGATGATGAAACAGAGCCGAGCGAGACAGAGGATACTACTAAGGACACAAAGAAGAACAACAGCGGTAAAACTCTGGAAGAAGCTATCAGCCCGGATGAGCTGAAGATGATGAATGATCAGGCTCAGAAGCAGTATGTTCAGAACGATTCTTCCATGAAGGACCTTACCATTGAAGTTGAAGGAAATGAACTCATCTATACATACTATTTCAATCAGGAATTCGATGATGCGACCGCACAGCTGATGCAGAAATCTATCGACACTGATGCAAATAAGAAGATGATCGAGAACCTCAAGGGATCCATCGAAGCACAGTACAACGTTTCCGATATTACGATCACGTATATTTACTGCGATAAGAACGGCAAAGAGATTGCAAAGATTTCTGCATAATCTTTGAAAAATGAATATTACTGACGATATCCTATAGTCAGCTGATAATGATCAAAGACCGTCACTTCGATTTGAAGTGGCGGTCTTTTTTGTTTCGTATTTTTGGTTGTGATCCGATATGCTTTTCAGATCGGAGGAATTCCGGGAGAAATCAGATCAAAGTCATCCCGGAAGGTGTTATCCTTTCGCATTCTCGATCGTCATGTCGATCGTCTTGATGCCCTCGGGCCATGTCGGATGAACGATGGCGTAGACGTGATGCATCGGACGGGTATCCTCGGTCGTTTCCGCACAGTAATACTGTACCGGAATGCCGAGATCTAAAAGCCTCTTATAAAGAAGTTCGTTCTGCTTTAGCATCATGTCCTGATCGCCCGTGGTAAGGACCACCGGAGGACAGCCGAACTTCTTTACCATCTCAGCCAGGTCGTAGATGTAAGAAGGAAGATCTCTCTTCGGATTAAAGTAGATGCCGGCAAACTGTCTGGGGCTCTCGACGTGATCGCCGCAGATCGGGCTTGTGCTCTTGCAAGTGACGGAGTAGGAAAAGTCCGTGATCCCAAGCTCCTTCCTGGCTTCCTCGGAATTAAGAAGGATCGCTGTGATGAGGCAGAGATATCCGCCGGCAGAGTCGCCTACGGTGTGGAAGGTGGTATAACCTTTCTCGCACAGGAAAGAAACCGCATAGAAAATATCGGTAAGAACACCCTTAAGGTCGGTTCCCGGGAAGAGCCGGTAATTCATGTTGGCGACCGTGATGCCGGATCTTAATGCCAGGTGCATGCCGAATTCTTTGTCGAGCTCCTTGCATCCATATACAAAAGCACCGCCATGGATCAGAAGGAATACTTCTTTCGCCTTGGCATCCTTTGGGGTATAGATATCCAGGATTCTGTTAGAGCTGCAGAGGGAGAAGCCTTCCGCCTGAGCATCCATCGCCATGGGCGGGGGGAGTGCTTTTCCATCGGCATAGGGAATATCGGATTCGACATTGACACCTTCCGGAAAGACTGTGGCCTCCATCCTCGGAGTGTCACACTCGATGCAGTTTTTGATAAATGCTTTTCTGTTCATGTCCGCGACGCGGAAAAGGATTCCCGGATTTGACATGGATATACCCTCCTTATGGTTATTGATTTCAAAGTACCATAATTTCCGACAAAAGAAAACCGCCACCTCGTGAAGAAGTGGCGGTCAGTAGATATCTTACTGATCTGGAACTTAAGCAGAAACTCTTGCGATCTCTTCGTCGTTCTTATCGTAGTAGATGTAGGTGATAGAGCTCGGCTCGATACCGTTCTCTTTTTTAATAGTTTTCTTCAGGTTCTCGATCATCTTCTTGTTAGCATCAGTATCGATGGACTTCTTCATAGCAGCGATCTGGCTGTCATCGAACTCCATGTTGAAGTAGTACTTATATGTGAGATCATTGTCCTTGATCTCGATCTTGATATCCTTCATGGAAGAATCGTTCTTAACATACTGCTCGTATGCCTGATCGTTCATATCCTGAAGCTGCTTCTTGCTGATCTTCTTCTCCAGTGTGTTCTTGCATCCTGCGAACATCATAGCGCACATGATGATAGAAACGAAAGCGATAATTCTTTTTCTCATTTTTTTCTCCTCCAAAGCTTATATGCTGAAAAAATACATATCACGGGAAATTATACATTATATATATCATGATGTCTACGAAAAAGAGAGAAGTCGTGAAGATAATGCCATCACTTCGATATGGAAAAAAGCGGAGGATGCGGTAGAATAATCTGAGTGGGAAAGTGGAATAGTGACAAAGCGGCACAATGAAATAGTGACACAAGTGACGAAGCCAGCACATTCCCGAAAAGAATCTGAAAGTGCTACGAATAAAGAGAGAGGGATATCTTAGAAGATGAAACTGAAGAGCTCGGATGCAAAAGGAATCGCATGCATTTTGCTCGCTGCGCTGGGCTTTGCACTCATGACCTTTTTCGTCAAGCTCTCCGGTGATGTCCCTACCATGGAAAAAGCATTCTTCCGAAATGCCTTCGCTGCGGTGATCGCGGCTGTAGCTCTTCTTCGCTCGGAAGAAAAGTTTAAGATGAAGAAGGGGAATGGGAAGTTCGTCTTCCTCCGATGCCTTTTCGGTACGACCGGACTTCTCTGCAATTTCTATGCGATCGACCATCTTCCCCTGGCGGATGCCAATATGCTCAATAAACTTTCGCCGTTCTTCGCGATCCTGGCTTCGATCCCGATCCTGAAGGAAAAGCCGACGAAGATCGATATCATGACCACAGTGGTGGCGTTTTCCGGTGTCATCCTGATCGCGCGACCTTCCCCGGATGTCTCGATGATCCCCGCACTTGCCGGAATATGGGGCGGTGCAGGTGCCGGCATTGCATATTCCTTTGTGCGTCTTCTCGGAAAAAAGAAAGAAAGAACATCGATCATCGTCCTCTGTTTCTCGCTGTTTTCCTGTCTGCTGTCGCTGCCGTTCATGATCTTCGACTTCAAGATGATGAAACCATGGCAGCTCCTATGTCTGATTTCTGCGGGTGTCTTCGCGGCGATCGCGCAGTTCTCGATCACCTCCGCCTATAAGTTCGCGCCGGCCAGGAAGATCGGTGTCTTCGATAACACGCAGGTCGTGTTTTCTGCTGTCCTGGGCCTTATCTTCTTCTCGGAGATCCCTGCGCCCCTTAGTATCTGCGGATATTTGATCATTATCGGCATGGCCGTCTTCCGCTGGTGGTGGAATCTGCATCATATTGAAGATGAGGGAAAAGTGCTTGCCAAGCGGTCAGGATCCTAAAAACGGAAGGATTTCCTGATCCGGAAATTTGAAGAATAAATTGAATTGAAAGGAACGTAATCTTAATGGGTACTAGAATCACCGACATCACGAAAGACCCTTCCGGCTTCGTGCTTCTTTCTGACATGATCCCCTCTATCGTACAGGAGATCCGCTATTTTTCTACTTATAACTTCGTAGGGGACCGGATCGACGGGTATGAGGAACCGTGTGCGATCCTTACAAAAGAAGCGGCCAGAGCGCTGAAAACGGTCAGTAATGAGATGCTGGTGCAGGGGTACCGACTGAAGATCTTCGATACTTACCGTCCGGCCTGTGCCGTCAAGCACTTCGTTCTATGGGGGATCGAGGATCAGGATATCCGCATGAAGCCGTATTTCTATCCGGATCTTGAGAAACAGGAGCTTTTCCTTAAGGGGTATGTGGCGAAGAAGTCCAGCCACAGCCGCGGCAGTACTGTCGATCTGACGCTACTGGATATGAAGACGGGAAAAGAACTTGACATGGGAAGTCCCTTCGATCTTTTTAGTGAGAAGTCGCATCCGGACTTCCGGGGGATCACGGAAGAGCAGTATGAGAACCGTATGATTTTAAGAAATGTTATGCTCCGGAACGGGTTTGCCCCGATCGACTGTGAGTGGTGGCACTTCACTCTGGAAAATGAACCTTATCCGGATACATACTTTGATTTCCCGCTTTCGTCAGAATATCTGAGACGATAAAACTTATACACAACTGAGAAGATAGACATCATATGAAAGAAAAGACAGTGGAAGCGACTCAATGCTATACGAGTGCGCCTATTGATATTTTTCGCTCATGCAGCGGCTTTCCTATAATAAAGCCGCTTTTTATTATTGATTTGTGATCTTGCACGAAATGTCATATATCTTCCTTGACAAGTTAGTGTGCGCTAACTATAATGTGTGTTGGTTAGTTGCGACTAACCATATTTAATAAACACAGGTTAGCAAAGACTAACAAACAAGGGAGGAAAAATGATGCCTCTAGTATTATCGGAACCCGGGGAGACGCAGATCATTAAGAGGATCGGCGGAAACCCGGAAGTCAAGAAACATCTGGCAGATCTGGGTTTTAATGTCGGCGGTGAAGTCAGCGTCGTCAGTATGCTCGGAGGAAACCTGATCGTAAAGGTCAAGGAGAGCCGGGTAGCTGTCAGCGAAGAACTGGCAAGGAAAATCATGGTCTGACAGAAGGAGGGGAGAAGAAGTGAGAACACTAAGAGATGCAAAAGTCGGAGAGACGGTTACCGTGGTCAAACTCCACGGTGAGGGCGCCGTAAAGCGCAGGATCATGGACATGGGTATTACGCGAAGAACGATCATTTATGTCCGTAAAGTCGCACCGCTGGGTGATCCGATCGAAGTGACAGTCAGAAACTATGAACTTTCGCTTCGTAAGGCGGATGCCGAAATGATCGAAATCGAGTATTACAGGAAGGAAGATGAGAAATGAGTCTGCGAATTGCACTAGCAGGTAACCCGAACAGTGGTAAGACAACTCTTTTTAATGCTTTGACCGGCGCAAATCAGTTCGTCGGTAACTGGCCGGGTGTAACCGTTGAGAAAAAAGAAGGAAAACTGAAGAAACATGATGATGTGGTCATTACGGACCTTCCGGGTATTTATTCCCTGTCTCCGTACACACTCGAGGAAGTTGTAGCGAGAAACTACCTGATCGGCGAGAGACCGGATGCGATCCTGAACATCGTCGATGGTACGAACCTCGAGAGAAACCTCTACCTGACGACACAGCTCACTGAGCTTGGGATTCCGGTCGTTGTAGCGATCAACATGATGGATATCGTCAAGAAAAACGGCGATCAGATCAATGTAGATGAGCTTTCCCGTCAGCTGGGATGTAAAGTCGTCGTGATCTCCGCGCTGAAAGGCGAAGGCGTTATGGATGCTGCAGAAGCAGCTATCGATGCGGCAAATAATACAAAGACTATCCCGCAGCACAGCTTCTCCGGCCCGGTCGAGCATGCACTTGCCCATATTGAAGAAGCAGTTGTTCACGATATGCCGGAAGAGCAGCAGAGATGGTATGCCATCAAGATCTTTGAGCGTGATGACAAGGTCATGGAGAACCTGAAGATCTCCGAAGAAAAGCTCTCCCATATCGAGAGTGACATCCAGGCTGCGGAAAAAGAACTGGATGACGATGCCGAGAGTATCATTACCAATGAGAGATATATCTATATCGCAGAAGTGATCAAGTCCTGCTATAAGAAGAAAAAAGCAGGGAAGATGACGACTTCGGATAAGATCGATAAGGTCGTTACAAACAGATGGCTCGGTCTTCCGATCTTTGCACTGGTCATGTGGCTTGTGTACTATATCGCCATGGTCGGAGTCGGTGCGATTGCTACAGATTTTACTAATGATAAGATCTTCGGCGATGGATTCCACCTGTTCGGCATGGATGGCGGTTACGAAGAAATTGCAGAAAGATGGGGAGATGCATCCGCGATCGTAGATGGTTACGATGCATATGTTGAAGAGCACGGTGTTGCTCCGGAAGGTGAATATACATTCGAAGTTGAGGATGAGGAAACTCTTGAGATCTCGGAAGAGACAGCAACTATCGAAGAATACGAAGAAGCGGTAAAGACACTCGAAGAAATCGGTGAAGAACCGGATCCGGCCGACTACGGCAAGTGGGTACCGAGTATCCCGGCGCTTGTGGAAAAGGGGCTGGATAAAGCAGGTGCTGCCGAGTGGCTGAAGGGCCTTGTGCTCGACGGTATCGTAGCAGGTGTCGGTGCAGTCCTCGGGTTCGTGCCGCAGATGCTGGTGCTTTTCCTGCTGCTGGCATTCCTTGAGGCTTGCGGTTACATGGCCCGTATCGCATTCGTTCTCGACCGTATCTTCAGAAAGTTTGGTCTTTCCGGTAAATCCTTCATCCCGATGCTCGTCGGTGTCGGATGCGGCGTGCCGGGTATCATGGCTTCCCGTACGATTGAAAATGAACGTGACCGCCGAATGACGATCATGACAACCACCTTTATCCCTTGCGGCGCGAAGGTCCCGTTTATCGCGATGATCGCGGGTGCACTGTTCGGCGGTTCCGCATGGGTATCCACCGGTGCATACTTCATCGGTATGGCAGCAATTATTCTCTCCGGTATCATGCTGAAAAAGACAAAAATGTTCGCCGGCAATCCTGCTCCGTTCGTTATGGAGCTGCCGGCATACCACTGGCCGACGATCGGAAACGTCCTGCGTTCCATGTGGGAGCGTGGCTGGTCCTTCATCAAGAAGGCCGGAACCATCATCCTTCTTTCCACGATCGTCGTCTGGTTCACCAGCCGCTTCGGTTTCGTAGATGGATCATTCCAGATGCTTGGTGAAGAAGAACTCGAGTTCTCGCTCCTTGCAAAACTCGGATCCGCAATCGCTTGGATCTTTGCTCCTCTCGGCTGGGGCAACTGGCAGGCAGCGGTGGCATCTATCACCGGACTTGTCGCAAAAGAGAACATCGTTGGTACCATGGGTATCCTCTATGGCGGCGGCGAACTCTCGACATGGCAGTCTCTGGCGGTTGCTTTCACCAGCGTAGCCGGATTCTCCTTCCTCGTATTCAATCTCCTTTGCGCTCCGTGCTTCGCAGCGATCGGTGCGATCAAGCGTGAGATGAACAACGCGAAATGGACATGGTTCGCGATCGCTTACCAGTGCGGATTCGCTTATGTGATCGCCCTGATGATCAACCAGTTCGGCCTCCTCTTCACAGGAGATGTGAACGTCATCGGCCTGATCTTCGCGATCGCAGCGCTTGCTGGTATGATCTACATGCTCTTCTTCAAGAAGTATAAGGAAGCAGATAAGCTCACTTCCAAAGACCTTAAGGAGAAGGCGATGACAAAATGATCAGCTGGATTTCAGACAACCTGGGTACGATCCTGATCTCTCTCATACTTCTTGCGATGGTCGCAGGGATCATCTGGAGCATGAGGCGGGATAAGAAGAAAGGCAAGTCCTCCTGCGGAGGCAACTGCAGCCACTGCGCCATGGGGTGCTCGTGCCATCAGGGCGCTCAGAGTGCATCCGCGAAGAAGCCGCTGAAGTAAAGCTGGAGATCCGGATTGCTGAAAAGTGATGAATCATTAAAATAGAAAAGTTCCTCCGAAAAAAGAATAGTACAAGAAGATAGGA
>DFFH01000135.1:6085-13730 GCA_002368805.1 Mageeibacillus sp. UBA3781 | reverse complement strand
CAAGTATCGGAACACTTCTTTCCGGGATCGTCGGGAAGAAAGTGAAACTGAATTTCTGCGAAGGTGAAACGGACATCGATCTTTATGATCTGACCGTCACGGTAGATAGTTTCGAAGGCAACTGGATGAAAGTCTCGGCGCAGAGCAGAAGAGGCACCACGATCGAAAAACTGGTCCCGCTTGCCTCTATACTCTCATTTGAGATCGTGAAGGAGTAAGAAATATGGATGGACTTGTATATGTAGCGCTGGTGTTTGGTCTTATGGGCGTGATGGCTTTCTGTTCCCAGTCTGAATTAAAGAAGCGCATCAAGCGCCTGGAAGATGAACTTGCTTCCACTAAGGGTTCCAGTTATGCAATATCGAAAGAATCCCTTTACAAATTTGCGAAAGAAAATATCGGACAGCAGGTGAAGATCTCCTTCAAGGAAGACTGCTGGGATTCGGATGTGATCTCTTACAGCAATCCAAAGGGAAAAAATGTCATTTTAGATGCAGATGAGAACTGGATCCTTGTAGAGATCACGACTCCGAAAAAGACACTTCAGAAAATTTTCCGTATCGATTCCATCGACGGACTGACCCTGGTGAAGGGATAAAGTAAGAAAAACACAGGAAGAATTTCAGTTCTTTATATTTATATAACGACACAAGTAAAATCGCGTGCTATTATGTGTGCGAGGGTACGGTGATGCTTTAAAAATCTCAGAAAAAATCATATGTCAGACGGTTTGGGGTTAACGTCCGGCAGAAAGGAAGTAATGATGAGGAAGCATGTTTATGTACACCGCTTGCGAGAAAGACTTGTGTCGGGATTTCTCTGCGTAGCAATGGCAGGAAGCCTTATGCTGGGGGCAGCTTGGGGCGGACCGCAGGTCAACGCGGCTGAAGTTCCTTCCGTAACGGAAGACTTCGAAGCGTATGAATCAGCGGACAACATCAAAGGCGGAATGTTCGGCAATCCGACATTGGAACTATCCGCTGACAAAGGGGTAAATGGATCAAAGGCACTTATTGTTAAAGACAGAGCCGAGAACTATTTCGGATACAGTTTTAATCTGAACGAATATATCGGTAACAACATTACTATAAAGGCCAAGATAGCATCTGTTGATTCGGCGGATCAGGAAACTGAGAAGACGTTTACAGCAACAGTTGCGAAGAACATTTTTGAGGTTAAAGATCCGCAATATGTGAACCTTGAATCTGTTACCTGTAAGGCAGATTATGAATATCAGGAACTGGAAATCACGACTGATATTGAAGAGGCATGTACGGCATGCACTCTTTATTTCGAAGGAGCTAAAGAGCAGAGCTATATCATCGATGATATTTCTATCTCCGTAAATGGCGAGTATAAGGATCCGGCTACGATCGTCCGTACGCCGGGCACTCCTCAGACGGAAGCTCCGTCGATCGTCGAAGATTTTAATGACTATGAGAACGAAAATTCTTTGAAGGGATTTACATTCGGAAGCCCGACTCTTTCTCTTACGGATGACGGTGTAGAGGGTTCGAAAGCTCTTGTTGTCGGAGACAGAACGCAGAACTATTTCGGATATGCATTTGATGTTTCAAGTTTCATCGGAAATACGATTTCAGTAAAGGCCGATGTGAAAACGATCGGAACAACCGAACCAGTAAATGTCAACGCTACTATCAAGCTTTCCGCCACCGGTAAAGATGATGATTATAAGCAGGCCGGAACGGTCAGCGCGACCAGTGATTCATTTGCAAGCATCGATGGTACTTACGAGATCCCGGCAGATTTTGAGTCTGCAGTGGTGTACTTCGAAGCACCGGAGAATGTTGATTTTGTCATCGATAATATTTCTATTACAGTTGTCGGCGAGTATAAGGATCCTACGGCGGTCGTAACTCCGACCGAAGCTCCGTCATTCATCGAAGATTTTAATGACTATGAGGATGCATCTTCTAAGAAGGGATCCGCCTTCGGTAACCCGACTTTCTCTCTTACGGATGACGGTGTAGATGGTTCGAAAGCTCTTGTTGTTGGAGACAGAACGCAGAACTATTTCGGATATGCATTTGATGTGTCAAGTTTCATCGGAAATACGATATCGGTAAAGGCCGATGTGAAAACGATCGGAGCAACTGAACCAGTAAATGTCAACGCTACTATCAAGCTTTCCGCCACCGGTAAAGATGATGATTATAAGCAGGCCGGAACGGTCAGCGCGACCAGTGATTCATTTGCAAGCATCGATGGTACTTACGAGATCCCGGCAGATTTTGAGTCTGCAGTGGTGTACTTCGAAGCCCCGGAGAATGTTGATTTTGTCATCGATAATATTTCTATTACAGTTGTCGGCGAGTATAAGGATCCGAACGGTGGTTCAGCATCTACCGAAGGTTATGTTGATACTTCCGGATATCCGATCCTGAAGGATCTTTATAGTGGCAAGTTCCTCATGGGTGTTGCCTGTGAGACGATCAGTAACTTCAATAAATCGAGCTGCGAGATCGGTAACGAAGCAAAAGAGAATCTTATTAAGGCACAGTTTGACAGTATTACTTTCGGTAATGAACTGAAGCCTGCATACAATATGGATGTCAAGAATGTATCCGGCGACAGAACCGACACTTTCCTGCCGTTTGTAATCAATCCTTCCGCGAAAGAAATGCTTGACTTTGCGAAGGCTAACGGACTGAAAGTAAGAGCACACGTTCTGGTATGGCATTCCCAGAATGCGGACGAGATGTTCTATGAAGACTATGATACGAGCAAGGGCTTAGCATCGAAGGACGTGGTCAAGGCTCGTATGACAAGCTACATCGATAACACGATCAAGTATATGTATGAAAACGGATACGCAGATGTTATCTATGCATGGGACGTTGTCAACGAGGCAGTTGAGCCGGGAACAAATGCAGATAATCTCAGAGATAGTCTGTACTACAAGACCCTCGGCAAGGACTTCCTTATGTATGCTTTTAAGCAGGCAAGAGAATCGGTAAATAAGTACTCCGCACAGTTCGGCGGTGCAAAGCCGGGTCTTTTCTATAACGATTACAATGAGTTCCAGAAGGAAAAATGCGATGCCATTATCGCAAACCTCACTCCGGTCAAGGAAGCCGGTTATATCGACGGTATCGGTATGCAGGCGCATGTTTCGGACGGAACGAATATCAGTGATTTTATTACTGCAATGAAGAGATATGACGAGGCATTCGGTCAGGTTCAGATCACAGAGCTTGATGTTACTACCACCGGAACAGGTGTGAATGCTGAGTACTATCAGGGCAAGTTCTACTACGACCTTTTCAAAGCACTTCTTGACGCAAGAAGCGAAGGCGTGAATCTTACTTCTGTTACCATCTGGGGTCTTACCGATGATAACTCCTGGAAGGCAGAATCCGATCCGCTTATTTTCAACAAGAATCTTTCCAGAAAAAAAGCTTTTGACGGAATCGTAGCCGCAGCTACCGGCGGAGATATCGGCGAGCCAGAATATGTGAAACCGGATTATTCTGACATCAGAGTAAACTTTGATGATGACACACTTCCTTCCGTTTTCTCCGTAAGAGGATCCGGAACATTGACTGTTCAGAGCGAAGAGGTCTTTGAAGGAAAGTATGCTCTTCTTGATTCAGGAAGAACAGCTACATGGAACGGAGCAAGCTTCGATGTTTCCAAGTTTGCAGGTCAGACGATCGGAATCAGCGCATGGGTCAAGTCAGACGCTCCAATCGTTAAGATCTCTGCAGATATCGATGGAAAATGGCCGAATATCACCACCGCGGATACTTCCTCCGGAGCGTGGGTACAGATCATCGGCGAATACAAGATCCCATCCGATCTTAAAGCACTGAAACTCTACTTTGAGACGGAAGATCTCTCTGACATCTATATTGATGCACTCAGAGTCAAGGTCGCAGGTAAGGACGAAGGATTTGAAGATTCCGAGAATATCGCTTCTTCCCGAGGCGTAGGTCATATGCCTGTTCTTACTGTTACCGATACGGCAGCGAAGACCGGTGAGCAGAGCCTTCTTGTCAGAAGACAGGAACAGGATGCGAACGTCAGCTTTGATGTTAGCGATTATATCGGTCAGTACATTACGGCTTCCGTCTATGTGAAGACGAATGATTCCAAGATCACACTCGGAATCGATGGTGATACACCTGTTCCGTGTGTAACAACATCGGCAGGCAGTGACTGGACGAAGGTCACAGCTACCTTCTCTATCCCGGCAGGCGGCGTAAGCGCGAAGCTTTATGTCGAGACGGACGGAAATGCAGATATGTATGTGGACGATTTCTCAGTAAGATATGCAGAGTTCTCTGATGATGTCGAAGGCGAAAAGAATATCTTCGGTACCAGATGGGGCGGTGCAGGTAAGCTTTCTGTCGTGGATGATGAAGATGGAAAGGCAGTCGTTCTTACGGATAATGATGCGACATATTACGGAATTGTATTTGATGCAAGTGCATATATCGGAAATGAAGTCGATGTACAGTTTGATGCCAAGACTGAAGATGAACTGGTGAAACTGTCAGGAGATATCGACAGCGTATGGCCGAATTATCTCGCCACACCTTCTGCTGCCGGTAAGTACAAGTCTGTCGGTACTACGATCAGAATTCCTTCAGACTACAATGCGCTGAAGATGTATGTCGAGACCACAGGTATGGCAGATCTTTACCTCGATAACTTCCTGATCAGAAGAATCCCGGTAGGCCCGGAGGCAAAAGTTACATTTAACCTCTCGGCATTCGGTATGGAAAGTGTGACTGTCGCTGACCGTATCGGTTATCGGATCCCGGCAGAGACATTCGCACTTCCTGATGGCGTGGAGATCACCGGCTGGTACAAGGATGCTGCATGCACGGAGAAATTTGATTTCGGAACCGAGCTTCTTAGCGGTGATATCACCCTTTATGCCACGGACGGAACAGCACTTCCTGTTACAGAAGATCCGAAGACGGAGGATCCTTCTACAGAGAATCCGCCGGCAGTAAATCCGGATACTGAGAATCCGACAGCCGGTCAGCCGTCCACTCTTAAGGAGTATAAGATCCTGGATGGTGAGAATCCGCAGTACACACTCGGAAGCGGAAAGAATATTGTTATCCGTTCTGAGGCTGCGATGATTAAGTATAAGAATGTAAGCTTAAATAAGGTAAGAATTCCGGGTCAGGCGCTTAAGATCACTGAAGGATCTACGATCATTGAAATAGATTCTCTTTACCTGGATAGTCTTACTGCCGGAATTTACGAAGTCTATATTGAATTTGCTGACGGCTACTCTAAGACTACTCTTACGATCGCAGCAGCAAGCGAGAACAAGACGGAAGAAGCGGCAAACAATGCAGCCAATGTCGAGAAGCAGGGTGCTGTTGTGAAGACAGGTGAGGCAGCAACGCCGGTCAATATCATCGCACTCGTGCTGGTTGCTCTTGGCGGAGCTCTTACAGTAACGGCTATTCAGAAAAAGAAGAACCGTGAGTGATCCGAAAGGAAGGTCTGATAAATGACCTGACAAACGGCTTAGTCAGCGCGGATAAACAGCAATGACAGATCCCCGGAAGTCCTGAGGCTTCCGGGGATCGTTCTTTTATACTTCGGATAATACTCCAGAAGAGGAGTGCTTTTCAAGTGAGATACAAATGACAGGAACGTCACTTTTTCTTCCCCGCCCAATGATATTCTTTATTTGATCAACGGGGTTTTAGGGGTAACTGTTTTATGGTCAGAAGATGCGCGAAGATTATTACATATGAGGTGAACATATGAAAAAGTCAGTACGCATCGTTTCCGCTGTGCTCAGCATGTTTCTTGTTTCAGGCATGATGACTGCCTGCAATAAATCATCCAAAACGAAAAAGAGCATCACGGTCGCAAAAGATGATCCATGGTTCGATTCTTCGCGCTTTACGCTTTCGATGGAAAAGTCGGACAAGGACATGCTGATGATTGATTCTTCTCCGGAATACTGTAACGGGAAGATCTACAGTACGTACTCGACATACGATCTGGCGACGTATGATGAAAAAGTAAAACTGGATGTATATAGCGAAGACGGGACGAAGGAAAAAGCACTGGAGATGACTTTCCCCGAAAATGTGCGTGTGCAGGAGATCTATTCCCTGATCCCAAACGAAGATGGAAAAACAGCGATCGCTCTGGTGAGTGTTTTTAACGGAGGAAATGAGGCCTGCTTTGCCACTGTTGATCTGGAAACAGGTAAGGCTTCCGATGTCACTCCCATGCAGGATAAAAACGGAAAGAAGATCGAAATCATATCTTCCGCATCCCGTGTCGGTGACTATATCGCCGTACAGAGTGTAAAAATGGAAACGGGGGATTCACAGCTCTTCTTCTACAAGGGCAAGGATCTTTTCTGTGAGATGGATATGACGACACTATCCGGATCCGGTTATATCGATGCGGTCTCTTATAACGAAAAGACGAAAAAGGCATACGCGAACGTGTCGAATATGAAAGGGGAGAAGTATTTCTGCGAGATGGATCTGGCATCCGGGAAATTCACGAAAACGACTCCCGTTGTCTCAGGTGATGAAAACGAAGACAATCTTACCGATTATCAGTGCACGGGTCAGGGGGACCTTCTCCGTGTAGATACACTCGGTAATATCTTCAAGTTTAATGCGGAAACAAATGCCGAGGAAAAAGTACTGGACAATAACTGGTACTCTCCGTACTTCTATGATTTCAATCCTGACAAGAATCCTGAAATCTGCGTTCTTCATTACTCGGATGAAAAGATCGTTCTATATTTCCATGGAACAGACGGGTTCCCGACAGCAAGGGTGGCCGATTCGGATGTCTGTTCGGTCCTGGTATTAACCAGGACACAGACAAATCCTCACGAAGGAAAAAAAGTCATCGAGATCAGTGCGCCGCTGGATGGCTCATTTTCCGACTATCTGTCTTCGGCGATCGTGTCTTTCAACGAAACGGATCCGGAATATCTCATCCGGATCTGGAGCAAATATAACAATGGCATCAAGGCCGGAAGAGGCTTCCCGATGCTGGATCCGCAGATCGAACGCGCTTATACCCTCGTAAGAGAACTCGAAGGCTCCGACTGCCCGGATATCGTTGTGAACATGGATAAGAAGGAAGCCATGAACGACAAAACGCTGCTGGATATGAGTACTTTTGTCGATGAAAGCGTAAAACAGGAACTCTTCGATAATATACTTCAAGCCAGCAAAGTCGATGGGAAACTGTATTTTATTCCGGTCACGCTCGAGGTCGAGGGACTGATCGTGAAGGAAGAAGATGTTGGAAAAGACAAGACCGGCATGACCTTCGAGGAATACGGAAACTACGTTGAGAATGCGCTGTCCGGCGCGCAGCCCTACGACTATCCTGAATCCAGGTACAACTACCGGGATGTTTTCCTGATGTCCTGCATCGACATGAAGTCTGCCGTAGAAGGAGAAAAAGTGGATTTTGACTCCGAACAGTTTAGGAAAGCCGCAGAATATGCTAAGGGGAACTTCGCAGAAAACCGGGGTAATCCGGATGAATACATTCCGTTTGCAGAAGAGGAACAGCGTCCGAGACCGGATGGAAGATATGTGCACATGACGAATTTTATTAACTACGTTATGAACTGTTCAGGAGAACAGGATGCCTGCTCCGTCATCGGCAC
>DFFH01000135.1:0-5976 GCA_002368805.1 Mageeibacillus sp. UBA3781 | reverse complement strand
GTAGCAGCGAAATCCGGCCAGCAGGAAGGATGTAAAAAGTTCATCAACTATCTTCTCGGCGGTAAGTTTATTTCCAAAGAGGAGTTGTCGATCAGTTCGATCTGTATCAACAAAGATGCCATGAAGAGTGAGATCTCCCTGATTTCGAAATACTATAACGAGATCTACGAGTATGAGATGGAATATGGACTCTTTAATAAATCCCAGCTGAAGACCATGGGCTATAAAGAAGCTACGGAAACGATGCAGCAGAAGTTCTACGATATGCTCTCGACACTCTCTGTGTACTACATGGATGATAAGGAGATCAAGAACATCATCAACGAAGAACTGGCGGCATATTATTCGGGCGACAAGTCGATAGATGACGTGATCCGCTTTATTAACGACCGCGTAACCAAGTATGTAAATGAGGCCAGGTAAACGAAGTCCCCTCCTCTCCCGATCAGATTTAAGGAAGGTCACAAATAATGTGATTACATATATTCACGCTGCTTGTTAGGAGAAACTGTCATGGAGATACTTTTTGAAAATCTTTTTGACCTCATAATCGAAGGAAGTGTTGAACTAAGCAAGAGCAAAAGAGTTCCGCTTCCGATCCGGATAATACTTGGAACTCTCGTTTCTTTGCTCTTTATAGCAGTAATTGCGCTGATCGGTTTTGTCGGAGTATCCATGTTTTCGGAAAATGTGCTTGGCGGGATATTCTGCCTCGGCATTGATGTGCTATTTGCTTTTTTGATCATCAGAAGAGGAATGAAAGAGTTTCGAAGAAGACGCGTCTGATATAATAAAAGCATAGTGGCCGGGAGAACTTTTGGAGTGGGTTAGGTGGATCGGATAATACGCGAACTGAAGAAGAAGGCAGGTGCTTTTCAGGCACTCAGGGACCGTAGAGTGTATAATGTGAATGTGGAATTGTGTAGAACATAATCAGGTTTGTGTCGAGCCTGCTCATGGGTATGGCTAGCGATGTATGAGTTTTTTGTTTTCCTTTTTCGGAAGATAGGTTATCATGTGCCTATAAGGCGCCGTGAATACTCGCGGCGGGGGTTGGTATATTAAGAGGGCATAGGTATGAAACTTCGAAGGAAATTGTTCTCGAGCAAGAATCCGTATGATGTGTCAAAATCGGATCTGTTTCTTCGTGCTTCGAAAGAGAATTTCAATTATCTGTACGGTCACTGCGATGACTATAAGAAAATAAGCGACGGGCTTTCTGTGAAATCACCGGGTGACATAAAAGATGTATCGGATATTCCTGTGCTTCCGACGATGCTTTTTAAGCAGCATGATTTCCGTTCAGGACGCTATATGGTAAAAGCAACTTCATCCGGCACCAGCGGAAAGAAGAGTACGATCCGGTTCGAGTTCAGCGCACTGATGGCCGCGCTACGGATGTCCATCAAGATCACAAGGTATCACGGCATTATGACGATCAAGCCCTGCCGCTATATCGTTATGGGATATAAACCACATAGATCCAATCAGATGGCGGTCGCGAAGACGGCCTATCTGACTACATTTCTTGCTCCTGCGGTCAGCAGAAAGTTCATCCTTAAGCATACCAAAGACGGGTATAAACCGGATTTCGAAAGTATTGTAAAAGCACTCCGGAAATATGAAAAGGGCAGGCTCCCGGTGCGGTTTATGGGTTTCCCGGCCTATACGTTTTTCCTGTTCCGGCTTCTGGAAGATAGGGGACTTTCTTTTTCTCTTCCGAAGGGCTCGAAGATCATGCTGGGAGGCGGCTGGAAACAGTTTTATCAGGAAGCCGCCGATAAAGAGACCTTTTATAAAATGGCGAAGAAGACTCTCGGTATCGATGAGGAAAATATCGTGGAATTTTTCGGCGCCGTGGAACATCCGATCCTATACTGCGACTGCAAGAATCACCACTTCCATGTCCCTGTTTACAGTAAAGTGATCATCAGAGATCCCGATACGCTGGAGCCACTGGAAAACGGGAAGATGGGACTTGTGAATCTGGTCACTCCGATCTGTAAAGCTACGCCTCTTCTTTCGGTCATGACCGATGATCTTGGCATCCTTCATGACGGGGAGAAATGCGGATGTGGCGTCACCTCTCCCTACCTGGAGATCGTAGGACGAGTCGCGCCGGAAGATATCAAGACGTGCGCTGCCGGAGCGGCGGATATTCTGAAGGGGGTGAAGATATGATCCTTTTCGACGGGAAACTGTATGAGAGCTCGGAGCAGGGAAGACTGCTTGCTGAATTAAAAGAAAAGATCCCCCAGACTCTTCAGACAAAATCACTCGATCCGGAGATCGTGGTCGATGCGGTCGATCAGCTTCGCAAAGAAACACTTGAAGGAAAGTTCGATGATCTTCTTACTTCATTTCCGAAAGATATCGTCGAATCTTATAAGAAGCAGGCGGAGGTCCTTCTTTCAAAAGAATATCTGCACCTGAAGATCCGGACGGAACTTGGAAATACGGAAGAATATGTCACGGATAAGATGGAAGGATTTTCGCAGATTCGGGTAAAGAAAGTTCCACTCGGCGTGATCTTTCATATCGCGGCAGGGAATATGGATTTTCTTCCTGCGTATTCTCTGGCGGAAGGACTTCTTGCCGGGAATATCAATATCCTAAAACTTCCGTCTGCAGATAACGGACTTTCTCTGAAACTCATCATGCAGCTCATCGAATACCAGCCGGAACTGAAAGATTTTATCTATGTGTTTGATACCTCCTCCACGGATATTCAGGGAATGAGGACCATGGCGGAGCTATCTAACGGCATCAGCGTCTGGGGAAGTGACATGGCCATCGAGGCCGTGCGCGGACTGGCGCCGACAGGTGCGAAACTGATCGAATGGGGCCAGAAACTCGGATTCTGCTATATCTCGGATCCGGAACATGCAGAGAATGCGGAGCAGGACCTCGAGGGACTGGCGAAACACATAGCGTTTACGAAACAGCTTCTATGCAGCAGCTGCCAGGTGATCTACCTGGATACTAAGGATATGCGGGAAGTAAGAAAGTTCGCGGAAAGATTTTTCCCGATCCTCCAAAAAGCCGTGGATGCCAACGCATCAGATGAGATCGGGATCCGTGCCAGAGATACGCTGGTCGCCTATACGCAGCGGTTGAAAAGATATCTCGGTGAGGAAGAAAAAACGGCAGATACGATCCGCGGCAGAGGGATGAGCCTGATCCTATCTTCCGACAGCGATCTCGAATTATCGCCCATGATGTGCAACGTACTGGTGAAACCTCTTCCGAAAGAAAAGATCACGGAAGTGCTTTTCGCGTCGAGATATTATCTTCAGACGGCAGGACTCATCTGCCCGATGGAAAAAAGAGAAGAACTGGTCGAGATCTTCGCAAAGTGCGGCCTGACACGTATTACCACCGGGTCGGATATGAGCACGTTTTTCCCGGGAGAGTCTCACGATGGAGAATATGCGCTCGACAGGTATATGAAAGTCATCAACATCGAAGTCCCCTCCTCTCCCGATCAGGATGAATGAAAACCGCAAATAATGTGGCAAAATGCTCTTGAACTGCCACAAAATATGTGGTTTAATGAGTCCAGGAGGGATACTCATGAACCATAAATATGTACTGAATGAATCGATTACCGGCGAAGATCTGAGACAGGTCCGGAAACTTCTGAATATGACGCAGAAGGAGTTTGCTGTATTTGCAAACGCCTCGAAGAGAACTGTCGAGAACTGGGAAATGAAGGACGACCCGATAAAAGGACCCATTGTTACGCTGGTAGAGATCCTTCGGAGACATCCCGAGATTGCCGGGAAACTGGAGCTTCCGGAAACCAGGATGAAACTTCGTCTATGGTATATGTACGAAGATATGGTATGCACGGTCATTGACGTGGACGAGCTGAAACGGATCGTAAAGATCAGAAACTATATCGGCGATCCCCTATTCCGTGCCTTTGGCAGGAACACGGAACCAGAGTTTGAAGACTATGAGGAATTTCTGAAATCGCGCTGCTTCCCGGAGACTCGTGACAAGATCAAGCTGGAACTGAAACGCCTGGGGATCCCTTTCTACGATCCGATCCTGATCATTGAGAAGACTGAAGGCAGGATGGCAGACGATAAGTTCTGGATAAGAATTGAAAGGTGAGAGTAACTCCACTTGGCGTTCGGATATAACGAAGTGGAGGCAATCGTGGGAAAAGCAAACATCTTCTATAGTAAACGAATCGTAGAATGCCCTTGATTTCAGACGTTTCCGAAGGTAAACGATACGTCGGTTGTGATTCGGAACGGGATGGGTTAGAGTGCATTTGGAGGTGAGAAAAATGGATGCATACAAATTCGGTTGCTTTGTAGCTGAAAGAAGAAAAGAACTGAATATGACACAGAAAGATCTGGCTGCAAAAATACTGGTAACCGACAAAGCTGTCAGCAGATGGGAAAGGGGATTAGGATTTCCGGATATTAATTCTTTAGAACCTCTGGCGGATGCGCTGGGTGTGTCCATGATGGAACTCATGAAATCTGAAAGAATCGCTGAAAATGTCTCTACTAAGGAAACGGAAGATATCGTAAAGGATGTCGTGAACGTAGCAAGTATCGAGGCCGAGGAGAAGCACAAGATCATTATCTACACGTTTGCCGCGACCACATGTCTTCTCTCGATCATCGAGATACTGCTTAGCTTTAAGTGGGATTCCGAGTCCCTGTCGATGTCGGCCAATATCCCTTATGTCGCGATCATCCCCGGTATCCTGCTGATCATCTACAGTCTGATCCTTCGGATCAGAGGACGGAAAACGCACGGAGCCTGGGCGATCGGCATTTGCCTGCTGCTGGTGCCGGTGATCCTTTTCGGTGCGGCCTTTCTTATCTGCGGTATTTTCAATTCATAACAAGGTGCTTTAGAAAACTTTACCTTCTTTTTATTATGGTTTTGTTTTCTCCCGGTAAGTTTCGAAGAAGACGCGCCTAGTAGATTACTAGACAAATTAAGAAGTATTGCATCCATTATCCGCTTACGCAGATAGAATTGGCGGAAAGGTCGGTGTGTCTGACGTTACCTATTCTCTTCCAGGATCTGAAGGCCCTGATCGATGTCATCTCCAAGGACTTCCTGTATCTTCTCGAATTCCTGTTTCTTATGGAGATTCTCAAGAACTGTCTGAAGTTCTTTCTTGCCGTACTTGGAAATGAAAAGGGACATCGATTTGATGGCGTGGACTTCTTTTCCGAGAGCATAGAAACCGCGCTTGCATTCCCGGATATCGTCACATTCGTAGCAGCCGTCGAGACCTTTTTCTTTACAGCATTTGGTATTCGGGCACACCCCGTCCGGTGAACACGTTGCATATGAACAGGTGTTGTACGGTGTTCTGCAGGATCCGCAATAATCTTTCAGGAAGCAGTGGGCGCAGGAAAGGCCGCAATATGCGATCTGATCGACGCCCTTCTTCGCCTTCTGGCAGAGCTTGTTCTTGATGCGGCACATCGCCTCGATATGCATGATCCAGTGCCGGCTGAAAGGCATCTTCAGAAGTCCCTTCAGATCTTTATCGCACCAGTAATCGATCAACCACACGGCGTTCTCGTCCGTGCTTACGCTGCCGCTATCAAGGATCCGTTTCTTATCTTCGTCTGTAAAAGTTTTCTTCAGATCCTTATACGTCAGCTTGCGAAGGATCTCATCCGAAGAACTCTTCACGGCACGGCAGTACTCATATACCGCCTGCGTGTCCAATTCCCGGGAAAAAGAAACGATTCCCTCATCGTGCAGTTCATTTCCCGTAGTAGTGATCGGGCTCTTCGTCTTTTTCAGCCAGCCGCCGGAAAAGAGCACCTGCTTGTCTTTGGCGATCAGTTTATGGGCCACGATATCTTCGATCCGGAAGATATGCCACATCGAGTAAACGAGAGTCTTACTGTGATATCCTTCCGCTCCAGAAAAAGGCATCTGATAAAAAGCCTCTGACGGGTAGTTTTTCGCAATCGATGTGATCTGTTC
>DFFH01000086.1 GCA_002368805.1 Mageeibacillus sp. UBA3781 | reverse complement strand
GGTATCGCCAGCAGGATACCGAGAATTCCACCCAGGATCCCCGGAATCGCGCCAAGAACGCTATAGTGCAGAGCGAGTTCATAGCGCTTATACCCGAGCGCATGAAGGACACCGATCATCTTTCTCTCATTTCGGATCTTACGCCCCAATACAACTGCAATCAGAAGCACCATGAAAACCATCGTTGTCGGCAGGATGATTTTTACGGTAAACCCCAATTCCTCAAACTGATCTTTCGGACTTTGGATACGGGAGTTATTGCCGACATCCACATAGGACAGCGTCCCGTACGACTCGTTAAGTGCTTTTCGAAAAGCACTTACATCAGTACCTTCTTCGTATCTTACAGTATAGACGGTCGCCATATCTGCCTTCTCATATGTAGAAAAAGCACTTTCCTTGACCACGCCGACTCCGAAACGGTCACTGTCGGAAAAGGTGTCCGTGATGTTCTTCAGGCAGAAAAGATAGTCGGTACGGATGACTTCGCCACAGATGTGGTACGTCCTGCCGGAGAGTGTAATGCTGTCACCGATAGATAGTCCCTGCCTCTCCATAAAGAGTCCGGAAAGAAGGATATCCGTATCCGATTCAACATCTCTTCCCTCCTGGACACGATACAGATTGATTTCTGAAGATGGCGCAAAGATACGCACCTCCGCCTCGGTGTTCTGCATCTTAAGATCGATATAAGGCTGCTTTTCGATCGTGACGTGATGCTGCTCCTCTATAGCTTTTTCATCATCGAGCGGGCGAAGCGTCATGAACTCCGCATCTTCGAGATGCGCTTCATCCAAAAGAATCTGAAAGCTTTCCTGCTGTACGCCATACGAGGAATCAAAGGCGACATGCAGGCAGGAAACAAGTGCTGTCAGGATCGTGATGCTTAAGAAAAAAGACAGATTGCTCCGGAAATTCCGGATATATCGTTTATTCAGTACCATAGTCCGTCACCTCAGATCTGAAGTTCCGATACCGGAAGTTTCCTGCTATTCATGCTGTTTTCGACGATTTTACCGTCGTGGATACGGATGATCCGGTCTGCCATCCCGGAGATACCTTCGTTATGGGTGATGATCACGATCGTCGTTTTATATTCCCGGTTGATCTTCTCGAGCATCGTCAGCACATCCCTGGATGATTTCGAATCCAGTGCGCCGGTCAGCTCATCGCACAGGAGGATCTGCGGGTTTTTAACCAGTGCGCGGGCAATCGCACAGCGCTGTTGCTGTCCGCCGGACAGCTCCCTGGGAAACTTATGCTTTTGCTTGGTAAGATTCAGTGTTTCAAGAAGTTCATCGATGGAAAGCGGATCCTTTGAGATATCCGCCACAACTTCCACATTCTCGCGGACCGTCAGATCCGGGATCAGGTTATAGGATTGAAAAACAAATCCCACATGCTTTCTTCTATACTCGGAAAGCCCGCTCTTTCCCTGAGAAGTGAGTTCTGTTTCTCCGATACGGATCAACCCCGAATCCGGCGAATCGATCCCTCCCAGCATATTCAGAAGTGTGGATTTTCCGGATCCGGAAGGTCCTAAAATCACTGTGATCTCTCCTTTTTCCGCGGTAAAGTCCACCCCGTCCATGGCACGGATCAGACTCTCCCCGCTGCCATATTGCTTCACTGCATTTTTCACTTCAATAAACATCTTCTTTCTCCTTTTTCCTATTTTTGGCCGCAGGAAACTTCACCCCCGCTTCTGCAAGGGTTCTTATTTCACTGAATGTCCATCCATTCTTATGTATGTAACCGGCGATATTCGGTCGGTGTCACGCCATATGTCTTCTTAAACAACGCACAGAATTTACTTGGATTGCTGTATCCTGCTTCTTCTGCCAGATCCGCGATGTTCTTTCTCGTTTTCCGAAGGTCTTCTTCCGCCTTTTGCAGCCGGACATTCTGAAGGAATGTATAGATCGGAACACCATACACTTTCCGGAAATACATCTTCAGCGCCGGTGCCGTACAGTGGAGTTCTTCTGCCAGTTCTTCCGCCGTCAGATGTATGCTCAGATCCTGTAATATCCGCTTTTTCGCATCTTCTGCGATCTTTCTCTGACCGGAAGTGGTATATTCACTTTTCCGAAGCGGTTCGACATCTTCGTGAAGAAGAAGATACAGAAGTCTCGTACTCTGCATCCTCGCCCGCGGAAGATCCAGGGAGCGGTCCTCGATCCCCTTTGCCAGATCCTCCACGATCAGGCGGAATTCCTGCGATGCATTTCCCAGGAAGCACTCTTTTTCTCTTTCGATCAGTTTCATACAGGCTTCTTTTGTGATGCCATAGTAAGAAAGCGTGGTCCGGTCACTTTCGCTCATGAGCTCGAAATTGAAATACAGACCAAATCCCTGATAATATTCTTTCCGGAACGTCAGCAGGACCTGGGGATCATTTTCATCGAAGCCGACCATTCCTTTATCCAGATAGGCATACTTCCCTTTCCCCCTCATGAACACTTCGACACGTCCGTCCATACAATAGTTCAGTTTAAAGAACCGGAGCCGGTCCGTAAGAACAGGACGCCGACCATCTATATGTGCACCAAATTCAAGTTCTCTTGGGATCGTGTAGTAGAAGATCCCCATACCTTCGAATGGCATCACCACATATGCATCGACCGGTTTGTCATCACGGGGAGATGCTTTCAATTCCATCTTAGTAATCCATTCAGATGCACGCGAAAAGTGCACTACATCATCCAATGGAACCGGGGAAACTTTTTTGACCAGATCTTCAAACATCTTCTGCTCCTTACTTCGTTATGACCGCATTGTAGCACAGAAGTTAGCATATGTTTACTCCATTTGAACAAAAATAATCCAAATGATATCACAATAATGTACAGATCCATGCAAGGATCGCACAAGCAGGGAAAAAGCAGATCACATGGATAATATGTGTCTTTTTGTTGTATCCGAACAGGCTTCTGTTATAGACAGATCCGACCTGCGGATAGTAATGGGTAAATAATCCGAACCCCTGATTACAAAGAA
>DFFH01000113.1 GCA_002368805.1 Mageeibacillus sp. UBA3781 | reverse complement strand
TTTTCGCAATCGATGTGATCTGTTCAAAGAGTGATTCTCTCAGTTCGATGAGCGCATCGATCCCTTCCGGGAAAGTCGCTTCTTTTCCGATGAGGGTCTGCATCTTCTTATTCATTTCAGACCATTCTTTATTCATGTTACATCCCCCCCGCCGGATCTATAGGCTATCGCTGCACTATGCTCATAAAGCGAAACTATAATCATTCTAACATAGCAGGAGAGAATCTTTGAATTCAACACTTTAGGAGACCAGTAAAGTAAT
Source organism: Mageeibacillus sp. UBA3781 (assembly GCA_002368805.1). GTDB lineage: Bacteria > Bacillota > Clostridia > Saccharofermentanales > Saccharofermentanaceae > Scatonaster. The sequence goes on along the minus strand of DFFH01000113.1, from coordinate 3,290 downwards.
CGCGTTGAAGAAACTGGACAGAAAGGCGAAAATGCCGGCTACGGTCTTTACCTATACATTCGGGATCTGTGCTGCACTTCTTCTCGGTCTGGGTATGTGCCTCAGTATGAAGGTGATCGGTGATGGAATGGTACTGATGATTCTTGGAATCGTACTTGGTATAATAGGCATAGTGGGAGTGAGCGTGAACTATCCCATCTACAAGAGAATCAGTGAAAAGGGAAAAAAGAAGTACGCTTTTGAGATCACGCAGCTGGCGAAAGAAATCATCGACAACTGACCGGTCCGAAGTATGTGGGAAGGTATGAATAAATCGGAAAGTAAGTATTTCAATACGGCACTTCGGATGGACGAGGCACTGGTGTCGCTTCTGAAAGAGAAGAGCCTGGAGTATATTACCGTCAAAGAGATCTGCGCACGGGCAGGTGTCAATCGTTCTACTTTTTATCTGCACTATGAGACGATCGATGACCTGTTCTCGGAGTGTGTGGAAAACACCAATAAGAAGTTCATCTCCTACTTCGAAGAGAAGGGAAATGGGTTTATCGAGAATATACAGCATGCCCCGCTTGAGGATCTGATCCTGATCACGCCCGAGTATCTTCACCCCTATCTACGGTTTGTCAGAGAGAATAAAGAGGTATTTACGGCAGCGATCTGTAATCCTTCAGGGATGCGGTCGGTTGCGAAATTCGAAGGACTCTATAAATATATACTTGATCCGATACTTGAACGGTTTGACTATCCCCAAAAGGCCAGGGAGTATGCCATCGCATTCTATGTGAACGGGATCATGGCGGTGATCAAGGAATGGCTGGATCGTGGATGCGAAGAGACGATCGAACAGATATCTGATGTGATCATTGGCTGCATCCGGCCTCATACCGGATAACCATGGAAAAAAGGATCAGAGGACTAAAAGAATCTCCATTAATAAGAAATCTTCTGAACGATCCATTCTTCAGAAGCCTGTTAACTACGTCCTTCAGCATGGGATGGAACTTGGTCTATGCTGTATTCAACGGGATACTCGGAATCATATTCCGTTCCTATTGGTTTGCTTCTCTGGCAGCGTATTATCTCGTGCTGGGGATGATGCGTGGTTATGTAATTATCGGAAACCGGAAAAAGCGATCCGCTCCCTCTTTGCTGAAGATATGTGGAATAGGGATGATCATGCTTGCTGTGACGTTGTCGGGGATCACCTGCATGGCAATCGCAGAGGAGCATAACCCGAAGTTCCCCATGATCGTTATGATTGCTATCGCAGCATATACCTTCTACATGGCAGCGATGTCCATTATCAGCGCAGTGAAAGCCCGGAAAAAGAAGAATGTCATTTATATTCTTCTTCGAGATATCGCGCTTACAGGAATGATCGGATCCATGATGGCCCTGGAAAGATCCATGCTGGGCACATTCGGAGACGGAGACAGACATTTCCTGATGATTATGGAGTCCACCACCGGAGCGGCGGGTTTTATTCTTGTTCTTGGGATGGCGGTGTCACTTCTGAACCGAAGCAGAGAAGATAAAAAGTAACTGGTGAATCCAAAACCGAGGGTACTCTCGTTTCGGTCGGCCAGTGCGATCAAATGATCCACTTCGGATAGTCCGGCACATAGTACTCATAGGAGATGACTTTTTCCTGATCAAAGTCATACTCGACGATGAGCGAGATCGCTTCGTTTCTGTCAAACTCTGATGAGGAAACCAGATCCGCAGCCAGATATGGTTTTCCATTAAGAAGGATCAGCTTAAAAAACCGAACCAGTTCCTGAGAAGTGCGCTGATCGATCTGATCAAGCACGCTTTGCGACATCTTTTCCATGGCAGGGTAATCGAGGAGAATAGTTTTCAGTTCTTCGTGTTCAAACGGATAATCTTCGATCGTCCAGGCATGGATCTCGTTTAAGATCTGCATAAAGACCTTGTCTTTCTCCCACCCTGAACCTTTCTTGCTTTCATAAAGATCGACCAATACATCTTCCATCCGGACCGGATTCTCCGGCAACTGGTTCGACCCGTAAGCCGCATGATTAAACGTTTTGAGGATATCGACTATCTTCTGATCAGAAATCCCGGCATCCTGAAGAAGACGGATAAACTCCATCGACGAGTCAGAGCTGAAAAACAGGCGGTCTACGGTTTCTTCTCCGTAGATCCATTCGATCCCGGAAAGAAAACTGGCCGGAGTGTTGTAGCCTTCTGTGGTCTTCCGATAGTATTTACCCGTATAGTAATCGGCCCCGCCTTCCGTTATGAAATCTGTTTCTGCCGATATGGTGTTCTCCCATTCCTTTTCTGTAACTTCTTCCCAATGTGCAAAGCGGGTACCGGTATAGTATACGTTTGAGCGGTACCCGCCGCCGATCGAACTATCGATGAAATGCATCAGTTCGTGATACATTATGGTATAGTTCACGCCGGACTCCTTGCTGTCGCCCTTCTCGTTAATCGTTATCAGGTTGCTCCCGGAATAAAATTCTGCAGCAGCAGTCGACTGTGTCTCACCGATCTCTGCTTTCAGCTCAGAGAGATTCAAGAAAAAGAAGTATTCATCTTCCGGCTTTAGGTGATCGGCAACGACAGGGAAAAGATGAAGTACATAATCTTTCAGCGTACCTATTTCCGCGTTCTGATCAATGCAGTTTACATACTTTAGGAAAAGCTCGTACTGTCCGTGAAGTTCGTCTTCCTTTACGCCCAGTTCCTGCGCCAGTTTCAGAGCTTCTTGCTTGAATTCCCCGTCGCCGGAAGATTCGTCCGATGCCGTATCTGTTGTCTCCGGTTTTTCAGAAGATGATTCCGGCGTTTCCGGGGATCCTGATTCCAAAGATGCGACGATTGATTCCGAGGACTCAGATGGGGCCGCGGTGGTTCCTTTTGCGTCAGCATTCTTTTGGCAGCCGGTCCCGGCCAGTATAGATATAACTAACGCTCCCGCTAGAAAAGCACTTCTAACTCTTTGAGATCTGAACATGATATTACCCTCTTCCTCGATTGATCTGCTATAGATTATAGGCAAAATGCATTGAGGAAAAGTGACAGATTTGAAACCACGCCCGACGGATCTTCCGGTGATCCGCTGTCACGGAGTGCTGCGTATGAAGTGTAACATGATGTGTTGAAGAAAATAAAGAAAAAACACGTTACGGTTGATTGAATTGACACGAAATGTGTGGAATAATGGTATTGGCTTATTTCAGTTTAGTGGTTGACGATCGAACAGATGTTCTGTATAATAGAGTCAAGTATTTCACATGGAGTCGGGTTATGTCAGAACTGAA
>DFFH01000133.1:780-4644 GCA_002368805.1 Mageeibacillus sp. UBA3781 | reverse complement strand
AGGCCTCTGTAGATGCTGCCGGACACACCGAGGTCCGTGAAGATCGCGCAGATCACGGCGATCAGGACCGCCAGGAGGACGACGGCCGGAGTATAGATGCGGGCGAATTTGGTGATGAACTTCTCGGAGCGCGCTTTCTTATCAGTGCTGTTTTCGACCAGCTCGAGGATGCGCGCCACGGTGCTGTTCTCGTATGCAGTCGTGGTCGTGACTTTGATCGCGGAACTCAGGTTGATCGAACCCGAATACACGGAGCTTCCGGGAGCGGCCTCGACCGGCAGACTCTCGCCCGTCAGTGCCGCAGTATTCAGCGATGTGGAACCTTCGGAGATCACGCCGTCGATCGGGACTTTCTCGCCGGGCTTGACGAGGACGGTCTCGCCGACCAGAACCTCCGACGGATCGACTTCTTCCTCGGCGCCGTCACGAAGTACGATAGCGGTGTCCGGGCAGATGTCCATCATCGCAGCGATCGACTTCCTGCTCTTTCCGACGGCGATGGACTGGAACAGTTCACCGACCTGGTAGAAGAGCATAACAGCAGTCGCCTCAGGATATTCTCCGATGGCAAAAGCACCTGCCGTGGCGATCATCATGAGGAATTCCTCGTCTAGAAAATCACCCGTACCGATCTTCTTTATCGCTCCTTTTATTACATCGAGTCCGACGATCAGGTAGGGGATGAGGTAGATCACGATCATCGCAGCGCGGCGAAGGATAGGTGCTGCGCCATCATCAGAACTTCCGAAAGCATTCTCCAGAATATCCGAAAGCGGAAGAAAATGCAGCAGTACGAGAAGCACTGCGGAGGTAAGGATTCGTATTAGGTTTTTCTTTTGCTTTCTCGTCATGGTTCTTTTCCCTTTGTTCTAGGTTTGGTTCTATTTACAAGATGATCCGGCAGTCCGGCTCTACCTTGCTGACGCACTTCACGGCGTCTTTGAGCACGGCGTCGAATTTGTCGTCATCTGCCTCGAGGATCATCTTCTGTGCCATGAAGTTGATGGAAACCTTGGTAACGCCCGGGAGCTTGGAGATCGCATCCTCCATCTTCGCGGCGCAGTTTGCACAGTCGAGATCTTCGAGTTTAAATGTTCTTTTCATATTATTGTCCTCCGTTTTCGATCTTTTTTCATCTTCTTAGTGCGTTCATATGAATGATTATTCATATGTCTGACAATTCATATGATACACCTTTTGCAGAGAATGTCTATACCTTTTTCGAAAAATGTTAGGAAGCAGATCGAAAAGTTGACGAGCAGCGCTGCAGCATGACGGGAAGATCCCACGGATGACGAGCAGCACTGCAGCATGGCGGGAAGATCCGGCATATGTAAAAGTAGTAAACCGGTTGTAAAAATATGGTTGACTACTCAAGCGTGAAGTGGTATCTTCTTTGACGGAGAGCATCAGGCGGCGAAGACCTGGCCACATGAGTCAGTATCGGCCTGAAATAATAAAGCAGCGAAGACCTGGATCTGTCAGGTGGGAAGCGATGAAAACAAAGAATACGAAAGAAGCACTGCTAGTGCTTTTTGAAAAGAATAAGGGAAGATTCTTCTCGGGTGAGGAGATCGCGGAGACGCTATCGGTGTCGCGTGCGGCTGTCTGGAAGGCAGTTAAGTCGCTGCGCGAGGACGGCTATGCGATCGAGGCGCTGAAGGGGAAGGGCTACAGCCTCTCGCCGGATACGGACATCGTGTCGGCGCAGGGCATGGCGAAGTACCTGAAGTCAGGCCTGGATCTGGACCTGGTGGTCTTCGATGAGGTCACCTCGACAAATACTCTTTTAAAAGAAAGAGCGGCGGCCGGGGCGGAGGAAGGCACCGTGATCATCGCCAATTCCCAGACCGGCGGCAAAGGCCGGATGGGCCGCTCTTTTTATTCTCCATTAAATACAGGACTTTACATAAGCATCCTTCTTCGGCCGGACTCTATGCCCGCTCAGGAAGCGCTGAAGATCACGACGATGTCGGCCGTGGCCGCGTGCAGAGCGATCGAAACAGTGCTTTTGCCGGAGGATGAGCGCCCGCAGATCAAGTGGGTGAACGATATTTTTTATCATGGGAAAAAGGTCGTGGGCATCCTGACCGAGGCGTCCATGAGCATGGAAAACGGAAATCTGGAATATGCAGTGCCGGGCATCGGATTTAATGTATATACGCCGGAGGGCGGTTTTCCGGATGAATTAAAAGAAATCGCGGGGGCGATCCTTCCGGACCGCGTGCCCGACGCGAAAAACAGAATAGCTGCGGAATTTCTGAATCATTTCTTTGCGATCTACCGCTCGGAAGACCACGGAGATTACGCGGCCGAATATAAGAAAAGAAGCTTAGTTCTCGGGAAAAATGTGGATGTGATCCCGACCGGAGGCGGCAAGACCCGCCGTGCGAAGGTCCTCGACATCACGGAGGACTGCGGGCTTCTCGTGGAGTTTAAGGACGGCACGAAGGAGGTCCTGTCGTCCGGCGAAGTGAGCGTCCGCCCGGAAAAGTAATGTTTCCGGATGCGCCGCGCCGGAAAACGTTGCCCGCGTGGCCGGTATATAAATGAATATAGACTGTTTCCGATCCCGCCTGCTGATGTTCTCCAAAAACACATGAGGGAAGATGAGATAGTATGAAAACAAGTAATCGTGAAAAAACCTTAAAGATCGCGCTGGTTGCGATGTTTGCCGCGCTGTCGGCGATCGGTGCTTTTATACGTGTGCCGATGCCGATGGTACCGTTTACGCTGCAGCTTTTCTTTACGACAATGGCGGGTCTTCTGCTCGGTGGTGAGCTCGGCGCGCTCTCGGTCGGCGTATATGTGCTTCTGGGCCTTCTGGGACTTCCGGTATTTACCGGAGGGGGCGGATTTGCCTATGTTCTGCAGCCGAGCTTCGGATACCTTCTGGGAATGATCCCCGGTGCTTTTGTCACAGGAAAACTGACACAGACGAAGGACGGGAAACCGGGCTGGATCCGCATTATCCTTGCCTGCTATGCCGGACTGATGATGGTGTATCTGGTCGGCGTGCCGTACCTTTACATGGTGTGCCGTTTCCACCTCGATAAGATCATCGGCTTCCGCGTGCTGCTTCTAGACTACTTCCTAACCTTCATGCCGGCTGATGCCATCAAGATGGTACTTGCCACGATCGTCGGCCACCGCTTGATCCCGGTACTGAGAAAGCCGAGAAAGAAAAACACCGGAAAAAACGCGGTAGTATAATTCTTCATCAGTTGCGCGATTCTCACAAATACTTATGTTACAATGAAAAGTAGCCGCGAAAAGTGCTTTTCGCGAAGAAATCAAAAATAGAAGCAGAGTGAGGATGTGACTTATGAAGATCGGTTGTGTAAAAGAGATCAAGAACAATGAGTTCCGCGTCGGCCTGACGCCGGACAACGTAAAGGCCTACGTCGCCGCCGGCCACCATGTGTACATGGAAAAGGGTGCAGGCGTCGGTTCCGGCTTTTCGGACAATGAGTATGTCGATGCGGGCGCGTCGCTGATCGACAACGCCGCCGATGTCTGGCACCTCGTGGACATGATGGTCAAGGTCAAGGAACCGCTTCCGGAGGAATATCCGCTGTTCAGAGACGGCCTCATCCTCTATACATATCTCCATCTCGCCGCTGATAAAGAGCAGGCGGATGCGCTTCTCGCCGGCAAGGTGAAGGCGGTCGCTTATGAGACGCTTCAGGAAAAGGACCGTTCGCTGCCTTGTCTGGCGCCGATGTCCCAGATCGCGGGCCGTCTTTCCATTCAGGAAGGCGCGAAGTATCTTGAGAAAAAGTTCGGCGGTGAAGGCATCCTGCTCGCAGGTGTTCCGGGAACCCCGAAGGCAAATGTCGTTATCCTCGGCGGTGGTACGGTCGG
>DFFH01000133.1:0-696 GCA_002368805.1 Mageeibacillus sp. UBA3781 | reverse complement strand
GTCGGTATGGGCGCAAATGTCACGATCCTCGATGTCAACCTTAAGCGTCTCGAAGAACTCGACAACATGTTCGGTGCGCACATCCAGACCCTCGTAAGTAATGATTCGAATGTTGAGCGTGCGTGCAAGGATGCGGACCTCGTCATCGGTTCTGTCCTCATCCCGGGCGGTTCCACACCGAAGCTCTTTAAGAAGAAGTATCTGCCGGAGATGAAGGACGGCGCAGTGTTTGTTGACGTCGCGATCGACCAGGGCGGCTGCGGTGAATCTTCTCATGTTACTACCCACGACGATCCGGTCTTCATCGAGGATGGCGTCGTTCACTACTGCGTAGGCAATATGCCTGGTGCGGTTCCGAGAACGAGTACGATCGCGCTGACCAATGCGACACTGCGTTACGGTCTGCAGATCGCGGAGGCGGGTCTCGAGGAGGCTTGCAAGAAGAGCGAAGTCATCACTTCCGGCGTCAACTGCTATGCCGGCAAGTGCACGAACAAGAACGTCGCTACTGCGCTCGGCTACGAGTACACCGAGCTTGCGAGCCTGATGTAAGGACCGCGTGCAAGTGCTTTTCGCGTAACGGAGTTTTGACACGTCAGGGTTTACACAAGCATTTCACACAAAAGAAACGGAGAGGATGTTCAGAAGAGGGCATCCTCTTTTTCTCTTTTATTTTCCTCTCGATTAATTGATTAA
>DFFH01000033.1 GCA_002368805.1 Mageeibacillus sp. UBA3781 | reverse complement strand
ACATAAGCTATTTTTTCAAATTTTGTATTTCTAGCTTACTTCTTCGCGAAAAGCACTCAGCCATATTTCACTTTTTCGCAATTCTAGCCTACATTTCTTCCACGCAGCCATAGAAAAACTCCCACGCGACTGATTCCGTATGGGAGTTTTTCAATTATCATGTTTAAGAAGCCCCCATCCACTCAGCACCCGCCGTCAACCGGCGACCGTGTAGAGTGCTTTGAAGTAGCCGTCTTTCCGCATCAGGTCCTGAAAGGAGCCCTTCTCCTCGATGGTGCCGTCCTTGATGACGATGATCTCGTCATAGCGGCGGAGGAGAGACTCTTCCAGCGAGTGGGTCACGACGACGCGCGTCATGGAGTCAAGTTCCAGGATCTCGTTGATCACTTCGTAAGAAGTCTTCGCATCGAGCGCGGAGGTCGCCTCATCGGCCAGGAGGATCGACGAATCCTTCAGGAGGCTTCTGGCGATCGAGATGCGCTGTTTCTCTCCGCCGGAAAGCCCTTTTCCATTCTCGCCACAAAGATAGTCTTCGCCGCGCTCGCTCACCAGTGCCTCGAGGTGCGCTTTATGCATCGCCGACTCGATCTTCTCTTTCGGGAAGTCGCGGAACATCGTGACGTTATCCTTGATCGAGGAATTGAAGATAAATACATTCTGTGAGATGACGGACATCAGGTCATAGAGGGACTCGGGACAGATGGAGCGGAGTTCTTTTCCATCGATAGAGATCTCGCCTTTATACTCGTTATTGGCGGCCATCAGGAGATTTAAGAAAGTGGACTTTCCGCTACCGCTACCGCCGACGACCGCGTAGGATCTTCCCGGGAGGAGATCACAGTTGATATCGTGCAGGACTTCCTTCTCGCCTTCTTCATAGGCGAAAGAAACATTTCTGAAGGAGATCTTCTCACCGACTTCCGACACTTCCTCAGTTCCGGCATCTCCGGCATTCTGCGAAAGCGAATCGGAAAGCTTCTCGATCAGGCCCGCGGCCGCCTTCTTCCCCGCGAAAAGCTTCGGCAGCTCGGACACCGGCGGGATCAGGAAGTTCATCAGGTTCACGAACATCAGGATCGATCCGGCGGTGATGCCTCTGCCGGAAAGAGCAAGATATGTACCGAAGAGAAATACGCCGAGCTGGGAGATCATGCCTGCGATCATGCCGAGAGAGCCGGTCAGAGAGGCGACCCGGCGCATGTGGCACTTCGCATCCTCGAGTTTTCCGTTCTCGGTGATGAAGAGCTGATCCGCTTCTTTTTCCGCACGGAAGCTCTTAATGACCTGAAAACCGCTGAGACAGTCGGTCATCGCCGAAGTGAACGCAGTATTTCTGTCGGACACTTCCTTCTGGATCTTCGCCATTTTCTTTCCCATGATCACCGACACCAGCATCGGCAGGATGATGATCAGGATCGAGAACAGCGTGAGCTCGGGAGAATAGATAAACATCAGGATAAGGGATCCGAAAAAAGAGACCACTTTTGTTACGATCGGAAGGATCGAAGACACGTAGTTCGTCTCGATCGTGGTCGCGTCATTCGTCAGTGCCGAAAGATACGAAGCGGTGTCTTCTTTGCGGAAAGAAGAGATATTCTTCATGGAAAGGAACTGAAATGCCCGGTTCTTATACTGTGTCATCGCGCGGCGGATGAAGGCCGGCTCAGCCAGGTAATTCAGTACTGTGGTCACGACAGCAAATCCCAGGAATGAAAGGCAGATGAGGGACATCTCGGTCAGTGTGTATGCACTCTGTCCGGAGAGGATATCGATCAGTTCTTTGATGATCCACGAGACGACAAGACCCGTGATGCCGTTTAAGACCGATGCAGTAATTGCCGTAAAAAGGGCGCAGTGATTTTTCCTGTAGAACCGGGAGACCAGTTCCGCACGAATGGAGCGGTTATTCATTTTTTTCACCTCATTTAGTTATGGATTTTCGGAGTTCATCTATTTCCGGATTTAGAACTTATGTATTTATGGATTTCCAGAGTTTGAGCAGTTCTTTTGATTCTAAGAGTTTGATCGTGGACTCGATCCCTTCGATGCAGGTCTCACCTGTCGTATCGAAGGCCAGGCACGGTTCGTCGATCTCGACGAAGCGTTCTTTTCGGGCATCGAAATCCGGTGCGGCATCGAATTCCTCCGCTTTCTTTTTCGCCTTCTTCAGATGATCTTTCGCACCATCTTTATTCTTCAGCATCAGCTCCGCATAGGCAATGCCAGTGAGATACAGGCAGTCGATGCGGTCGAGGAAACAAAGCACACCTTTTTTCTTGAAAAGAGCATTGAATTTGATTCCCGCGTCCAGGATCTCCTTCGCCTTTTCAAAATCACCCTTCCCCGCGTAGCACAGTGCTTTTGAAGAAATAAGATTCACCATGTTGCCGATCTGGTTTACGAGCGCATACGACAGAAAACTTTCCGCTTCTTTATATTCCTTCTTCGAAACAAGGAGATGGCCGATTCTGTCGTTAAAAATATAACCGGCGTTATGGGCCTTATAGATCTCCAGGCTCTTATCGTAGTCTCCCATCGCCATGTAGATGGTCGCGAGGTCGCCATAGAGCGTGGTCGCATCGATGTTCGGGTCGCTGCTCTGGGAGATAAGGGAGATCGCTTTCTCATAGAGCTCTATGGAGCGGAGACAGTACTCTTTATTGATCTTGAACATCAGGCCGAACGCACGGAAAAGATAAGCGCATTCATACACGATCTTAAAAGAATTCGGGTACTTCTTCAGTGCTTTTTCCGCCTCTTGCGGGCCCTGCGGATCCTGCGTATCCGTCATCTTGCGGAGCCTTCCGGCCAGTGCGCCGATCCGGTTGTCGCGGACGGTAAAGCCTACCAGCACATCCAGCGAGACATCGAAGAAATCAGCCATCTCCATCAGAAGCGAGATATCCGGAACGGAAAGCCCAGCTTCCCACTTATGGACCGCGCCGATCGTGACACGGAAGACTTCCGCGAGCTGCTCTTGCGTCAGTCCTTTTTCCTTTCTGAGAGATCTGATATTGGATGCAAGATTATTCTTCATGACTTCATCTCCTCTACCGTCAGTATTGCTTCAACTGTCTTTATTGTAGAGGAAGACGGCACAAAAGAAAATGCACTACCAATACAATTAGAATAGAACTATTTATACCGTTAGTATAGTTTTCCTTATCCGATGCAAAAGAACCTGTTGTTTCAGAACTTACAGCAGTGTGACCATATTTCTTCCGTTATGCTTGGAAGTGTACATCGCGCGGTCAAGGCGGTTGAATGCCTCCTGGAAGTCATCCTCACCCGTGATCTCGGTAACACCGATCGAGCAGGTGATGTGCATGATCTCCGGGAACTCGTAAATATCGACGGAGTGTCTGAGTTTCTCCGCGATGGCGGAAGCCTGTTCGCCGCTTTTTCCGTAGCAGACGATAACGAATTCCTCACCGCCCCAGCGGCCGACCGAGCACTTCTCCTCGAGAGAGATCTCTGTCATGATCTTCGCCAGATGCTTGAGCGTCGTATCACCGACTGCATGTCCGTAGTTATCGTTGACTT
>DFFH01000024.1:1450-11419 GCA_002368805.1 Mageeibacillus sp. UBA3781 | reverse complement strand
CCGGACTGCGCACCGGAAGAATGTAAGGGCATCCGATGGAACTGCCGCGTCAGCATCGATACTCCTTATATCGACTACTATACGGTATCCGCGGAGCTTCCGCGCGGTGGAAAGCGCTACACGATCCACTGGATCGACAGGGATCATGCAAACGAGGGAACAGATCTTCGCGCCCTTCTGGACAAGTATGTATCTATCGGTATCGTAAACAACATCAGCTGAAAATACTGAGCAAAAAAAGTCGAGAATCAGAATGATCCTTTCGAGTAAGATGAGCTCACAAAGGAGGTGAGCCAAGTGGACGAACATAAAGAGGCGGTACGGGCCATGCAGGATTATATAAGTGATCACATAAATGATGAGATCACTTTAGCGGATCTTGCGAAGGCATCTTCATTCTCACCCTGGTACGCGAGACGGCTCTTCATAGAGCATCTGAATATGACGCCGGCAGTCTATATCAGACGCTTGAAACTGTCGAAGTCGGCTCTGCGGCTAAGAGATGAAAACATATCTGTCCTCGATGTTGCCATCAGCATGGGATTCGGAAGTGTTGACGGATATCAGCGCGCATTCAGACGTGAGTTCGGCTGTAATCCGAAAGAGTACTCCACCAGCCCGGTTCCCATCTGGCTCTTCACTCCTTCGCTGATCATTGAAAATGAAAGGAATGTGAATGCTATGAGTGAGATCAGAAATGTATTTATCCAGGTTATTGAGAAACCGGCAAGAAAAGTCATTATCAAGAGAGGTATCAAGGCGGCCGAGTACTGGAGCTACTGTGAAGAAGTCGGCTGTGATGTATGGGGACTTCTGATAAGCATCCCGTCTATCAGCGGGGAGCCCGTGTGTCTGTGGCTTCCGGAACACTTAAGAAAACCGGTAACGAACGAATATGTTCAGGGAGTAGAAGTTGAACCGGACTACAGCGGAAAGATCCCGGAAGGTTTCGAGGTCATCGATCTTCCTGCTTCCACCTATCTTCTCTTCCGTGGAGAACCTTTTGAAGAAGAGAACTATGTATCTGCAATCACGGAGATCTGGGATGCGGAAAAGAAGTATAACCCGGAGTTTATCGGATATACCTGGGATGACAAAAATCCGCGTGTCCAGCTTGAGCCTAGAGGCGAGCGTGGCTATATCGAGCTCGTTCCGGTGAAGAAGATCTGAGATAGGAAAACCCGCTCATGAAGATCAGAAGATGAACTGGATCTTCTTAATCATTTAACCTAAAAAAGGTACAAAAAACCTCGAGGCGACGAGTTTTGCGTAAGCAAACTGTGTGAGTCGCAACGAGGTTATTTTGTACCTTTTCAGGTGTATTTTAAGAGGATAATGTTACTCTTCCACTTCAGCAGTTGCCGGTTCCGGAACTTTCGTCTCTTTCTTGCGGATCACGATCTCATCGTTCTCCACATCAACAAGCGCGGTAGATCCGGCTTCGACGGCTCTGTCGAGAAGTGCCTCGGAGAACTTGTCCTCAACCATGGTCTGGATGACACGCTTGAGCGGTCTTGCACCGTACTGCGGGTCATAACCCTTCTTGGCCAGGAGCTCTCTTGCCGCATCTGTCAGCTCGATCTCAATACCGAGTTCCTTTACTCGCTTACTGAGGCTCTCTGTAAGCAGATCTACGATCTTAAGGATCGACTGCTTGCCGAGCATTCTGAAGAAGATGATCTCGTCCACACGGTTGATGAACTCCGGATTAAATGCCTTCTTCAGTTCTTCCATAACGAGTTCTTTTGCCTCGCTATAGGACTTGCCGCCATAGAGTCTATCTGCATCCGCCTCATCGAAGAACGGATCGTCGGTCTTCTTCTCAGACGGGATCGAGAAACCGATGTGACGTCCGGCAGAAGTTGTCAGCATTCTGGCACCGATATTCGATGTCATGATGATGATCGTATTCTTAAAGTCAACAACACGTCCCTGACCATCAGTCAGACGGCCGTCATCGAGGATCTGCAGCATGGAGTTGAAGATCTCCGGATGAGCCTTCTCGATCTCATCGAAGAGTACTACGGAATACGGCTGACGGCGAACTTTTTCTGTAAGCTGTCCGCCCTCATCGTAACCTACATAACCCGGCGGCGAACCGATGAGCTTTGCGACATCGTGTTTCTCCATGTACTCGGACATATCGACACGGATCAGGGCATTTTCATTACCGAACATGACCTCGGCCAGTGCTTTTGCAAGCTCGGTCTTACCAACACCGGTAGTACCAAGGAAGATGAACGATCCGGACGGACGCTTCGGGTCTTTGAGACCGAGACGGCTTCTTCTGATCGCCTTTGCGATTGCAGTAACTGCCTCGTCCTGACCGATGACACGCTTCTTGAGTTCTTCTTCAAGAGTCTTCAGACGCTCTGCATCGCTCTCCGTGATCTTCTTGACCGGAATACCCGTCCAGCGGGCCACGATGTCTGCGATATCATCCGGCGTAAGCGCCAGTTCCTTCTTATCTTTGGAGCTTACGACCTGCTGACGCAGTGTGCTGAGTTTCTCCTCGAGCAAGGTCTCTTCATCTCTGAGTTTCTGAGCTGTCTCGAAGTCCTGATTATTTACGGCTTCCTGCTTCAGACGCATGATCTCGTTGATGCGCTCACCGATCTTCTTTGTCTCCTCCGGCTCTGTCGAGGAATTGATACGAAGTCTGGATGCAGCTTCATCGATCAGGTCGATCGCTTTATCCGGCAGGAATCTGTCCGTAATATAACGGCTGCTGAGAATAACTGCCGCATCGATCGCATCATCCGGGATCTTGATTCCGTGATGCTCTTCGAACTTGCTTCGGATACCCTTCAGGATCAGGATCGTATCCGTCGTGCTCGGTTCTTTTACGAGGACCTGCTGGAAACGACGCTCCAGAGCAGAGTCTTTCTCGATATGTTTTCTGTACTCATCCAGTGTCGTTGCACCGATAACATGCAGTTCGCCACGAGCCAGAAGAGGCTTGAGCATATTCGCTGCGTCCATTGCACCATCGGCATTACCGGCGCCCATAATGGTGTGGAGTTCATCGATGAAAAGGATCACATCACCGGCCTTGGTTGCTTCTTCGAGGCCTTTCTTGAAACGCTCCTCAAATTCACCTCTGAACTTGGTTCCGGCAACCATGGATGCAAGGTCAAGAGACAAGACTCTCTTTCCGGCAAGGAGATCCGGCACATCGTTATTGACGATCTTCGCTGCCAGCCCTTCTGCGATCGCTGTTTTACCGACACCAGGCTCACCGATGAGGACCGGGTTATTCTTCGTTCTTCTTACGAGGATCTGCATGACTCGGGAGATCTCCTCCTCACGTCCGATCACAGGATCGATACGGCCTTCTTTTGCCTCCGCGGTAAGATCTTTGCAGTATTTGTCGAGGACTTTGGTCTTACTGCCATCCTTGCCCTTTCCGTTCCCACTGCGTTTTCCTGCCTGTCTGCTGCGACGCGAAGCGGCCTCTCCGCCGAAGAATTTGGCAACCGGATCTTCCTCGTCGCCCTCTTCTTCGTCGTCCTCCTCGTCATCGCGATCCTCTTCATCGATGTCGTCATCGTTGTCGAAGCTTCCATTCTCCTCGCGCGCTCTTTCACGCAGGATGTCGATCAGATCTTCGGCAGCCTCCTTCGCATCGAAGTCGTGATATGCCAGGATACGGTATGCTGTGCACTGGCCGTCTTTCAGGATCGCCAGGAGCACATGCTCCGGTTCCACTACATTCTTTCCGGTCTTCTTCGTCAGGTACTCCGCAAGATACAGAAGTCTCTTCGTGCGGTTCGTGCAGTGTGCGAAGATCTCATTCGGATCTCCTTCTCTCTCCACAAATGCGCCCGGCTCGCGTCCTGTGATCTTTACGATCTCGCCCATGACGACATTCTGGCCGACACCATATCGGCTTAAGATCTCATCCACAGGCGTCATGCTCGCATCCGAGAGCGCCAGAAGGATGTGTTCTGTTCCGATGTATTCAAGATTAAAAGATGCCGCGTACATCTGCGCACGGGAAAGCATCTCCATTGTTCTTTTCGAAATATTCATAGGGTCTCCTCCTTATTCATTCTCGTTTCTTTTTTCTTCTTTTTTTGTGAGCACTTCTCTTACGAATTCTGCTCTTTTAGTGGCGATGTCCTTCGGCAAAAGCACTTCTCCGCAGCGCTTCTGCACCGATGCATCGCCGATCGTATTGAGAAGAAGCATCAGCTGCCGTTCATCGATATCCTTCATGAAGCCGCAAGCCACGCCGACACGAAGGTCACTTAAACGGTTCATCGCTTCTCCTGCCGGAAGCATCCTGGCATATGTCAGTTCTCCCAGTGAACGGTACACCTTATCCTCCAGCCGTTCTTTATTCTTCTCGTAATAGTCTTTCCGGAGTTTTCTCTCCAGCGCGATGACCTCGTTGATCATCTTGGCGAAATTCGAAAGCGTCTTGCTTTCCGAGATTCCCAGGGTGATGGTATTGGAGATCTGGTAGATATTTCCGGCCGGCTTACTCTTCTCACCATACACGCCGCGAACGGTATAACCTGCCTTCGACAGTGAATCTATGAGGTTCGGCATCTTTCCGATACTCGTTACGATCGGAAGATGAACCATCACGGAAGCACGAAGTCCGGTTCCCGTATTACTCGGGTATGCCGTCAGAAAACCATATTTCTCCGAAAAAGCGATCGGAAGTGCTTTTTCCAGATAGATAGCGATCTCTTCCGCCTGCTTATAGGTATTCTCGAGGGCAAATCCAGGCGCCATTACCTGAATGCGCAGATGGTCTTCTTCGTTGACCATCACACTGACATTCTCATCCTTCGAGATAAAGACACTCTGCCCTTCCTGGCCTTTTGCCAGTTCCTCGGAGATAAGATGGTTCTCGATGAGCGCCCGTCTGTCCGTCTCGGGAAGCGATGCGATATCCATACGCATCAGGTCATTTCCGGGACGCTTGAGCATCGCATCCGAGATCTGCTCCAGGACCTTCTTGCGGCTTTCGTCATTCATCCGGTTCGGGAAGGGGATCCCCTTTAGGTTTCTCGCCAGACGGATACGGCTGGAAAGCACGATATCGCTGTCATTTCCTGCTTCTAAATACCAGCTCATTTCTCATCCTCCTCTCCCTTCAAGGCCTGGATCTCGTCACGGAGTTTCGCCGCCTCGATATACTTTTCTTCCTTTACCGCCTGCTTGAGGAGGCGCTCTTTTTCCAGGATCAGGAGGCTCTTCGCCTTCTCCTCGTCCGGCTGTTCATCCGCCTTGGTGGATACCTGCGTAAAAACCGGAGTTTCGAGTTCTTTTCCATCGGGAATATCCAGTTCCACCGGAACATCGATACTATCGCCGGAACCGGGCTTTCTTCCCACATGTTTCGAGCCCATCTGCGTTCTGAGGAACATCGGGTCGATCGACTCGGAAAACACTTTATAGCAGTCCGGGCATCCGAGAAAACCACTCTTGGTGAACTGGCTCTGCGTAATACCGCACGTCGGACAGGTCCTTCCGCTTTCCTCATCCACCATACCCTCCAATCCGAGTCCGAATGGTGCTTCAAAAGCACTGGCAAACATATCCAGCGGGCTTGGCATCGAGCCGAGCGCACCACCCAGTGCGGAGCCGAAAAGGCCGCCGCCCATGAGGTTTCCCGGCATGGCGATCCCGAGTTCTCTTGCACATTCATCACAGAGCATGAGCATCTGCGGAGCTTTTCCCGTAGTCTGCTTCATGATCTTTACATTTGCTTCTCTTTCCTTACAACGTTGACACTTCATTCTCTGTCACTCCCATCTTCAGACCGGTCAGCCGACCGGCATTCGTTCCTTTCTATAGTTTCATATCCGGATCTGTTTTTTCGGAAACTCTCCTATCCGGATCTTATCTTCTAGTTCGTGATCAGGCTGATCAGCATATTCTTAAAGATGTCCATCCTGACGGATGCCTTCTTATCTGAATCGATTCCCGACAGCGCTTTGTCAGAGATCGCAGCCTTGATAAGCCTTGCCGTTTTCTTATCCATCACGCCGTAGTCCACGAAGTTCAGAAGGAAGATTTCTGCTTCCTGCTGAGAGATCGTGTCGCCCAGCGAGTTGATCGTATGCATCAGGTAGTTCGTCCCCGGCATCCGCTGCACCCTGGAGATACGGATCTGTCCGCCACCGCCACGACGGCTCTCCACAATATAGCCCTGCCCGTTGGTAAATCTTGTCGAGATAACATAAGTGATCTGGGACGGCACACAGTTCACGCGCTCTGCCAGATCGCTTCGGTTGATTACCGCAGCGCCGTTATTCTCATCCAGCATCTCTTTGATCATCATCTCGATCACATCGACTAATCTCGCCATTCCCTCTCATCTCCTTTATATCTGCAGCCGGCATTCCCGCCGGTACCGGTCACTATCAATCACTCGAATTTTGATTTTGACATTTGACTTTGACTTTCTTTGACTAATTCCATTATACTCCGCCAAAATAAGAAGTCAACACCCAATTTCAAAAGCCGCCCCGGCGGCGAGTATCACACTGAAGTAAACGGTCTATTAAAGCATATAAAAGGGATATCCTGCGCGACAAGCCCCCTAAGAAAGCGCATCTTTCTCCGATACCAAAGAATAGAGAAACTCCTCTGAGACGAGTATCACACTGAAGAAAGCGGTCTATTAAAGCATGTAAAAGGGATATCCTGCGCGACAAGACCCCTAAGAAAGCGCATCTTTCTCCGATACCAAAGAATAGAGAAACTCCTCTGAGACGAGTTTTGCGTAAGCAAACTGTCTGAGTCTCAGAGGAGTTATCTCTATTCTTAATTTGTGTATCGGAGAAAGACCGCTTACTTCTTCAGCACATTCTTCCACACCCAGATGAGTCCGCAAGCGCCGACTACAGAAAGGATGAAGCTTCCGACGATACTTCCGGCACCAAGTCCGAGGATACCGAAGATAAGACCTGCAACGAAGCCGCCGACAACACCGAGGATGATGTTGATCAGGATGCTGTCCGTTGCGGATTTCATGAGTTTACCTGCGCAGAAACCTGCCAGTCCACCGACTACCAGACCAATAAGCAAATTTACTAACATACTATTTTTCCTCCTATTATCATTTCTGATAGGTTAAGTATAGCACCATTTTCTCGCGAGAGATGTCACAAAAAAACATGTTATTGCACACACGAAAAAAGAACTGTCTTTATCGGACAGTTCCTTGTTTTCAAAGTATTCAGCTGGCGGGCTTCACCAATCAGACTTCAGTACGTCAGGATCTGATGAATCTTCTGTATGTCAGGATCGTACCCATATCCAGTCGGCCATAGACGACGGCATCTTTACTGGAGGATGCGTGGATGACCTGTCCGTTTCCTGCGTAGATCGCTACGTGATCGGCAACTCCGTCGCCGCCCTTCAGGTCATATACGATTACGTCGCCCAGTGTTAATTCCGAACGGCTGACGCCGGTACCACGTGTCTTAATGCTGTTTGACTGGTGCGGAACGCCGAGTCCTACCTGTCTGTAGCAGTACACGACCAGACCGGAACAGTCCACGCCACCCTTGCTCTCACCACACCAGACATAGTCAACGCCCAGCATGGACTTCGCGATATTGACGATACTCTCGCCGTTTACACCGGTGATCTTCGGTGGCGGATTGCTGTTGCCCTTCTTCGTCTTACCGCCGGATCCGGATGACTTTTTACCCTTTGGAGTAGGTGTCGGTTTCGGAGTAGGCGTCGGAGGTGCTTTTCGAGTCGTATAGGATACATAGACATATCCTTCTGTTCCATCGTCGAGGGTTACCTTATACCACTGGTCATTGGAGATACCGGAGCAGTGGAGACGTGTCCATCTCTTCAGTTCCTTGATGACTTCGCAGTTCGTATTCGGCTCGGAGCGAAGCTTCAGTCCGCTCGCATCGACCCATACGGTACGGTTGATCTCGTTAAAAACCGGCTCAACGGACAGTGACGCAGTAAGAACATATCCTTCCACTCCGTCCTTGGTACGGATCAGTGACCAGGTGTCACCCTTTGCCACACGAGTGACCTCGGTGGATCTGGCGATCGATGCGACAGTGACCGCATCCATATTCGGATTTTCTTTGAGGATCGTCTTCGTTGTCTTGATGAAGAACTGCTCGTCCGTCGGGATAAATGCACTGGTATCCAGCATTTCGATCGGGAGGTCAGAATCATCGTATGTCTGGATGATCTGCGCGGTCATCAGGTCCGCATATTTCTTCTCTCTCTGTGCTGTCTCGTCAATATATGACTCATCAACAGCCGCCTCACCTTCGCCGACTTCGATCAGCACGCGTCCCGTCTCGGGATCTACGGTCTGGACCGGCATATCTGGCTCATCCGGCTCATCCGGCTCGTTCGGATCGTCTTCGCCGGTAGCGTCCGGTTCTACTGTCGGATCCGCATTCGGGTCAGAAGTAACTTCCGGATCCACTGTCGTATCAGAAGTCGGGTCTGTATCCGGATCCACTGTATCGGAAGTATTCGCGGCGAGCGCCCAGTCCTCGACTAGTTTTTCTTCTTCCTGATCGGAATACGGATACGCGTCTGCATAGGCACGACCGACCAGAACACCCGGCGGGGTGCTTTCACGAAGGCCGACAGGGATCATCAGTATCGGGAAAGTCATCATTGCACAGATCGTAATGATCAGGACAGTGATACGTCTGTCTTTTTCTTTTCTTTGCTGCCGCATACGTTTCCTTTCTGCGCGAAAAGCACTCCTATTCAGGCTTTTGCGTTCATTCTCGATAAGAAGTGCCTATATTTAGGCATTATTAGTTACTTTGTATTTTACTCTCCTCAAATATGCGAAGTCAAAGAATGTGACGTTTCTCTTATTTTACAATCCTATTTCTCAGGAGCCAATGAAGTGGTCTATGTAATGGCAAAAGTCTATGAAATGGTCACTGTCGAAACGTTTTACATTGACCATTACATAGAATATTGGCAAAAGTCTATAAAATGGTCACTGTCGAAACGTTTTACATTGACCATTACATAGACCAGCTCATAAAAAACAAAGAGGGCGACTCATCGTGATGAATCGCCCTCTTCCGATTATCTGTCTTTTCTTCGATCAGGACTCGCTTGTCGCCGGGATCATGCTCGGGATAACGACCGGATCCTTGCCGAGAAGTTCATTATTCTCAGGCAGTACAGGTACTGCTGTGATATTGCGGTAGCGCGGCATACCGGTACCTGCCGGGATGAGCTTACCGATGATAACGTTCTCTTTGAGACCGTAGAGCGGGTCGATCTTACCCTTAACTGCAGCATCGGTGAGAACACGAGTGGTCTCCTGGAAGGATGCAGCGGAGAGGAAGGAATCGGTAGCGAGAGAAGCCTTGGTGATACCGAGGAGGACTCTCTTGCCCTTTGCCGGCTCTTTGCCCTCTGCTTCTGCCTTCGTGTTCGCATCCTCGTAATCGAACATATCCACGGTGGAACCGGTCATGAGATCGGTATCGCCCGGATCGTCGATACGAACCTTACGCATCATCTGACGTGTGATAACTTCGATGTGCTTATCGTTGATGGTAACACCACCGCTCTTATAAACCTTGATAACTTCGCTGACGATGTACTTCTGAACGCCACGGACACCCTTGATCTTCATGATCTCCTGCGGGCTTACCGTACCATCTGTAAGAAGGTCGCCGGCCTCTACGAACTCGCCATCCTTGACCTTGAGGGTCGCAGAGTAAGGAATTGCGTAGTGCTTCTCTTCGATCTCGATCTCGCTGTCCGGGTTCGGGTTAACAGTGATTGCCTCACCTTCCGGAGTAGCCGGTGTAACAACGATGATCTTCTTGTGCTTCTGATCCTCTGTGATCTTGACGATACCGTCGATCTCGGAGATGATCGCCTGGCCCTTCGGCTTTCTGGCCTCGAAGAGCTCCTCAACACGCGGGAGACCCTGTGTAATATCTTCACCGGAAGCGATACCACCGGTATGGAACGTTCTCATGGTCA
>DFFH01000024.1:0-1386 GCA_002368805.1 Mageeibacillus sp. UBA3781 | reverse complement strand
CCAGGCTCACCGATGGACTGGGCAGCCATGATACCGACTGCTTCGCCGCCGATGGTCGGCTGGCCGGATGCAAGGTTGACACCGTAGCACTTGCTGCAGACACCGTGACGGGCGCGGCAGTCAAATACGGATCTGATCTTGACCTTCTCGTAACCGCACTCTTCGATCTTCTTTGCAACATCTGCAGTGATCAGTTCATTTCTGGCTACGAGGAGCTTCTTCTTATTCTTCAGGTCATAGATGTCCTCTGCAGCATAACGTCCTGTAAGACGATCGCTGAGAGACTTAACAACATCCTTCTTGGTACCTGCCATGTTGGCGATTTCCTTGACCCATGTGAAGTCATCCGTACCGCAGTCTTCCTCGGTAACGATAACGTCCTGGGCAACATCGACGAGACGACGTGTCAGGTAACCGGAGTCAGCTGTCTTAAGAGCTGTATCGGAGAGCGCTTTACGGGCACCGTGAGAACTGATGAAGAACTCTAATACGTTCATGCCTTCACGGAGGTTAGACTTGATCGGAATTTCGATGGTCTTACCGGATGTATCCGCCATGTTACCACGCATACCAGCGAGCTGCTTGATCTGCTGAGCGGAACCACGGGCACCGGAGTCAGCCATCATCTTGATCGGGTTGTACTGACCAAGAGAATCGATAAGTGCTTTTGTAATAGCATCTGTTGTTTCTGTCCAGATTTTAACGACAGAGGTGTAACGTCCATCCTCGTCGAGGAGACCTCTCTTGTACATCTTGTTGACGTACTCGACCTTCTCTTCTGCCTCGTGGACCATCTTCTCCTTAACATCCGGCACGATCATGTCTTCGATACCGATGGAGATACCGCCACGGGTAGAGTACTTATAACCCATTGCCTTGATGTTGTCGAGGAGCTTGGATGTAGCGCCGATACCGTGTACGCGGATCGAACGGGAGATAACATCAGCGAGCTGCTTCTTACCAACTACGAAGTCGCACTCGAGAACGAGCTCGTTGCCTTCCTTCGTTCTATCGACATAACCGAGGTCCTGCGGGATCACTTCGTTGAAGATAAAGCGTCCGAGTGTGGACTTAACGATTCTGGTCATCGGAGCACCGTTGAACTCACGTGTCACACGGATGGAGATCGGAGCGTGGAGCTCGAGGTGATGATCGCCATATGCCATGATCGCCTCATCTACAGAAGAGAAGATCATGCCTTCGCCCTTCTCGCCCGGCTTGGTGATCGTCAGATAGTAGCATCCGAGGATCATATCCTGTGTCGGAACGGTTACCGGGTTACCATCCTGAGGCTTCAGGAGGTTGTTGGTGGACAGCATGAGGAATCTTGCCTCTGCCTGTGCCTCAGCGGAAAGCGGTACGTGTACAGCCATCTGGTCACCGTCG
>DFFH01000032.1 GCA_002368805.1 Mageeibacillus sp. UBA3781 | reverse complement strand
TCATCCGGTGTTCCCTTTGTGATGTTCTTTCCTGCGAAAGTAACATCGCCGAGTGTCGGCTTGTCCATGCCGGACAGGGCGTAAAGAAGAGTGGATTTACCGGCGCCACTGGCACCCATGATTACTGTAAAATCACCTTCATAGATCGAAAGGTCGATGTTGCGGAGCACGTGCTGCTGTACGCCTCCGTTAGAAAATGTTTTGCAAAGTTTATGTGTTTTGATAATCTCATTCATAGCGTTTCTCGCCTCCTTATGGCACTATCATACTTTTTCAAGTCTTAAGTGCCTTTAAGGAACTCTTAAATCTTTCTTAATTCTCGAAAAGCACTGAACCGTCGGCATCAGATTGCCCCCGATCCGAAATCCGTTTCAGTTATCAGACCGTTCTTATCAGGAACAGCACCTGAAGTCCCGGCTCTTCGTTCGTGATCAATATGTCGCCATCCATCTCCTTCAGGAAGTAGGATGCCAGATACAGACCGATGCCGGCGCCGTCTTTTCCTTCGCTGTTCTTGCCGCGCTTATACTTTTCTTTTAATACGGCAACTTCCTCGTCGGTAACGCCGGGACCGAAGTCACGGATCGAAACTTTCAGATATTCGCCCTCGAGCTTCGCGTCTACCTTGATCTCTGTATCCGCATACTTATATGAATTAATAAATACATTATCGAAGGCCTGCTGCAGGCGGAGCTTGTCGGTAAAGACTTTGCACTCGGGGATCGTAAAGGAGCCGGCGCGCTTTAAGTAGTCGGCATGCAGGATCGCTTCGCGCACCGAGGAAGAGTCATTCTCTCTGGGACTGACGGTGATCTCCGTCGCTTCGTGGACGCTCGACTGGAAGAGGTTATCGACCAGCACGGTGAGCTCGTCGGCCTTAAAGTTGATAAGGTTGAAGCGTTCTTTTACCTTCTCTTCTTTGGCGAGTTCATATCCGAATTCCGATGCCGACTTGATCGAGGCGACCGGAGTCTTAATGTCGTGCGAGAGCTTCGCGACCATCTCTTTTTTCGCGTCATTCGCGGCTTTCTCCGCAGCACGGGACTTCTTGATCTCATCTCTCATGATATCGAATGCCTCGGTAAAAGCACCGAAGGTGTGTTTCTTATCCATCGGCAGAGGAATGTCGAGGTTTCCGCCTGCGACGCGCTCGGCAAATCCGGACAGCTCGTCAAACGGTTTCACGATCGTCTTTTTCAGGTAGATCACATACGCGATGATAATCGCTGCCTGCACGGCGGAAATGACAAGGATCGTGACGGCGATCGCCCGCTGGTTCTTTTCGATCCGATCCTGTGTGTCATTATGGAAAAGCACTTTGCCGACGACTTTATCTCCCTGCTTTATATCCAGGATCGTGTCGTTGTTTTTGACGGCCTCGTTGACACTGGTGGAGATATCGTCCGCATTCTTGTAAAGAAGTTTCCCGTCCGTGTCGATCAGGGAATAGTTGCGAGTCGTGAGATATTTATCGTTCTGGCCGAAGTTTTCTTCGATGACCTTGATGCAGTCGTTGATCGCGACGGTGTCCTGCTCAATATCCCTCGAACGGTACAGGAGAATACCGGCGATCACACCTTCGAGGACAAAGGTCAGAATGATGAGGACCAGGAAGCTCTTCTTTCTCATGCGTTATCCTCCATCACACAGCTGCGGCTCATCTGCCGGCTCCTGTGACGTATTTATATCCCTCTTTCCAGACGGTCTGGATCCGGAGCGGATTCTTCGGATCTTCCTCGATCGCTTCTCTGAGTTTTCTGATGTGTACATTCAGGGTGCCGTCAGAGGTGAACTTATCTTTCCATACGTTATCGAAAAGCTCTGCTTTCGTGATCAGGCGGTCCGGGTTCTCCACGAGATAGAGAAGAAGCGTGAACTCCATGCTGGTGAGCTTCTTCGGCTCCCCATCGAGAGTTACGAGCTTGTTTTTCTTATCGATCAGGAGAGAGCCGTCCTCAAAAGTGTCCGATGTTTCCTTCTCAGAGACAGACCCGAAGCGGCGGAGCATGACCTTCACTTTGGCCAGAAGGACGCCGAGGGAATACGGCTTTTCGACATAGTCGTCGCCACCGATATTGAGCGCGATGATCTTATCGTCATCGGTATTTCTCGCAGAAACGAAAAGGATCGGGATATTGAGAGTGGAGCGGATGTGCTTACATAGCTCGAATCCGGAACCATCCCCGAGATTGATATCAAGAAGGATCAAAGAGGTGTCATTCTCTTCGAGAAAAGTGAGCGCCTCTGCCTTGCTGTAAACGGCTTTTGTTTTGACTTCAAACATATTGAAGTACTCGCAGGTATTATCCGCGAGGATCTTCTCATCGTCAATGATCAGACAATCGTAGTGCATGTGATCTCCCCTAATCAGACATGGATTCAAGGGTATTTTACCACAATAGAAAAGCACTCCGCGAGATGAGGCCTCCCATGAGAATCTTCCTTTCGGAATAATTTTTTGCAACGCATCCGGAAGTTCTGTCGTCTAATTTGCAGATCAGGTTTTGCAAAGCACGAAAAAGAATTACACGAATAAAAGTGAGGAATAAGAAAATGAAAACGAAGAAAATCGTAGCCGGATTGATGACCACTTCGATCCTCTTATCAATGGGAACAGGATGTGCAAAGAAAACAAACGGAAGATCCGCTTTCGGATCAAATAATAAGAAGAGCAGCATCCCCGTGACATCAGTCAAAAGAGACAACGGACAGCAGGCAGTCTTCGAGCTCGCCACGGCAATGTCCGGAAAAGAGAGCATGTCCCAGGAAGAACTGAATATGGCATACTCGAAGTTTATCTTCGAGATGATGAAACGGTGCGCACAGGATGCGAAGGGAGAGAATGTACTGATCTCTCCGGACTCAGTGCTCTTTGCGATGAATATGACTGCGGCGGGTGCGAATGGAAACACGCTGAGTCAGATGATGAATACGATGGTCCCGGGAGCAGACGAGGCCACAGCATTCAGCTACGCGGTGAATCACATGAATTCACTGAAGAATGATAGCCTTCGGATCGCAAACTCGGTATGGATCAACCAGAATAAAGCAGACAGTGTATATGATGATTTCCTGAAGTATGTAAGGGAGAACTTCGGTGCTGAGGTCGGCACGCTGGAGTTTGACCAGGGTGCAGTCGAGACGATCAACAAGTGGGTCGAAGAGCAGACAGAGGACAGGATCCACAATCTGCTCGAGAAACTGACGGACAACGATCTGATGGTCCTTGTAAATGCCATCGCATTTGACGGCAAGTGGGAGACTTCCTATGCGGAAGACAGGGTGTATGAAGGCACCTTCCGTAACGGGAAAGGCGAAGAGCAGAAGGTCATGTTCTTAAGCGGTGAAGAGTCCACTTACTTGAGTAATGGTAAGGCCATTGGTTTCCTTAAGGATTACGATGACGGGAAGTTTACGTTTATGACGATCCTTCCGGAAGATGAGAATGTAGATATCAACGAGTTCATCGCTAACCTGACACCGGAAGAATACTGGGAGTTCTGGAACAGCCAGGATGACTCCATGGAAGTATATACTGTCATGCCGGAGTTTAAAAGCGAATATGATATCCACCTGCCCGCGATCCTGAGCGACATGGGTATGAAGGATGCGTTCAGTGAAACGGCCGCCGATTTTTCAAACATGACTAAGAAGGATGTGTATATCTCGGATGTCATTCATAAGACATATATCGAGGTAAACCGCAAGGGCACAAAAGCAGCGGCAGCTACCGCGGTCGTTATGACCGAGAAGTGCATAGCGGAGCCGGACCCGGCCAGATACGTGACCTGCGACCGCCCGTACGCATATGCGATCGTTGATAAGGACACCGGTATCCCGGTATTCCTCGGCACGGTGGAGACAGTATAAGACCAGTGAGCTAGATTGTAATATTGAAGAAGTTGAACTAATTATCCGAGTAATGATTTAGTTAAAGAGGTGACACGAAATATGAAATCATTGAAAAAGATCGTGACCTTATTGACGACATTGAGCATACTCCTTGTCTCTCTTATTCTTGTGATAAGCATTTCCGCGTGTTCTCATAAGAACAAAGGAGCAAAAACGTCTGATGGCATCCAATCCATGACCGATAGTCAATGGACTGATAATACTGACGATACAATGCAGAACAAGAGTTGTACGCTTCATGCAGCGATACTCTCAAGTGCTTGTTCGGGAGACATACCTTCGACGAATAGTGTAAATGAATACTCATACTGGACATACGATCAGTGTAATATGCATCCTCGGGAAAATGCACCCCAAACGTGCAGCATTGTATTTGAAGGAAAAGAGTATTCAGGTGAATATCAGTATTCATTACTGGATTATTTTAATACCTACGAATCTGACATTTATACTTTTGAAGGTGGCGATTTTGCTGTGAAAGCAGATACAACTGAAGTTGTCCGGATTCGACTATTCCATGATGAATATGGTGATTATTCAATTGAAGAGTGCAAGAAAAGAGCAATGGAGATAGCTTCTAAATACATTTCTGTTGAGGATTATCAGCTCGCTGTTGATGATAGCCGTCCCTCTGAGACGACGGATTCTGCCGGACTCTATGCTTTCCATTTCAGACGATATATTCAGAATACACCTACGTGCGCAGGCCTGGACCTTATTTATAGCAGTGACGGAGAACTAGTTTGGTTTGAACGATTCATGGTAGATGAGTTTAATGCATATATGGATAAGAACCCGGCAGATGCAATTGCAGATATAGGTGTACTTGAATCGTCTGATGCAAGCGATCTGGTTTATAAAACGATTAAACAACAATATCCTGAATCAGTTTCAAGCAAAGTGTTAGGGAAAAGCATTGTAATTCTTCCTGATAATCAACTTGGTGAGGTTTTCAATGTTGAATTCTCTTTCGAGACTCCGGATAACAAAAACGGAATACTGAACAATACCAGTCAAACCATTGTTGTTTTATACGCAAGCTAATCAAAGACGGGGGGGAGACAGAATGATAAATGTGAAGAAATTGTTCAGATCTGTACTTTCTTTAGCGCTAGTGTTGAGTGTGTTATTATGTAGCGCATGCAAGAAAAAGTCGTCTAAAGAAGATGCTTCTGTCTCTCCTCTCTTCCCATATTACTTAACAGAAAATAAGATTCTTTCCATTCCCAATGAGTGCAGGGCGGATTTTGCAGATAACGCCTTAATTGTTCAGACCTTTTTTGAGTCTGAGATGTATTCCAAATTGAGAGCAGAGCAGTGTGTTCCGAACCTTGGGGATGACGTAGGAAAGAAATATCCTCTCTTCCCGATTGATGAACAGGGCAATGTTCTTACTCCGGACAATAAATTGCTATTTCTGGATGAGAACGGGAAAACTATAAAAGAATTCGATTTGAATAAAGAATGTGGAACATCACTTCGAGACCGGATAATGCGATGCCAAGGAAACGACTGCTGGATGATAACCTTACAGGCGGATAATGCTACGGGCGAACAGAAGTATTACTTGGATATGATTCGATCCGATAGTGGCCTGGTCAAGCATATTCAGTTGGATGTTGATCCGGAGATGATGTCGATCCGGGATATTATGACAAGCGAAGATGGTAGATTAGCTCTAATTGTCTATAGTAAAGGCACCTCTTCCATATATTCCTTAACAGAAGACGGAAATATCCGGGAAACAATCGAACTTCCTGAGATGGCTGAGTCAAATGTGATCTTCCATAAAGGACAGTGGACATGTGTTGGCATCGGAAAAGATGGTGGGACGGTTCTGTTCCGTTTAGATGAAAAGAGTACAAAATGGACGGAAACCGCTATTCAAACGCCGGTTTTCAGGTCTCTATTTTCTCATGGTGAACACTTATTCGGAGTTACGACAACCGGCATTACCTGTCTGGACATCACTGAACCTGTATCCCTTGCCTGGGAGGACGTTTCTGTATGGGGATCTATTCAAGATCTGAGATTCCGTGAGAACGGTGAACTCGAGTTAATCACGAAGCAGTTGAACGATGAGATGCTTGTTTGGTATCACTTGAGTCCGGCAGAAAAGCAGGATCTGAAGAAAAAAGAAGAGTTTGTGATAGCGGGATATAATCTGGAAGGAAGTTGTGTAGAGCAGCTTGTTCAGGAGATGAATCTTCTGCATCCGGAAGTCAAATTCATTTTGCGGGATTATAAAAATGAAATCAATGCGACTGAAGAGAACTGGGCACAGGCACGAAATGAGATCAATACGATTATAAGTCTGGATCTGGCGAATGGAACGGCGCCGGATATGTATTTTGATCAATATGCCGATGCCGGATTAGATGAGTTGGGAAGGCTGGGCTATTTAAAGGATATGACACCGCTGATTTCCACGCTCGATGAAGAGGAGTACTATGTCGATAAGATCACCATGGGGGCGGAAACACCATACTGTGCCTGCCTCTACTTTGATATTATCGGTTTCCGCGCTTCTGAGAAATATGTGGAGAATCCTTATACCTGGACATATGAGGATTTTTATCGAAGTGCAAAGAAGTACCCTGATTATTCCGGAATTCAGACTATCTTTTCAAAACAGTATCTTCTGAAACACGGGATTATGGCTCAGATAGATACATTTATCCGAGATGGCAAGGCGTACTTTAACAGTGAGGATTTTCTTAACCTGTTAAAATGGACGAAAGATTTCGGATGTAAAAGCAACTGGGATGACTATGTATCCACGGATCTGGATAATGGTATTTACATGCTGGATTGGGCGGATATAGTTGCGCTGGGGTCACTGTTTATGTACCAGGATCATGTCATAGTCGGATTCCCGAATGAAAATGGATCTCTTCATGTGGTGCCGTATTGTTTATTAGCGATATCTGCATCAACTTCACAACCTGACCTTGCCAGTGAAATAATAAAATATGCAGTTGGAGAATCTTTCCAATCGAAAAGTAAGCAGCTAAATCAAGGAATCTCGGTAAATCGGAAATATAATGAAGAGAAAATGCAACAAGGTTATGATTTCGTCGAGAATAGTGGCGCATATAGGCTGAAGTACACGAAAGAAGAATACCTGGACATGTATCGCAATCTTATAAAGCGGGGAGACCACTATCTCCACGGTTCTCAATCGATCGTCGATATATGTCTCGAAGAGGCGGCCGCCTACTATTCCGGAGATAACACCGCTGAACATGTGGCTGATATGATTCAAAGAAGAGTAACACTCTATCTGCAGGAGACAGACATATAGTATTTAAGTATAAGGAGAAATGAAACCATGAAAAAAGCGAAGCTGATTATGATATTGGCAGTTGTCTCTGCAATTGCAATGGCATGTGGATGTAAAGGATCAAAAAAGGATACGGAATCCTCTGCTACTGTATCTGAAACGACTGCATCAGTATCAGAGGAGAGTTCCTCGGAGTCAGATGAGACGTCGTCTATGCAGGAGGATAGCACGTCCGAATCATCGGAGAGTGCGACCGAGCCTTCGAGTCAGGAGCCTGTAGCAATCAAAACTGCAAAAGAGATGGAAGAAGCTTTCCTCGAAGCGTGTAAAGATTCTATCGAACCGGTAACAGAACGTGATGCAGGAGAGAAGAATACGATCCGCGTCTATGGCACGAAGTCAGTACATATTCTATTCCGGGTATATAGTGATGCAGAATCTGCAAAGGCCGCGGTTCAAGAGACACTGGACTATGGCGGATGGTATGAAGAGGATCTTGTTGTAAAGGAAATCAAGAAAGAAGAAGGTGCTTTTTTCCTTGAGGCATACTACTGCAAGATTCCGGAAGGGAGTGATGCTCTGTTTGTGCTGGGCTATAACGATACGATCTCCTTTTCCATGGAAGCCTTAGATGCAGACCATGTAAAGAATGTGGAGAATATCCTTCTGGCGATGGGGATAGATCTGAAAACGATGTGATATACAAACCTTAACTTTTTTACCATTTGGCGCCCTGTGTCTGAATATCAGATGCAGGGCAAGTTCTTTTCAAAAAAGTCACAGAACTACTCATATAAAATATTGCGCCGCACGCGTGTACGATAGTTCAATAAAGGCATTACTTTGCGAGGAGGCGGATATGGAAAGCTTGTTGAGGGAATTGACGATCAGGAAAAGGCAGCTGGACGAAGTAATCTCTTCGACGGAGGAGATCCTTAGGCAGGCTCCGGCCGGCAGAGTGCGAGTCGAGCGGAGAAATGGATCTACCCGATATTTTCAGGTGCTCGAGGCTTATTCGCATGGTAAGTACATCCATAAGTAGAACAGGGATCTGGCAGTAAAACTGGCGGAGAAAGACTACTTGTCGCACATTCTTGAATCTGCAAAGAAAGAGAGATCGCTGCTTGAAAAATATCTCGGGCTTATGAAGACCAGACCTGCGGATCACTTGTATCGGACTCTAAGTGAAGGTAGGAAGATGTTGGTGTCGCCCGTGCTTCTCGATGGCGGGACGTATGCCGATATGTGGTTAGCAAAGACGTATGCGGGAAATCCGCAGTACCCTGAGAGACTGACTTTTCGGACCAGACGAGGTGACCTGGTACGATCCAAGACGGAAGTGTTTATCGCGAATGTGTATTTTGAACTGGGGATCCCATACAAATATGAGTGTCCTGTCGTACTTCGCAACGGGAAGACGCGTTACCCGGATTTCACCTTGCTGGATATTGCGCATCACAGAGTGGTCTATCACGAACATCTCGGTATGCTCGAAGATCCGGATTATCGAAAGGCCGCACTGATCAAACTTCAGGAATACGGAGAAAACGGAATATTCACAGGGAAGAATCTTATTCTTACGTCGGAGACATCATATGCACCATTTGATCCTGAACGATTCCGGAACAATGTTTGGGATGCTTTTCAGGTGGAATTTCTCAGGAAGGTCATAAAAGGTGGCGAAAGTTAAGATTTGCCTGGATTGACCACCATGATGAAGGGAAGAGGAGGTGGCGAAATCTGATTGATCCGTAATCAGCCACCTTGAAAAGCACTATCAGTAGTGGCGAGAGAAGATAGGTGATGAGATTCGCCACCTTAAATAACGAACGGAAGGTGGCGAATGTGACGTATTTAATTATTCACCACACGAAAAGGAATGATCGAAGGTGGCGAAACAAGGGAACCCGCAATCTTAGCCACCAAAATCCTGCTTCCCAAGGTGGCAAAACTTGGCATCGTATATTATTCGCCATTCAAGTTTGTACGGATGGGGTATAATAGGTATGGCTTATCTAGTATGAAGGGAAGGAGCAATGACGCTTATGCCGAGTTTTATGAAAGATGCCATCAAGAAGACGTTTGTGGAACTTCTTGAGGAGCTTCCGATGTCCAGTATCACGGTCAAGATGATCGTGGAGAAATGCGGGATCAACAGAAATTCTTTCTATTACTACTATCAGGATCTGCCGTCTCTGGTCGAGGAAATGGTAAAGGATGAGGCAGATGCGATCATAGAAAAGTACGATACGATCGATTCGATCGAGACGGCACTCCGGGCCGCCATTTCCTTCTGCGAGCAGAATCGCCGGGCGATCCTTCATATCTATAATTCCGTAAGCCGCGATGTCTTCGAGCAGTATCTGTGGAAGGTCTGTGACTACGTTGTTACTACCTATGCAAAAACACTTTTCCACGATGTGGTGATCGCTCCGTCCGATGCGGAGATTATCCTCCGTTTCTACCGCTGTGAATGCTTCGGGCTTGCGATCGAGTGGCTCAACCAGAAGATGGAGTCAAATGTGGAAGCACATATTATCCGTTTCTGCCAGCTCTATAAAGGCATGGCGGAGGAGATGATCATGCGGGCTGCAGAAAAACAAAAAGAAGACAAGTAACCCGGGATCGAACCTGTATCTATCCAACTGATTTATTACTTTTTAGACAAAACCTGCTCCGTGTCTGAATTTCAGGCACGGGGCTTTTGGCTGTCCGTTTCCGATCAAGTGCCGGCGAAGTATCCTCATAGCAGATGATTGATAAGACTGTGGTTTCCCCGGGGGATCTCCGGGAGAAGAGGCGGTCTTTGAATATGTACGGAGGTGAAGATTTATGAAGATGCGTTCGATTGCTCCGATGAGGATCGCAAAGACCGGATATGTGGTTATGTCGATCCTTTTCTGCGTACTGGGCACAGGATTGATCCTTCATGCGGATATCGGCACCCGCCTTCTCGGGACGCTTCTCGGAATCGCCCTGATCGTCTTCGGTATCGTAAAGATCGTCGGGTATTTCTCGAAGGATCTTTTCCGTCTGGCTTTCCAGTATGATCTGGAGTTCGGATCTGTTCTGGCGGTGCTCGGTATTGCTGTCCTGGTGCACCCGATCCACGCAGTGAACCTGATCGTGATCGCGATGGGTGTTCTTATCATGGCGGATGCTTTTTTCAAGGCAAGAATCGCAAAAGAATCGAAAGAATTCGGCATTCCCGACTGGTGGTTCATCTTCGGTGGCGCGATCGTCGCCGGGCTCCTCGGTCTCCTGCTGATGTTCCGCCCCGGAAGCTCGGCAGAGACCCTGATCACGCTCCTCGGCATCGCGCTTGTGGCCGAAGGTATCCTGAATCTTTCGGTGGCGGTCTGCACGGTAAAGATCATCAAAAACCAGTTCCCGGATAATATCGATCCGGATCTTGAAGATATTCCTTGGAAGGGAGAAAGAAAATGAGTTTTTCAAAAGCCGTAGTTAAATACAGAGTCCTGATCCTGATCATTACTTTTCTGCTTTTGATCCCGTCTGTTTTCGGCTACATCGGAACGAGAGTGAACTATGATATGCTCGATTACCTGCCGAAAGACATGGAGACCGTTATCGGTCAGGACGAGCTGCTGAAGGAATTCGGCAAAGGTGCTTTTTCATTCGTCATCGTAGAGGATATGACACCGCTTCAGGTGGCTTCTCTGAAAGAGAAGATCGCACAGGTCGAGCACGTCGAGTCGGTCATCTGGTACGATTCGATCTTTGATCTGTCTGTCCCGATGGAGATGCTGCCGAAGAAACTGTACGATGCCTTTAATACCGATCACTCGACCATCATGGCCGTCTTCTACGATACATCCACTTCGGCGGATGAGACGATGCAGGCCATCACGAGCATCAGAAAAATCGCGGATAAAGAGTGCTTCGTTTCCGGCATGTCCGCGCTGGTTACCGACCTCAAGGAACTGTGCGAGAAAGAAGAGCCGATCTATGTGGCGATCGCGGTCGCGCTGGCACTTGTCGCCATGATGCTCCTGCTGGACAGTTTCCTCGCCCCGGTCGTATTCCTTCTTTCCATCGGCATGATGATCATCCTTAATCTCGGAAGTAATATCTTCTTCGGCGAGATCTCCTATATTACAAAAGCACTCTCCGCTGTTCTTCAGCTGGCGGTCACCATGGACTATTCCATCTTCCTGTGGCACAGCTATAACGAACAAAGAGAGAAATACCCCGATAATAAAGAGGCGATGATGGTCGCGATCCGGCAGACGCTCACCAGCGTGATCGGAAGCTCCATCACCACGGTTGCCGGATTCATCGCTCTGTGCTTCATGAGCTTTACCATGGGACGTGACCTCGGTCTTGTCATGGCGAAGGGCGTCATCATCGGTGTGATCGGATGCGTGACCGTACTTCCTGCTATGATCCTGGTACTGGATAAGCCGCTGCAGAAAAGCAGACATAGATCGCTCATTCCGGGTGGAGGTGCTTTTTCCAAAGGGATCGTCAAGATCTTCCCGGTATTCCTCATCCTGTTTGCGATCCTTCTGGTACCGTCTTTCTACGGATATAAGAAGGCCAGCAACGAAGTCTATTACGATATCTCCGTGTCGATCCCGCAGGATATGCCGAATGTCGTCGCGAACAAAAAACTGCAGAGTGACTTTGGAATGGCGACACAGCATATGGTGCTGACCGATTCGACGCTCGATCCGGACGTGACGCGTAAGATGATCTCCGAGATGGAGAAGGTGAATGGCATAAACTATGTCCTGTCGCTGGAATCGCTGATCGGCGCGGATGTCCCGCAGGATGTTCTGCCGCAGGAGATCATGAGCACCCTCAAAGGCGGCAAATGGGAACTCATGCTGATCAACTCGCAGTATGGTCTTGCGACCGACGAGCTGAACGATCAGATCGACCAGCTGAACGTGATCCTGAAAAAGTATGACCCGAAGGGCCTTCTGATCGGAGAAGGACCGTGCACGAAGGATCTGATCGAGACGACGGATAAGGACTTCCGTATCGTCAACATCGTATCCGTCCTGCTGGTATTCCTGATTATCGCATTTGTTACGAAGAGCGTGTCGCTGCCGTTTATCCTGATCTCGGTCATCGAGCTCGCGATCTTCATTAACCTCGGACTTCCGCACTATCTGGGACAGAGCATGCCATTCGTCGGACCGGTATTTATCAGTACGATCCAGCTCGGCGCGACAGTCGATTATGCGATCCTGATGACGACCAGATATAAAGAAGAGCGCATGCACGGACTTGCGTGCCGTGACGCGGTATGGACGGCACTTAAGACATCGATCCCCTCGATCATCGTATCGGGAACAGGACTCTTTGCAGCGACGATCGGCGTCGCGATCTACTCGGATGTCGATATGATCAGTTCGATGTGCGTCCTCCTGGCTCGAGGCGCCGTGATCTCCATGATCCTGGTCATCTTCATACTGCCGTCCATGCTCATGGCATTTGACGGACTGATCAAAAGAACGACTGCCGGTATGAAAAAAAGTGATACTTATTCGTCTTCTCAAACAAGAAAGGAGCTGTATGTATGAATACGATCAACACAATGGCAAATAAAACACTGGCCTTGATCATCGGGGCAAGCATCTTAAGCGCAGGAGTAGGAGCCTCCGCAGTCGCCGCTTATTACTCCAAGTCCGGATCTTCGGAACCGGTGGCAGAAGAACAGATGAATGCGGATATCTCCGGTGTTTCAGGCGATACTTCCAGTGATCTGATGAAATATATGGATACCACGGCGGGCACACGGGCGGTCTCCCCGGAAAGTGCTTTTAAAGAGGAAACAGTATATGTGATCGCCGGGCGTGAAGGATCGGTCAAGAAGATCATCGTCAGCGACTGGATCAGAAATACTGCCGGGAAGACCGGTGTGGAAGATGTCTCCGAACTCCCGGATATCTCGATCCTGAAGGATGGAGAAAGCTTCACGATGGGTGGCGGGAATACCCGTGTATGGGATACCACCAATGACGATATCTACTATCAGGGCAATATTGAAAAAGAACTTCCCGTCGATATGAAGGTGTCGTATTTCCTCGACGGATCGCCGATCACGCCGGAGGAACTGATCGGGAAGAGCGGACGCGTCACGATCCGCTACGAGTATAAGAACAACACGTCCGTCACGAAGGAGATCGACGGCAAACAGGAGACTCTCTATGTACCGTTTACGATGCTGACGGGTGTGCTGATGGATAATGCCGTATTCTCCAATGTGTCGGTATCCAACGGCAAGATCGTCAATGACGGAAGCCGAACAGTAGTCGTCGGATTTGCGTTCCCGGGACTTTCCGAAGATCTGGGGATCACACCGGATAAGATGGAGATCCCGGACTATGTGGAGATCTCGGCAGACTGTGTAAACTTCAGTCTCGGCATGACTGTAACGATCGCTTCCACCGAGCTTCTTAACCAGATCGACCCGGATAAACTCAGCGGAGGTGCACTGGGGACTGGTGCGGCCGGAGCCGGAGCAGATGGTTCGGAGGAGCCTCTGGATCTGAACGCCTCGATGAAGGAACTGACCGATGCGATGGATCAGCTGATCGACGGTTCTTCTGATCTGTATGACGGTATGTGCACGCTTCTGACCAAGTCGGAAGAACTGGTCGATGGTGTGAATAAACTTGCGGACGGCGCAGTGAAACTTAAGAACGGAACGGCCGCAGTGGATGATGGTGCCGGAAAAGTGGATAAGGGCATGGGCGATCTTTACGCCGGTATGTCCGAACTGGATTCCCATTCTGCTGAACTGAATGACGGAGCAAAGAAAGTCTTCGAGTCACTTCTGGCAACTGCGCAGGAACAGCTTACAGCAGCAGGGATCTCTGTTCCGAAAATGACGATCTCGAATTATTCAGAGGTCCTCAACAATGTAATCAAATCACTGGATGATTCGGCTGTATATCAGCAGGCGCTGGAAACAGTAACATCTGCGGTCGAGGGTAAACGCGACTACATCCGCTCGCAGGTCACGGCGGCAGTTCAGTCGGAGGTCGAGTCCCAGGTAACTTCGGCAGTAAAGGCGGAGGTCTCCGGCAAGGTGACAGCGGCAGTGCGCCAGCAGGTAGAAACAGCGGTCACTGCAAGTGTACGTGAGAGTGTTCTTGCGAAGGTCCTTGAGTCACAGGGAATGACCAAAGAACAGTATGAGCAGGGTATCGCAGCGGGTGTGATCGATTCTTCCACGCAGCAGAAGATCGAAGGAGCGGTCGATCAGCAGATGAAGACTTCTGAAGTAGCTTCTCTGATTTCGCAGAACACGGATGCACAGATGGAAACGGCACAGGTGAAGAGCCAGATCAGCGCAGCGATCGATCAGCAGATGGCCTCTTCCGATGTGCAGAAGATCATCAGCTCGAAGGTCAGCGAGACCATGGCATCCTCGGATATTAAGGCGCTGATCGATAAGAATACGGATGCCCAGGTGGAAAAAGCGATCTCCGAGACGATGGCGGGCGATGAGGTGCAATCGAAACTGAAGGCAGCCTCCGCCGGTGCACAGAAAGTGATCGCACTGAAAGCAAGCCTCGACGGATATAATGCATTCTACTTAGGACTTCTGGATTATACCGGAGGTGTCAGAAAAGTCCTCGCAGGTGCGGGCGAACTGAAAAAGGGAACTTCGGATCTGAAGAAAGGAACGAAACAGGTCAAGGATGGCATGGCGGAGCTCTGTGACGGTATCCTGACACTGAAGGATGGACTTCCGGCATTGGTGGAAGGCGTAACGAAACTTCGTGACGGTTCGATGCAGCTGTCAGACGGCATGAAAGAGTTCAACGAGAAGGGCATCCAGAAGCTCGTCGAGCTTGTGGATGGAGATCTTGCCGGAGTTGTTACAAGACTTCGCGCCACACTTGAAGTATCGAAGGAATACTGCAACTACGCAGGTATCGCTGATGATATGGATGGCTCGGTGAAGTTCATCTATAAGACAGAAGAGATCGAAGGATAACGGGAAAGTGCTTTTTCCTAGGCCTCGCCTTTTAGGATGCGGAACGCCTTTCTGATAAAAACTTCATTCATCGGATCCATCGGGTAGGGGAGTTCGTCCTCAGCGAAGAAACGCTGCCGGACGACCTCCTCTTCCTGTATCTTCAGCTCGCCGTGGTACTCCCGGCAGAGGTAGAGAACGCCCGCGACGTAGATCTCGTCGCCGTGCGGGTAGATGTAGTGCGTCGATTCGCCGGACTCCAGATCGAGGAACTCCAGCTTGTCGGCGATCAGCCCGGATTCTTCGAAGGCCTCCCGCTTCGCACACTCCTCGAAGCTCTCGCCAAGTTCCATCGAACCGCCCGGATAGCCCCAGTAATGGTTGTCCGCGCGCTCATGAAGTAGTATCTCGTTTTTCTCATTTGCGAAAAGCACTGCTGCGCCGGGGATGATGATCGGCCGGTGGCCGAGTACTTTTCGAAGATCCATAATATAGCCCATGCTGATAAATCCTTTCCTGCCGGGAAAAAAGAAACGTCTCCGGCGCAGCAAGATCACGAGAGATCCGTGGCATGAGCATGGAGACGTTTAATTTTCAATTGGCGCTCCGAGCAGGAATCGAACCCGCATTGGCAGTACCGGAAACTGCAGTCCTATCCGTTGAACGATCGAAGCATGCGCTGAAAGTATTATAGCGATTTGAACCGGGGTTTTCAACCGCAGAAGAATGAAGGTGGCCGGAGTGGTGTTCTCAGGCTTTATGACTCGGAAAAAATGCCCGGGGGACGGATGATGTTATTTCTTCTTTAGGATCTCCTCACTGTCGAGGATAATCGTGAAAGGCCCCTGATTCTCGATCGAAACGGCCATGTCCGCGCCAAAAACACCGGTCTGCACATTCGGGATCACGGCCTTGCAGGATGCGATGATGTACTCGTATAGATCATTGGCCAGATCCGGGGCACCTGCATTGATGAATGACGGACGGTTGCCGTGGTGGCAGTCGGCGTAGAGCGTGAACTGCGAGATGAGAAGGAGACTGCCGCCGACATCGGCGAGGCTTTTATTTGTTTTCCCTTCCTCATCACGGAAGATGCGGAGACCTATGAGTTTCTTGACCATGCCATCGGCGATCTCCTTCGTATCTGTATTACTAACTCCTATAAAAACAAGGAATCCCTGGTCGATCGCACCGACGGTCTTGCCCTCGACATCGACTCTGGCGGAGGTCACTCTTTGGATCAGAAAACGCATAAAAAAGTACTCCTTTTTGACGGAATGTAATATAGACAGCATAACAAAATGTGTTATAATTGCAAAGAGCCGTTGAAAAAGGCTGACGAGCTTCTCAAGAAAACTTCGCGAGGAGCTCTTTTTATTTGTAAAAGAACAAGGGCGGAAGGCATATCTTCCGGCAAAAGGGGCGTGAAACAGTATGTTTAAAGTAGGCTTTAGCAATGAAAAGTACGTGCAGATGCAGTCGCAGAAGATCCGTGACCGTATCGGTAAATTCGGCGGTAAGCTGTATCTGGAATTCGGGGGAAAACTCTTCGACGATTACCACGCCTCCCGTGTTCTTCCGGGCTTTGAGCCGGACAGCAAAGTCAAGATGCTCATGGCGCTGAAGGATGAAGTCGAGATCGTCATCGCGATCAATGCGGATGCGATCGAGAAGAATAAAAGAAGAGGTGACCTCGGCATCACATATGACCAGGAAGTGCTCCGCCTGATCGATGCTTTTACCGAGATCGGACTGTATGTCGGCTCTGTCACGATCACCCAGTACACGAACCAGCCTCTGGCAGAGCAGTTCGCTAAGAGACTGCACCAGCTGGGCATCAAGGTATATAAGCAGTATCCGATCGCGGGCTACCCGATGAATGTACCGCTCATCGTAAGTGATGAAGGATATGGTAAGAATGAATATATCGAGACGACACGTTCTCTCGTCGTTGTTACCGCTCCGGGCCCGGGTTCCGGAAAGATGGCGACCTGCCTCTCCCAGCTGTATCACGAGAACAGAAGAGGTATCAAAGCAGGATATGCGAAGTTCGAGACTTTCCCGATCTGGAGCCTGCCGCTGACCCATCCTGTAAATATCGCTTATGAGGCAGCGACCGCGGACCTCGCCGATGTAAATATGATCGACCCGTTCCACCTCGAGGCCTATGGCGAGACCACCGTTAACTACAACCGTGACGTCGAGATCTTCCCGGTCGTAAACGCGATCTTCGAGAAGATCTATGGCGAGTCCCCGTACAAGAGCCCGACGGATATGGGCGTTAATATGGCAGGTTTTGCGATCGTCGATGACGAGGCATGCCGTGAAGCCAGCAAGCAGGAGATCATCCGCCGCTACTACCAGGCGAAGTGCATGGTCCGTCAGGGCCTTTCTGAGGGTCAGGACGTCAGCAAGATCGAGCTGCTGATGAATAAGTCCGGTATCGAGGTCAATGACCGCCGTGTCGTTTCCGCAGCGCTCGTCCGCGCGGAGTCCACGCATGGTCCGGCTGTCGCGCTTGAGCTTCCGGACGGCCAGATCGTGACCGGTAAGAATTCCGAATTCCTCGGCGCTTCAGCCGCCGTTCTTCTCAATGCACTCAAGGTCCTCGGCGGTATCCAGCATGAGATCCCGCTTATCTCACCGAATGTTATCGAGCCGATCCAGGATCTGAAGGTCAACCACATGGGCAACCATAACCCGAGACTGCACACGGATGAAGTTCTGATCGCGCTTGCCATGAGTGCTGCGACGAACCCGGTTGCCGAGCTCGCAATGCAGCAGATCAATAACCTCCGCCACAGCGATGCGCACTCGACCACGATCCTTTCCGGCGTGGATGAGGGCGTCTTCAGGAAACTCGGCATCAACATCACCTGCGAGCCGGAGTACGCGAAGAAGAAACTCTATAATAAATAATTTTCAACCATTCCGGGCGATGACGGATCTGCCGTGGACAGGTAGGATCCGATAGTATTCTTCCCCCGGATAGAAATGAGATAGTAGGAAATGTCGATCTGTAAGTATTGTAAACACGTCAGCGAGGATGGCACCCGCTTTTGTAAAGTATGTGGAAAAGCACTGGATGTTTTTCCGGATACGCCGGAGCCGCAAACTTCCGGTTTCCCGCCGGTGCCGCCGCTCCCGCAGCCGGCCCCGTCTTCATATCAGAATGCGCAGAGTTTTGCTCCGGATACGGAAAGTAAGACCCCGGAGCCGAAGCCGCTGCAGAATACTCCGAATACTTTCCCGATGAATGATAAGGACAGGCAGGCGTATGCCGAGAACCTTCAGAATCCGGGAAGACCGGACAATGACGGCATCTGTGTGCTGGCGCTTATCTTTGGAATGATCAGTATTTTCTTCAATCCTTTCCTTCTGAACAGTATCCTGGCGCTTATCCTCGGTATCGTCGGACATGCCTGCGGCGGACCGAAAAAAGACATCGCGAAAGTCGGATGGATCCTCGGACTGATCACGATGATCATCTATATCGTCATCCGTGTGGTATTTGCGGTATTGGCATTTAGTCTGATCTGGTGGATCATCCGGTTATTTATCTGAGCGCCGGATCCCCTGCTGCGCTCCGAGCTATTGTGATTTGCGGCGCGAAGATCGCCGGTGGCGCGGGATCAATAACTGATTCGCGGCGCGGGATCAATCGATCAAGTCTCTCCAGGAGCGGACAGCGATGTCCGCTTCTTCTTTTATATCCATCCAGTCACCTTCGGAAACAGTGTCGTAGATGCCGACGGTCTGGAATCCTCCCTTGGCGGCACCGCGGATCGCGCCTAAGATATCCTCGAAGACCGCGCAGTCCGATGGCTCCACTCCCAGGCGGGAAGCGGCGAGAAGATAAATATCCGGGAAACCTTTGCCGCGGGTGACCTCCGTGGAGACGGTGACATTTTGGAAAAACGGGCGAAGCTCGTATTTATCCAGGATGATGTCGATATTATGCTGCGGCTCCATCGAGGTCGCGATCGCCATCGGGACGCCGTGTTCATGCAGAAAAGCGAGGTACTCGCGCGCGAACGGTTTCATCGTGATCTTCGTGCGGTAGTAGTCCGCGCACATATCGAACCACTCCTCGATGACCTGCTTCGGAGTTGCAGAAAGACCGTATCTGCCGATAGTGTAGCGGGCACCCTCTTCCCAGCCCATGCACTTGATGGCATCGGTATAATCAGGGGTGATCTGATGTCCGTGGGCGGCCAGAAAATCAGCATCGATCTGCCTCCAGACCCACATGGAGTCGAGAAGCGTTCCGTCCAGATCGAAGATCGCGGCTTTCGGTAAAAACATATTTTTCTCCTAAAATATCAAATTCTTTGCATTTACTCTTAATGAAAAAAATTATACCATTAGGCAGATAGAATGTTTCAGTTTTCAAACATTTTTCGAAAAGCACCTGTATTTTGAGTGCTTTTCGTGCATAATTGGAATTGCGTATATTTACTATGGGAGTGGGGGCAGATATGGCGCAAGATATGGATAACAGAGAAGTTCAAGAGGACGAATCATCCTTCATAGGAAGATTCGTAGATACCAATTTACATCCTGCTGAGAAACAGCGTTTCGCTGCACTGAAGATCGCCGCATATGTGATTTTCTTTCTCCTTTTCGCTGTATTAAATGCACTAGTCGGTTCTGTTTCCGCATTTGATTTCCTGGTCCCTTTCCGCGGAGTTTTTTCTCTCGTTCAGCTCATGCTCTCGATCCTGATCGTACTGTCCCTGAATACCAAGGGTTTCTATGCGGTGATCGTAGTGTCGGTACTGCAGATCGTCGCGACGATCGTGGCAATGATCCGGTTCGATGATACTTTCGCACTGAACGGTCTGGCGACAACGATCCTGAGCCTGATCATCGTCGGCATCATCCTGGCATACAACCGCCGCGTGGCGCGGGAGATCGGGAGAGTCGCCGCAAAGACCGAGGAACTCGAGCAGGCCAATACCGATCTTAAGAAGAGAGAAGAAGAGACGAAGCGCCAGAATACGCTTCTTAAGGAATATAACCGTGCGATGAAGGAGAATGAGGAACGTCTCTACCAGATGAACCACTTCGATACGGTCACCGGCCTTCCGAACCGCGTGAAGATCACCGACCGTATGGATCTTCTGATCAGTATCCTTTCAAACAAGAATATGCCGTTTGCCCTGATCTATGTGGATCTCGACAACTTTAAGACGATCAATGACTCCATGGGTCATAAGGTCGGTGATATGGTGCTGCAGTCCGCGGCATCCCGCCTGACTTCCTCGATCGATCAGGAAGACATGATCGGCCGCTGGGGCGGAGATGAGTTTGCGATCATCGTGCAGCGCCAGTTCTCGGACGAAGACATGCTCAATTATGTTGAGAATTTAAGAGATACACTCTCCAAGCCATTTA
This sequence comes from Mageeibacillus sp. UBA3781, assembly GCA_002368805.1. Classification (GTDB taxonomy): domain Bacteria; phylum Bacillota; class Clostridia; order Saccharofermentanales; family Saccharofermentanaceae; genus Scatonaster. The sequence goes on along the minus strand of DFFH01000032.1, from coordinate 1,367 downwards.
GTATCGAAGAGTCCGAGTACACCGTGACCGCCAGCTTCGGTGTGTCCTTCTTCCCGCAGGACGGCACGACATCCGCCGAGCTGATCAAGTGCGCGGAGACCGCGATGTATAAGGCAAAAGAATACGGCAAGAACATGGTGCAGTTCTTCAGAAAAGAGATGAAGGACGACATCATGCGCAAGATGAAGTACGAGAGCAAGCTCCTGAGCTCGATCAAGAACAGGGAACTGTATCTCGCTTTCCAGCCGCAGTTTGATATAAAGGAGAGAAAGCTCCGCGGATTCGAGGCACTCTGCCGATGGAATTCCGAGAGATTCGGCGAAGTTCCGCCGACGGAGTTTATCCCTGTTGCCGAGTCTGTCGGCTTTATCGTACCGCTCGGTGAGTGGGTCCTCGAGACTGCGTGCCTGACGCTGAACCGCATCAAGGAGACATATAACTGGGACGGCGTCATGTCCGTCAATATTTCCGCTGTCCAGCTGATGAGCCCGATGTTCCTGCAGTCCGTCAAGCGCATCATCCAGAAGACCGGCATCGATACGAAGAACCTCGAGTTCGAAGTTACCGAGTCCGTCATGGTTTCCAATGTGGAATATGCTGTAAAAGTATTAAAAGAGATCTCCGCGATGGGTATTACCGTCGCACTCGACGACTTTGGTACCGGTTACTCTTCACTGAACTATCTCCAGCAGCTCCCGATCAATGTACTCAAGATCGATAAGTCGTTCGTCGATGAGCTCCCGATCAAGAATGCCCAGCGCCTCATGGTCGGCTCGATCATCGGTCTGGTGCACCAGATGAAGATCAAGGTCGTCGCCGAAGGTGTCGATGACAGAAGACAGCTCGATATCCTCACGAAGTATCAGTGCGACTTCGTACAGGGAAATATCTGGGGCTGCCCGATCCTGGAAAACGAGGTAGGAGTGCTTTTCGAGACGAAACCTGTCTAAAGACCTTCCCCGGAAGGGCGGCCTTCGTATTCCCGACAAGTTCTTTTCACGCTGAAAAGACGGAACGCCACCCCGTAAGGTCATAGGAGTTTGCATTTTCTTTCGCTTTTTTGCCTTTCTTGCCCCAAAGCGCAATTTAACCGTTCCTTTTCTTTTTATATGGGTGTATGCTAATCCCGTTAAATAATCCTATGCTGTGATATTCCGCAATGATGTATCACGGCTTTTTTGACGGAGGTTTTTCGAAATGGCGATGAAGCTTGCTTTTTCTACACTGGCATGCCCCGAGTGGTCCTGGAAGGATATCTATCCGATGGCCCATGACCTTGGCTATGCGGGAATCGAAATCAGAGGACTGGGTGAAGAGATCACTGCGTCCCATGCAAAGCCGTTCCTTCCATCGGAAGTGGACCGCAC